>CANJNJ010000015.1 GCA_947474995.1 Opitutaceae bacterium | reverse complement strand
GTTTCCGCCTTGGTGACGAGCAGGGCGAGCTGCTCCTTGGAAATTGCGTCCTGTTGGTCGAGGCCCTTGTAGCGCTCGAGATCCGCCGTCGCCTTGGACGCTTCGGCCCGGGCGTTCGCCAGATCAGCCCGGGCGATGCGGACGCTGTTTTCGAATGGGCGCTGATCGAGCGAGACCAGTGGATCGCCAGCCTTCACTTCGTCGCCCTCGCGAAAGTGAACCTCGGCGATCATCCCGTCGACCTGCGACTTGACCGCCACCGTCCGCAACGCCTGAACCGCTCCGACCGACTCCACCAAGCGTGGCACGTCCTGCCGCTGGGCCACGGCGGTTTGCACCGGAACGGCCGGCGCCGCGGTCTTGCCCGCGCCACTGTTCGCCGGTGAACATCCCGCTAATTCCAAGAGCAGGACCGCCACGAGCCCGCGGCAAAAACGCCGGCAAATTTCAGTATTATTCATGAGAACGGCGTCTGGATTTCGAATCGAGACGGAGGAGATTGGATTTGATGTGCAAGAGATCGACCATCAGCGCCGTGCGACGGGCACTTGGCAACCCGCGCAAATAATCGGCCCGCAATTCCTCCGCCACCGCGGCAAGGCGGACAATGATGGGTTCCGCCTTCGGAGTCACATAGAGGTGATAGGCCCGGCCATCGTCCTGATGGTCGCAGCGCTCGATCCAACCGGCCCGAACCAAGCGCTCGGCCTGCCGGCTAACCGTGATTTTTTCCATCTGCAGGCGCTCCGCCAGTTCACTCTGCGTGCAGCCCGGCTGCTGGGTGACATGGTAGAGAAACAGCCATTGCGCGCGCGTGAGGTGCAAATCGCGGACCCGGCGATCAAATTCCTTCCGCGCCAGCCGGCTGATATCCCCCAGGATCGGGCCAATACTCTGCTCAAATTTTGCGTGCGGCGCGACCATGGGGACGTGGGGGGTACATGTTGGTAAGCTAGCTTACCTTCGTGCAAGCCTCGAGTTGAAGTTGCTGGACACAGGGCGGCCCAACGCGGTCCCGGCGGCTGAAACGTGGCGACCACCCGGCCTCACATGATCGAAGATACCCGCGCCTCGCCAGCGGCAGCGACGACCGCGGCGCGGTTGCCGGCGCGCGAACTACCCTCGTGACCCGAGCGCGAAAATCGAACAGCCCGACTTTCGGCTCGTTGCCCCAACTAACTCCGCGGCACGGGAAAACACTTAGTCGTCGCTTCGCGAGTTGTTTCTCCCCGCACCAATGCTATCGTCGTGCTGTTGTTCTCCATGAAGTCGGTTCGTTTCGCCGTCCTTGTCCTGCCGTTTGTCACGGCAGTTCCCTGCCTTACCGCCGCCAATGCGCCGGCCGTCCCGGCTCCGGCGGCCGCTGCCCCAAAAACGGAAAAGAACGACGCCGCCGAATTCGCCGCACTCAAGGCCAAGGCCGAACGCGGCAATGCCATCGCACAATACAATCTCGGCCTTGCGTTTGCCCAAGGGCGGCAAACCGCGGTGAATCTGCCCGAGGCTTTCGCCTGGCTGACCATCGCGGCCCAAAGTGGCAGCACCGGAAAGGCGCTCGACACCGTCCTCGGCAACATGACGCCCAAGCAATTGGCGGACGGACGCCGCCGACTGGAAGAACTGCGAAGCACCAATCCTTATCTCAAGGCGGTCGCCACCGCTCCCACCGGAACGGCGGCAGGAAAGAGCCAGGCCCCGGCGCCCGTGGCGACGCCAGCCGGGTCAGCTGGGGGCCACGCGCCCTCGTCACCCGACGAAGCGAGGAATCTCTACGACCAACTCGCCGCGGTCACCGAGGAAAAGCGCCAACTCGCCAGCGATCTCGCCGTGGCCAAGAAGGAACTCGAGCGCGCCCAGCCTGATTCCAGTTCCGGCAGCTCCGGCCGCGGTCGCGCGTCGGACGACGCCCCGCCGGCGCAAGATCCCTCCGCCGAAATCAAGACTTTGCAGGCACAACTCAAAGAAGCCCAAGCGGCGCTCGCTTCCCGGATTGAACTGGCTGATCGCGTGGCGGCGAAAGCCCAACAGGCCGAGGTATTGGCCGCCGAGCGGGCCCGGGCCCTGACCGCCGCCCAAGCCGACCTTGCGGCCGCGCGCGCGGAACTCGCCACATTCAAAGCGGCCAAGAAGTGACCCTTCACTCTGCCGTCCCCGAGGGCCGCGAAACGAGACTTGTGCCGGAACCGGATTTGCGGATTCCCTAGTCCGTAATTTCCGCATCCTCTCGGCATTGCGCCGCCAAAAAATCCTCACTTCATCAAACCCGATGCGATCGCATCGCCTATTCCACACCTTTTGTCCCTGTCCGCCCTGCTCCTTCTTAGCGGTTGCGGTTACGTGCACGTGGGCAAGTTACCGACCCCCGTGACCACGGTCATCGGCGACGAGAAATTGCTGAAGGAGAATTTCGATCTAAAACTAGAGAAAAAGATTCTCCAACAAGAGCTGGCCTTGACCCGCGCCCAGGGAGACGCCTTGCGAATGGCCATCGAGAATCGCGCGGCCGACGGTGACACCTCCGCCAAGCTCGTCGAAAAACTTAACCAAACCAGCCGGGAACTCGCGACGTTGCGGGCCGATTACGCCAAGCTTCAGGGTGAAAAAAATCAGGCCGTGGCCTCGGCCGCCGAGGCCGGCACGCTGCGCACCCGGTTGGGTGCCGCGGAAGAAAAAATCGCCGCGTCGCTGCGCACGTTCACCGAGCTGCAGGGGGAAATTTCGGGGCTGCGCGCTGATGTCGCCCGCACGCGCGCGGAAAACGTCACCTTGGGCGAACAGGTCAAGACGATCACCGCCAAGAATGAAGAGGCCCAGGCGGCGCTCGCCCAGCTCAATACGGACCTGCTCGCGCAAAAGGATGCCCGCTTCCGCGCCGAACAGAACGCCGCCACCCTTCGAACCGAGCTGACCACCATGGCGCCCAATGCCTCCGGACTCGCCTCCCAGCGAACCGGCGCCGCGCCCGCCGCCAGTTCCCTGATAGCGGACCGTTCTGCCGAAACCACGGCACTCCGGCAGGAACTCGATGTCCTCCGCACCCGGGTCGAATTGCTGACGGCGGAACGCGCCAGCCTGAAACAACAACTCAGTGCGGTCGAAACCGACTCGCGCGGGCCGTCGCCCGAACTGGCGAACGTCGAAGCCAAACTGGCCAGCGCCTTGCGCAACGCGTCGCTCCTGCGCGACGAAAACGAACAGCTCAAGACGGCGAGCAACCAGCTCACGTCGGCGAAAACAGAACTCGAAACCCAATTGTCGCAGCTCAAGAGCGGCGGAGCCCCGGCCACGCAGGTTCAGGCGCTGCGCGATCAGCTGCGCGACGCCCAATCGCTCGCCACGACCCTGACCGAGGAAAATACCCGGCTCAAGTCGCGCCTCGCCAGCGCGCCGCCGCCGCCGGCCCAGCCGATGGCCAAGATTAATCTCAGCGGCGTCAACGCCTCCCTCGTCACGAGCGTGCCGAGCACCCCAACCCCCGCGCCGACCACCCCGGCCGGCCCCGGCCGTTTCCACGTCGTCGCCGGCGGTGACACTCTCGCCAAGATTTCCACCCAATATTACGGCACGCCCGGCCGTTGGGGTGATATCCTGGCGGCGAATCGCGACATTCTCGGCGAATCCAACAATCTCGTTGTTGGTCGCACGCTGCGGATTCCGTAGCACGCGCGCTCTGCGCGAAGGCGGACGGCGCGGAGTGCCGCCCGTAGGCTGCCGGCCCAAAAAATCTCCGCGGGTTTTGGCCGGACTCAGGTCATTTCCAAACCCCGCATCGTCCCTGTCGCAGAGGCGAATTTGTCGTCCTCCAGACCCATGCGCTGGAGCATCGAGACGAACAAGTTCGGCAGTGGATAATTGCGATCCTTGTCGAAGCCGAGGTGCTGGCCGTGCTTGAAACCCCCGCCGGCAAAGAGGACCGGCATGTTCGTCGACACGTGCGCGTTGGCATCGCCGAAATTTGATCCGTAAACAATCATCGTCCGGTTCAACAACGTATCCTCGCCTTCGCGCACCGCTTTCAGGTCGGAATACAGCTTGGCCAGAAGCTTCATATGGTTTTCGTCGAGCGCCTTCAGCTGGGCGATCTTGTCCGGGGCTTTGCCGTGATGGGAGAGGTTGTGATAGCCGTCCACGATCGCGACGTCCTGGATGCCCTCGACCACGGGCGTGGACACGCTATCGATCATCAACGTGATGGCCCGCGTGGAGTCGGTTTGGAAGGCCAGCCGGGCGAGATCGTACATCACGCCGATTTTCTTCATGTACTCCGCCGGACTCGAGGGATCGACCGGCACGGCCGCCTTGACGACTGGCTTCGGCTTTTTCTCCCAGCCCTGCGAAGCCTTCAACCGACCCTCGAGATCGCGAACGCTCGTGAAGTACTGATCCAGCCGTTCTCGATCGGGCGCATTGAGGTTGCGCTCCAAATTCTTCGCCTCGTCGGCGACGGCATCGAGGATGCTGCGGCCGGTCTCGAGCCTGAGCACCTGGGCGTCAATCTCCACCTGCGTGCCCTGGACAAAAAGCTGCTTGAACACTTCCGCCGCCTTGTCTTCCGGCGGAATCGCCACGCCCGTCCCAGTGCACGACAGACTCCGCGAGCGGGTGTTGACCGAAAGGGTGATCGACGGAAACCGCGTCATGATCCCAATGCGCTCGGCAATGTGTTGATCGAGCGAGATCGTGTTGCGGAATGAGGCGCTGCCGGGATGGGGCGCCGCCGTGACAAAGCACACGTCCGCCGGATGCCCGCCATCGACGTTGGGGTGCGACACCCCGCTGAAAACCGTGAAGTCGTTGCGGTGCTCCTTCAGCAGTTCGAGGTACGGCGACGCGACGTAGTCGCGCCCGCTTCCCGTGGGAAAGAAGTTTGCCGGCAGCAGGCCAAGGTTGTTACAGACGGCGAACATGCGCCGCGGCACCGCGCCGGGAGCGAGCGGCGAGCTCGCCGTCTGGGCCCGCGCGAAACTCGGCATCATCGCATCCAACAAGGGCAACGACAGGGCCACGCCGGTCCCACGGAGAAAGCGGCGGCGGGAGAGCGGCTGCCGGGTGGCGATGAATGGTCCGTAGAGGGGGGCGGCTTGGGCTTTCGTTTTCATGGGGATGAGGTTCGCCGACGGCGGGAAATGGTTGGAAAAAAGGGAGGTGAGTTCGGCGGCGTCTACTTGTTCTGGAAAAGGTCGCTCTGGATAATTTCGTTCACGATGCTGCGCACGCCGTAACCCTTGGCACTCGTGGCCTGGAGAATTTTTTCGATCTTCGCGCGGTCGCTGAATCGCACCGGCGCGCCGGTGGCAAAAACGGACAATTGCCGCGTCAAATTGCGTGCGATTTGCGCCTCGTCCTTGAGCAACAGGTGCTTGAAGTCCCGGACATCCTTGAACGCCCGTCCGTCGGCGAGCTGGCCGCTCGAGTCGACGGGCAGCGCGAGGTGGAACGCGAAGGGCCAGCCGTTTTTACCGAAGCCCTTTTCCGGTTCCACGTCGACGGCCGTCGCGCGGTAGCGTTCACGCCAGGCGCCCATCACGTCAAAACTTTCCAAGGCAAAACCCGGCGGATCAATTTTCCGGTGACACATCGCGCAACTTTCATCCGCCCGATGCTTGTCGAGTTGCTGACGAATCGTGACGGCGCCGCGAATATCGGGCTCAACCGCCGGGACGGAAGCGGGAGGCAACGGCGTATCAAAGCCCATGATCCGCTCCATGATCCACTTGCCGCGAATCACCGGTGACGTGGTCGTGCCATTCGCCGTGACCTTGAGGACCATCGCCTGGGTCATCAGTCCCCCGCGCACGCTGTCACCGGGCAGGCCGACCCGGCGCATCGCAATCCCCTCGACACGGGAAATTCCGTAATGCGCGGCGAGCCGATCGTTCAGGTACGTGAAATCAGAATCCACGATGTTCCGCGCCGGCATGTCCCGGCTGAGCAGTTCGCTGAAAAACATGCGGGGCTCGGCCAGCGCCGCTTCGGTCAGGGCGTCGTCGAGGTAGTAGTCATTGTAGAGGGCCGTCGACGGCGTGGAGTCCTCCATTTTGCGAATTTCAAGCCAGTAATCAAGGAAGGCATCGACAAACCGCTGCGACTTGGGATCGGCGAGCAGGCGGTCCGTTTCCGCCTTGAGTACTTCCGGCCGGTGCAATTCCCCGCGGGCCGCCCGCGCGCGCAGCGCGACGTCTGGCTCCGAGTTCCACAGGAAAAGAGCCAGCCGCGTCGCCAGCGCATAGTCATCCAAGCGACCGGGCACTTCATCGACAAACACGAACTGGGGCGACGCCAGCACCGCCGTATAACCCGCGAGCATGGAACCGGCAAAGCCGAGGCCCGCCTCCCGCCGCTGATTGATCAGCTTGAGGAAATTCTGCACCGTCCGCTCCTCGACCGGCCGGCGATACGCGCGTTGCATGAACGCCCGGAGCAACCGCTCTGCGTCCTGCGGCGGGTTGGCTGAAACCACCTCGACTATCACGGGCTTGAGAGTCGACACGTCGCCCGAACCACGCCCGCCCTGCTGGTACGCCGCGACGGCGGCCGGATCCGCGGGGTCACCGCCCTTGGCGGCGCGTCCGCCCCGGCCACGTCCACCGCGGCCCGCAGACGCCGTCGAAACCGTCTCGATCGCGACCCCGGGAGCGCCGGCTTCCACTTTCTTCAACGGCAAATCGCCAAAAAGGAGCCGATAGCCCGCCGTGGTGGATTCGTCGTACAGCGGCCCTTCCACTTCCATCCACCGAAAGGCGACGGCCGGCATGCCGTCGCGCTGTGCGAGCGGATTCGTGTAACCGCCTTGCGCCGAAATCAACGTGCTGTTGATGGTGGGCCGCGAGCGAAAGAACCGCGACGAGTCCGTCACCAGGTACTCGTTCGCGAGCATCCAGACTTCATCAAGCTGGTTCACCGTTGGCTCCGGCGTGATGTCGAATCCGCCCAGCCGCCGGTTCATCGTCCCGCCCTTGGTATAAATCGTGATGGGCTCATTCCGCCGCCCCGGCGCAATATCCGCAAAGTTCGGCGTGTACCACTGCGGCACCCCGTCGATCAGGCCATCGTTGGGCACTCCGTAGGTGTACTTCCAATAGCCATACCCACCAACCCACAGCGTGTAGCCACTGAAGCGCAACCGATAGCGACCGGTAACAGGGGCCCGGAAGCTGTTCCAGCTGGAACCGAAACCCGTGATGTAATTGCTCGAAACCCAGCCGACAGCCTCCTGTTCCCGCGTGGCCGGATCCTTGTCGCCCACGGTCATCGGCTCCTTGGACGCCCACACGTCCGGCTGCGCCTTCGTACCGAGGGCGGGAAAGGTATTTCTCTCCGGGGTGACATTACCCCGCTGGCGCCCGTTCCACCGGGCAATCCCGCTGTCTTCCCGGGCGTAGTAGCGCTTGGTCGTCGTTTCCGGGTGCACCAACTGGACGCTGATGGCCTGGCGCATCGCCTGATCGGCCGCGCTCATGTAGCGCGTCATGTGGACGTAGGAGACGTCGAGCGCCGCGCTGACTTTGTTAAACCGGGAAGCCTCGCCGTCCTCGGGTAATTGATCGCGCACCTGCAGCCACGGCGCCTGGAGTAAATCCCGCAGGGCGCTTTCGTACTCCATCCGATTGAGCCGCCGCCGCGCCGCCCGGCCGTCGCGGGCCACGGTCATTTGCTCGGCCGCCGTCAATGAGGTCGCGAGGCCCTTGACGAAGGCCGAGGCGTCGGCGGCGCTCGGCCGCTTTTTTTCCTTCGGCGGCATTTCTCCCGACCGGACGCGGTCATGTACTTTCACCCAGGTGAGAAAATTAGCCGAGTCCCCCGGCGTGTACTTCACGTTGGTGAGATCGAGACCGCCCTCCTTGTCCACGTCGTTGTGGCAATTTGAACAATAGCGGTCCGTGAACGCGAAGGCCTCGGCTTCGGAGAATTCCTGGGCACCGCGCAGTGCCGGCGCGGGGAATACGCCCAGCACTCCCGCGATGGCGATGCATTCACCCACGCCGCGCGAGACCACAATCGAAAAAAAAGAGGAAGGCTTCATCAGAGGTGAAAGGGGTGAACGCAAAGGGGTAATCGGGGTAGCAAACGCGCAATCAACCAGAGGTAAACTGCCTTAAAATTTCGCAGCTTGGTTCGTAGCAAGGTTCGGTGCGATTTCGAGCTATTATTCATGGACCGTAAGCCTCGGCCACCCCGGAAGCCAGCCATGCGCGCGCCCGGCCGAGCCGAGTGCGTTTTCGAAAAGACACGGGCGGTGGACGCGTGCGGATGCCGGGAAAACTTGATCGCCCGATACTTATCGGCCGCGGTCGCAAAAGTCTGGGATCCTCACCAAAGCACGCGACGGAGCGGGTATCGTCGCACCCACTGATTCAGCGGCAGCTCGAGGAACCTGATTTAAAAAAATCCGTTGAAACCCATGACCACGCCAGAGGCGGCCGGGGCTCAGGCCGCGATCCACCGCCTCCACGGCGAGCACGTCGAACACCTGCACAAACGCCGCCGCCAGGCAAAGCAGGCCGCCGAGATAGTGGAGAAACCGCCGGTTGGCCGCCACGTCCGCGAGCGCCTCGCGCCAGCTTTGCCAAATGGTCCGCGTCGCCGCCGCGCGACCCTCCACGGGCCGAAGTCCGTGCGGCAGCCACAGCAGCGCAAAGAGCGCGAAGCAATCGGTGGTCAACGCGTCGCCGACAAAAATCCGCACGGCCGCCCACGAGCACGAAAACCGCCCAAGGCAGTTTTCGAATCGCGGCCAGCAGTCGCTGGAGGAAAGCCATCATCAGGCACTCCATGGTCGCGTCTCGACAGGGCCATGGCGAGGCGCCCGCCGGTTTCGACTCGGCACATTGGCGCACACGGTAGGTCGGACGCTGGAAGCTCCCGGCGCCGGCCGGCGAAGTCCCCAGGCAAGACAAGGGAATGATTGCCCCGCTCGGTCCCTTCACTTTCGTATCGGCGCCTCATGTTCATTATTCGGGCCATTCTCGCCGCCGTCCTGCTTCCGCTCCTGGCGGGCTGCAGTCTGACGCATTTTCGGCGCGGGACTTCGAACGTGGAGCTGACGGGCGAGGCCGCGCCGGCCCAGGCGGTCGCTGAGCTCAGCCTCGAGCGAAAGGTCCTGCAGCAGGAATTGGCGCTGGCCCGAAAGGAAGGGGACGCCTTGCGCACCGCCCTTGACCACAACCCCAACGGCGGCCGATCGCCCGAGTCCGTCGCGCGGCTGAATGAAACGACCCGCGAACTCGCCACGTTGCGGGCCAGTTATGCCAAACTTTCGGCCGAGCGTGCGGCCAGCAACGCGGCCGCCAAAACGGCCAGCGACGCGGTGTCCGCGTCCGGCGCCAAGGTCTCCGAGCTCGAGGAAAAACTGGCGACCTCGCTTCGGACGTACACGCAATTGCAGGAGGAAACCGCCCAACTCCGGACTGATCTCGAGCGCGCCCGCCACGAAAACGTGGCCCTGAACGCGCGGTTCAAGAACGTCGTGGCGAGCAACGATCAGGCTCAAGGCACTCTGACCCAGCTCAGCGCGGAGCTCCTCGAGCAGAAAGAAGCCCGGAGCCGGGCCGAACAAGCGACCGCCGCCGCGCGCGCCGAACTGGCCGCCGGCGTGGCCCAGAACACGTCCACCGAATCCGACCGGGCGCCGTTACCGCCCCGTCCGATCGTACCGGAAATCGCCCAGGCCTCACCTTCCGAAGTCGCCGCCAAGGCCGACCTCGAACGCGCCCGCACCGAAAACGTGGCACTAAATGCCGAATTGAAGAACATCGTGGCGAGCAACCATCAGGTGCAAGCCACCCTCACCCAGCTCAGCGCCGAACTCCTCGAACAGAAAGATGCCCGCCGTCGGGCCGAACAAGCGACCGCGGCCGCGCGCGCCGAACTCGCCGCCGCCATCGCCCAGAACGCGTCCGCCGCGTCCAGCCTGGGATCGTCGACGCCCAATCCGGCCGCACCGGAAATCGCCAAGGCCCCACCGACCCGAGTCGCCGCCACGGCTGAATTCCGAACCAATCCCAGCCGGGTCAACGTCGGCCGTGAAAGCACCAAGCCCGTCATCCGGGTTTATCTGGTCCAGGCCGGCGACACCCTGCGGAATATCGCCCGGCGGTATTACGACGACCCCGAGCGCTGGCGCTCCATTCTGGAAGCAAACTCCAAGCTGCTCGGGGCCGGCCGGCCGCTCCAGCCAGGGATGGAATTGCGGATCCCGCCTCCCTGACGAGTCATCCGGGTGGCATCGTTCCCCACCGGGCCGCCATGCGGCAACCTCGCTCCGTTTGTCATCTATTAGATGACAAACGCGCCCCACGTGGCGCTTGCTTCGGGCGGGGAGCAACGCCATCAACCCGGGGCATCATGTCCTCGCTTCCCGCCCAATTCGTCGGAGTCACCGTCGTGGCCAAGGCCAACGTTTATTTCGACGGCAATGTCGTCAGCCACACGGTGCTATTCAAGGACGACACCAAGAAAACCCTCGGGTTGATCCGCCCCGGCACCTACCACTTCAACACGGGTGCGCCGGAGCGGATGGAAATCATCGCCGGGACGTGCCTCGTGACTCTCGACGGGGCGAAGGACGCCCGCGCCTACGCCGCCGGCACGTTCTTCGATGTGCCGGGCAACAGCGGTTTCACGATCGTCGTCGGCTCCGGTCTCTGCGAATACATTTGCTCGTTCCTGCCCGCTTGAGGCGCGCGGCGGAACGCCGCGCTCGCCGCCGCCCGCACCGCGCGGCTTAAGAATGAACAACGCGACCTCGCGGCGCCATCGGCCCTCTCTTTCTCCCTGGGCATTGCCGAACGCTTCTCCCCCTTCTGCTCCTGGCTGCGATCGTGCCGTCGCGGAGCGCGGCCCCTTCCGCCGACCTTCGGCAAGCTCGTGGCCCAAAAATCGGCGCGACTACGCCTCGCTCGACGCGCTCTACCATGCTCTCCAGACGCATCCGGATCTTTCCCTCATGGAGGAGCGCACCGCCAGGGTCGTGGCGGGTGAGCTGCACCGCGCCGGCTTCGAAGTCACCGAATAAGTTGGCGGCTTTGGCGTAGTGGCGGTGCTGCGCAACGGGCCGGGGCCCACGTTCCTGATTCGCAGCGACCTCGACGGCTTGCCCGTGGCGAAGGAAACCGGCTTACCCTACGCAGCAAGGTGCGCGTGAAAGATTTGGCCGGCCCGGAAGTCGCCACGATGCAGACGTGCGGTCACGACGTTCACATGACGGGGTTAACGGGCACCGCGCGAATGCTGGTCGGGTTGAAAGACCGGTGGTTTGGCACGGCCGTGCTCGTCAGGCAGCCGGCCGAGGAGCGCGGCATCGGGGCGCGCGGCATGCGCGCGGAAGGCCTCTACCAAAAATTTTCGAAACCCGACTTCGCGATCGCCCTGCACGGCAGCGCAGGCACCATCGAGGGCAATGCGATGGACATCGTGGTCCTGGAGCTTCTGGCCCGGCCATCATACGCAGTCACCGTAATTCAATGGCCGAAAATTGGCGGGTAATTACTGCCAGATTATGTAACAAACCGGGAAGTCCCGAATGAAGTCCGCCCCAGCCCATGGCTTTACCCTGATCGAGATCATGATCGTCGTCGTGATCATCGGCGTGCTGGCCGGATTGGCGATTCCCGGATTCCAAAAGGTCCGACTCGCTTCGCAGGACAAGGCCGTCCTCAACAATGCCCGGCAGCTCGCCGCCGCCGCCGATCAATACATGATGGAGCACGGGGTCGGGTTCGTCGCCTACAGCAACATTGTCGGCTCCACGAACTACGTGAAATCGATCAATCTCGTGGCTAACGAGTCCTACCCGGTGGACTTTACCGCCGGCATTACCATCACGATCGGTGGCATCTCGGGTGCCCGCACCATTACGTACGGGTTCTGAGCGTGATCGCGGCGCGTTTGGAGGTTTGCAAATTTCCCGGGAACGGGCGGAAGGTTGGCCATGCGCAATAAGTTCTATCTCGTCTTACTGGGCGTGTTCCTGCTCACGGCCGCGCTCGTCACCCGTTCAGGCATTTTGGCCCGCAAAGACCCGGGTCGCCCAATCAACAGCGCGATGAGGGAGGCGCTCAACGCCGAGAAGCCACAGCTGAGCGGGGACGAGGCGATGCTCATCGCCAAGACGTATGGCACCGCGCATGTGCTGCCATCGGGGCTGCGTTATGTCGTGCGCGCGCAGGGCACGGGCGACGCGACGCCGCGCCACAGCGACGAAGTCATCTGCCATTACGACGGCCGCCTGCTCGACGGCACGCCGTTTGATAGTTCCTACAAGCGCGGCGCGCCGTTCGTCTTCCGGGTGGGGACCGGTGCCGTGATCAAAGGCTGGGACGAGGCGTTTCTTTCCATGCACAAGGGCGAGAAACGCACGCTGATTGTCCCCTATTGGCTCGCGTACGGGGAAATGGGCCGGCCGCCGAGCATTCCCCGCAAAGCCACGCTCATCTTTGAGGTCGAACTGATCGACTGGCGGTAGCCCGAACGCTCCCGGCGGCTGCGGCCGCAGCCAAGATTTTAGGACGCGTGGTGGCGGCGCAGGGAAGCAGGGTGCGAAAAGTCCGGGCTACAGGCCGAGCAGGCTGCCATTCCGCTTCAGCCAGCGCTCGGCGTCCTCCCAACCCGGACATACTTCCGCCACGCGGGCCCAGAATCGGTGCGAGTGATTCATCTCCCGCAGATGCATCAGCTCGTGGTAAATGATGTAGTCGCGTACGGACTCGGGCGTCTGGACGAGCCGCCAGTTGAGCGAAATGGTGCCATTCGCCGAGCAGGAACCCCAGCGGGAGCGCTGGTTTCGGACCGTCACTTGCGTCACCGCCGCGTTGGTAATGGCGGCGAGCTCCCACGTGCGCGCGGGCAACTCCACGCGCGCCCGGCGCGCAAAATGCGCCTCCAGCGTCGGCTTCAGATCGCCGTCGTGGCGGGGCACGCGAAAAACATCCGCCGCGAGACAGACCTGCGGGCGCTCACCCGCCACGGCGACGCGAATCTCGGTCAACTCGCCCCGCCAAAGCACCCGCGTGCCCACGGTCCAAACGTCGGCGCCGTGCGGCCGGCGCGATAATCTTTCGCGCGCGCGCTCGAGCCAATCGCGGTGCTGCTCGACAAAACGCAATGCCTCGCGCTCCGAGCCGCGCGCGGGAATCGTGGCCACCGCCATGCCATCGCGCCGAACCGTGAGACGATAGCGGCTGGCGCGGAGGCTGCGCTCGAACACGACGCCACCGGACGCCAGGCTCGCCGGCGCCGGAGGAGCTTTGTGCACTCCGGAAACCGGTGAAAAAAGCCCGAATAAATCCTGCTGTTGTTCCTCGCTCATCGTCCCGCGCCGAGCGTCGCAGGCGCGTCCCGCGAGTCAATCACCGGCGCGTCTCCGGGCGAAGGCCGGATTTAACATCAACCTAACCGCGTGGTCCGGGAATGAATTGGCCGCCCGGTCCTCCCGTCGCGGCGATATGCGTCGTGTTTCGAACAGTCAGTTTCCAAGATAACCGGCTCGCTTGAGAACACTTATGCATACGACCCAAGGATCCATGGTGGCGGTGTCAATCGGGCTGCGGCCCATCTCCACATGAGAGACGACTACCTGCGGGAAGCACTCAAGGTCATCGATGATCCGAATATTCTCGTAAACGTGGTTTCCACCCGCGTGAAACAGCTAAAGCGCGGCAATCGCGCGCTGGTCGAGTCGCTCGAGAAACTGCTCCCCGAGGACATCGCTCTGCGCGAAGTGATCGAAGGTAAGATCAGCTACGAGCTCCCAGTACCGGAAACGGCGCTGGAAGAAGAAACCCGCGAAGCGTGGCAGCGGTCGCAATTGCGTTACCACCGTCCGATTCCGGCGGCCGTTACCTGATTCCGACATCGTTTTTCGCGGAGCACTGGGGGAGGCCCCATCTCGCCGGCCATGCCTGATTGGCATTGGCACGCCCCCCATTTAGGCCCATGGTTATCTTTCCGGTAACCGCGCGAACCGACCGCATGCCCGACAAAACTTCAAAGCCAGCGAAAATGAGCATCAAACCAACAACAATGGACGGTCGCGCCGCCAGCACTTCGACGACGACGACCAAACTGGTCGGACGCGATGGCCATGCAGTCACGATTCCGGCGGGATTTGTTGGAGCCCAGGGCAAGGACGGACGGATGATCGCAATTCCGGCCGGAGCTGGCAGCCTCGAAGGCAGCGATGGCCGGCTCGTCGCCATTCCGCCGGGTTGCATCGGCGTCGAAAACGCCAAGGGCCGCGTCGTCCCAAAGAAGCGCTGGTAAGGTAGTGCCGGTCGCTGACCGGCGACGCGTATGGCCACTCCGGCAGCCTCGCGTCCCCTCGGGCCGCCGCGTCGCTCAAGGGTCAACGATCCCCGCCTGGATGCACCAGCGCGTCAGGCTCGCGAGTTCATGCACGCCGATCTTTTGCATGAGATTCTCGCGATGCTTTTCCACGGTGCGCAGACTGACGTTCAACTTGAGGGCAATTTCCTTGGACATGAGTCCGCCTGAAGCCATCCGCGCGATTTCAGTCTCCCGCTTGGTCAGAGGCACCTTGAGCACCACCGGGGGGGGCAATGACCGCAGTGGACGACCGCTCTTGGCCTGCACGTGGCTCGCAAAAAACATCCCGCCGCGCCGCACGGTGTCGACCGCGCTCAAAACATAGTCAATGGGCTCGGTCTTGTCGACGTAACCGCTGACGCCGAGTTCAAGTAGATCCGCCGGCAGTCGTTCGCTCGGATGAGCGGTGAGCACCAGAATTTTAATCTGCGGCAGCTCCCGGCGCACCTGCCGGGCAATTTCCAAGCCGTCGATGTCAGGCAGCACGAGATCGACGACGAGCAAATCCGGTTTCTTCTGGAGGCAGCATTGGAGCCCCGGCCGTCCAAGGCCAAAGGCGCCGACAATCTCGAGAGCAGGCACCCGGCCCAGCGTCGAGACGATCAGCTGGCGAAACATGGTCTCGTCTTCGATGAGGACCGTGCGAAGGCTGGGCATACTTGGTCGGGAGAAAAATAAACGCTGCGACGGGCGCTGCATAGCCCCCGAATCTTGGAAGGAGAGGCCAACGCCGTTGCCAAGATCACGGATGGTGCCCACCGGGGCAATGACATTTCATGGCGAGCCGATACAGGTTACCCGCGGACACCGGCGCCCTTGCGCAAACCGCGACCTTCATCCTGATTCGCTTCCCCACCGGCCCCCGTGCCGGAATTCGGGGCGTACGCTCTATATTTTTTTCGTCGCGAGCAAACGGTTCAGGGTGGCCAGAACGGTCTCGGCGAGGATCGGTTTGGCGAGGACTTCCACCGCGGGGTCAAAGCGCGGATCGCGCCGAGCCCCGGCGGGGCCATCTCTCCGCTGATCGCCGGGATGGGGAGATGCGGCTGAATCGATCTCATCGCCGCGATCTGTTCGCCCGTCGAAACGTCCGACAATTTCAACTCGGCAATCACGAAATCGAACGCTCCGCCTCGTCGCCGAAACTCAGCCAGACCCTCACGTCCGCCGGCGACCGTCCGCACGTGATATCCGGCCTTTTCGAACAAGAGACGGAAGGTGTCCCGCACCGAGGCATCGCCTTCGACCACCAGAATGCTTTCGCCGTTGCCCCGACCGGCAAACGGGCTGGCCGTTCGCGTGGTCGACCCCAAGGCCTGCAGCAGCGCGGGACAATAGAGATCAAACTCGGTGCCCTTGCCGACCGCACTTTCGACTTTGAGGAATCCGCCGTGGCTTTTGACGAGGCCAGCGGCGGTGGATCGCCCCAGGCCCGTGCCCCGACCCGGATTCTTCGTGGTGAAAAACGGATCGAAGATTTTCTTCAGCAAGGCGGGCCGGATGCCGGACCCGTTGTCGCTCACCGCCAGGCGGACGTAAGGACCCGGTCGGGCTCCCGGGTGCAAGCGGGACATCGGCTCGTCTACCATCACATTATCCACCTTGATGCCGATCCGCCCGCCTTGGGGCATCCCATCGCGGCTTTTGAGGCAAAGGTTGAGCAGCACCTGCTTGATCTGGTGGCGTCGGCGCGAATCGCACGGGCCGGCGCCGCACAGGAGATCTCCAGCTTGATCCCAGCCCCCAAATCCTGCGCGAGTATCTTGCGGACTTCTTCGACCACCTCTGCCAGTTTCAGATCGGTGTGCTCGCCCTCACCTCCGCGAGCGCAGGCGACCAACTGGCGGACCAAAGCCGAGCCGCGGCGCGCGCCGGCTTCGATATTATCGATTATCCTCAGGCCATCGGCATCGCACCCGCTGAGCCGGAGCAGGTCGGCTCCCATGAGAATGGTTCGCGGACGACCTTCCGGTCCGAGCACCAGGCTCCAAGTGCTTTCGACCTCGAGGACGTCCCCGTCCTGGGTTTGCAGCCGAAAACTCCCCCAGCCACTCGCCGGTGGCGGGCAACTGGGCATGCGCTTGGTCGAAGAGCCGACGATCGCACCCGAGATTCAGGTCAACGAGCCTGCGACCAAAGGCCTCGCCCGCCGTCCACCCATAGAGCCGCTCGGCACTGGCGTTCCAATAGACAATGCGAATTCCAGGGTCCGTGGCGATAATGGGATCACGCGCCTTGTCGAGCAGGGACGCGTGTTCCCGCAACTGCTCCTCGGCCTCGCGTCGGCTTTCCTGCTCCTCGACGCGCGCCAAAGTGATCCGGATCGCCGGCACCATCCGGGCGGACCGATCCTTAATCACATAATCGCTGGCGCCCTGCTTGAGGGCGGCGATCTCCCGTTCTTCACCCAGGGCCCCGGAAAAAAGATGAAAGGCAGGCTGGCCGCGTGCTCACGCGCCAGCGCGAGCGCGGAGAGACCGCCGAGCTGCGGCAGGAAAAAATCCGAAATGACGAGGTCGAAGCGTCCACCTTTCAACGCGGCCAACCGTTCGGCCCGAGTCTGGACGCGCCGGATTTGGCAGCCGAGCCACGGCTCGTCCAACAATGCGCCCAGGAGTTCAGAATCCGCAGCATTATCCTCGACATGCAGGGCCCCTCACCCGCGCCGCATGGATGGAGTGTTCCATGGCAGTTAAAAGGAGCCGGCGCCGGCCGGGTGTGATGAAACCTGAAACATCAAGGGCAAGCAGGCCAGAAGGCCTGGGCGGCCAACTGAAAATAAGTCATGAGGTTGATTCCTCGGGCACGGCGAGGCAGGTCCGATTTGGCGACCAGTTCGTTACGTGGATGGATCGGCCAAGGTTGAGGCCCACGAAGGAATCCGCCGGCGCCGCCAACTAATCCCGAATGCTTCGCCCAAGGAAAGCCCCGTGACTACCGGAATTCCGGTAGTCGCTTTTGGGCCTGGAGCCTACGCCCAGCGCCGCCTAAATCGACGCCAGCTAGCGCCAGATCAACGACGAATCGATGGACGCGAGCGTCGGACGCCCGGACGAGGCCATCGCCATTTGCAGCTCCCGACGGAGGATATTGATGACATGGGTGACGCCGCTGGCCCCACCGACCGCGAGTCCGTACAAATAGGGCCGCCCGATCAGCGTGGCTGTCGCACCCAGGGCGAGGGCCTTCAGCACATCCGTGCCGCGCCGGATGCCGCCATCCACCAGGACCGGCACCCGGCCGGCAACTTTCTCCACCACGCCCGGCAGCGCCTCGATGGTGGCGGGAACGGTGTCGAGATTTCGCCCGCCGTGGTTGGAAACGATGATGCCAGCCGCCCCCGCGGACACAGCCAGCGCGGCGTCATCCGGGTTGAGCACACCCTTGGTGAGCACGGGGACTTTCGTCAGCGAGCGCAGCCATTCGATATCTTTCCAGACGACCGTGGGGTCCTGCACCGCGCTAAAAATCGTCGCCTCCGATGCCCGCTGCGCGCCCTTGGCGGATTTGAGCCCGCGCAAATTCGCCCGTTCCATCCCCTCCGGAAGCGTGAACTTGCTGCGCATCTCCCGATAGCGCGGACCGAGGACGGGCGCGTCCACCGTTACCACGAGCGCCTGGCACCCGGCTTTCTCGGCCCGCTGGACCAATTCGCGGGTAAAACCGCGGTCCGGCTGGACGTAGAGTTGAAACCACAGCGGCTGAGTCGCGACCGCCGCGATGTCTTCAATGCTCGTGGTCGCCGTGGTGCTGACAACCATGGTGGTGCCGGCGGCACCGGCACCCCGCGCGGTCGCCAATTCGCCCTCGGGATGGACGAGTTTGTGATAGGCCGTCGGCGCGAGCAGAATCGGAAACGCGTGTTCGCGACCAAAAAGCGTCACCCGCGTGTCGATCTTCGAAACGTCCACCAGCACGCGTGGCCGGAGGCGAAGGCGGGCATACGCCTCATGGTTCCAGCGCAGGGAGAGTTCATCCGCCGCCCCGCCGCTCATGAACTCCCAGGCCATCTCCGACATGTGCGCCGGTGCCAGCCGCTCGTAGTCCGGAATATCAACGGGATCGCCGGACATCGCCTTGGGCCCCAGGGGGCCAGACTGAGCCACTTTGGAGGCTTCGGCACCCAGCATCGTGGTGCCGGCGACCAAGCCGGCGGACCGCAGTAATTCTCGTCGCGTGATTGCCATGGCTAAGAAGAGGGAGGGGGAACGACGGCGAACCCGTCGCGTCGCATCCCTGTGCCCCAACCCTCCAGCCGAGGCCAGAACAATTGTCGCGCGCGGGCGTCGCCGGAAAATCCGCCCTATTTTGGCGCGGGATCGCGGCGACCTCGGACCGGCTCCAACCGCGCCAGATCCTCCCGCCGCTGTCGCCCCGCATGCCACAAGCTGGGCATTTCGCCGACGTGAGACGGTAAGAGCAGCGCGATGGCGAGCTCCTCAATGCCCCCGAGAATTTGCAAAACCATCACCACGTGAAACGGCGTCGCGGAATGCCCCGCGAGGAGCGGCCCCATCGACGCCACGCAGCCGATGGCTCCAAGCTTCGCCACCCACGTATGATAACAAGGCGCCCGGCCGAGACGGACAAAGCCGTAGACGACGACACTGAAAAAGGCGACGAGCCCAGTGAAGATCCACGGCAACTCGCGGTGCACGATGTCCGGCCAGAGGAGCGCAATACCTGCGATGCCCGTGATCATCGTCAGGTAGTCGGCGGCGCTGTCGAGTTTGCGCCCGAACTCGGTGAACGCGTTGAACCGGCGCGCCAAAAAGCCGTCGACCGCATCCGTCAGGAGCGAAATGGCCAGCATGGCCACAAACCACGGTCGTGACCCCGCCATCGCCATCAGGAGCACCGCCGGCATCAGCGCGATGCGGGTGGCGCTCAGGATATTTGGCCAGCGCTTGGGATCCATCGGGACGGTTTACCCATAATCAAAATTCGGAGTCATTCTGAACGAAGCGAAACATCGAGCGAGCGCTAACGACACTCCGAGCATAAGACAAACCCGGCGGATTTTTTTCCACGGTCAAAAAATTCCGGGTCCCGCGGATAGCGCGGATGGACGTGAAGAAGGATAATTCAGAAGGAAGCCATGAACCAAATCCTGGTTTCCTGGCTTCTGAATTTTTGCTCAGCCGTTGGTTGGGCGCGCCCGCGTCACACGCGCACGAATTCCCACTGCAGCGGCCGTCCGCGCTTGACCGTCAGCCAGGCCCAGCTCGCCGCCGCGCCCTGGTTCGGCCGCGTGATGCAGCCGGGGTTCAACCAACGCACGCCCGAGGGATCCATCTCATCCCGCGGCACATGAGTGTGGCCGTGCAGGACGGCGTGGACCCCGGGAGGCACGCGGCGGGGAGGTATATGAACGAGATGGAAAACCAGGCCTTCGCGTTCGAGCGTGAGTATTTCGGGCCAGGCGGGATGGTCATCGCAATTGCCCACGACCACACGCAACGGCGGCCCGAGTTGTTCAAACTCGACCAATGTCTCCGGCGCACAGACGTCGCCCAAGTGCCAGATCTCATCGGCGTCGGCCAACCGGCCGGGCAAAGAGGCCGGATAGCGGTCGTGCGTGTCGGAAATAACGGCAATACGCATGCCGAGCGACGCTGGCGGATTTCGGCCTCGGAAACCATGCAAAAGGTCGCGGAAACACGTCTGGGCCTCGGCGCCTGGCCCACCTTGGCGAGCCTCGAAGCAGGAAGCCACGACCGAGCCGAGGGGACCGCGTCCTTCTGATGGCTTTTCCACCCCTTAAACCCCACCCTTGACACCCCCCGGGCGCTGGGGCACTTCTGACCCTCTTTTTCTTAAAACATCATGCAACCCACATTCCGCCCGCACCGCAAGAAGCGCGCCCGCAAGATCGGTTACCGTGCCCGGATGGCCACCCGTGGCGGCCGCAAAGTGATCAGAGCCCGCCGCCTCAAGGGCCGCAAGCGCCTGACCGTCGTCTGATTGCCATCGGCCGCCGCGCCCGCCCGCGAGTGCGTCCACCGGCCTGGCGTTTCCGGCCCATGCGTTTCCGCCCCGAGCAGCATCTGCGCCGCCAGGGCGATATTCGCGCGGTGCGCGAACAGGGTCGGCGCTTGGAATGCCGTGCGTTCACCGTGTGGTGGAGGCAACGCGACCTTTCGCCGCCACTGGTCTTGAGTGCCGGCCTCCAGATTAAAACGGAAAAAATCCCCCCGGTCCGTGCCTGCGTCATCGCCTCGACGGCGGCGGTGGGCGACGCCACCCGGCGCAACCGCGCCAAACGTCGACTCCGTGAAATGTTTCGCCACCACCAGTCCCTTGTCCCCGCCGGCTGCGATCTGCTCTTGATCGCCCGCGCCGCAGCGGTCGACTGGCCCGTGGGCCAGCTGGAGCAAAAATTCGCCGAAGCCTGCCGGCAGATTTCACCGGTGGCGAAAGTTGAAAATAAATGAGCGCGCCCGCTTCACGCCTTGATTCGCGCTCCCTGCTGGCGCCTCGGACCCAGCAGCCCGGTTCCGCGCGACTCCGCGTTGGTCGTTGGTTGCGGGCCCTCGTCCCCCTGCCTGCCTCGCTGCTCCTCGGCTTCATCCGGGTTTACCAGCGTGCGCTTTCGCGCGCCTTGCCCGTGATCACTGCGGGCGCATGCGGCTGCCGATTTTTCCCCACGTGTTCCCACTACGCGGCGGAGGCCATTCGGACACACGGCGCGATGGCCGGCACCTGGCTCGCCCTGCGCCGGCTGGTGAAATGCACCCCGCGGCATCCGGGCGGGCTCGATCTGGTTCCGCCGGCGCCGACCCGTCAGCCCACCGCCGCCCTCAAGCCTTGGTGCCGGCGAACCGCCTAATCTTTCATGGACAAAAAAAACACGGCCATCGGCGTCGCGCTGCTCCTCGCAGCGTTCGCCGTTCTTTACTTCGCGCCGAAGCCCCTGCCCCCGAGCCCGGCCCTCGCCGCCACGGCCACCGCGCCCACCGCGACCCCGACGGCAAGTCCGACCCCGGCCGGCACCTCGACGGCTGGCCCGTCGACGGCCGCCAACGCTCCCGCCCAAGCCAATCAAACGGCCTTCGCCGCCATTAGTCACGATGCCGCCAACGCGGTTATCACCACTCTCTCGAACGAATTCATCGAGGCGCGGCTGACCGATTTCGGCGGCGCGGTGCGTGAGGTGGCGTTCAAGAAACATCCGGCCGTCCTCGGTCAGCCGGGCTTCTACCTGTTCAACCATATCCACGAGGATCCGCTCCTCGCGCTGACGGATTTTCCCGGCTTGGGCCGAGATGCCCACTACGAACTCGTTCGCGCCTCGGCCTCCGAGGCCGTGTATCGCACGGTGCTCGACGGCAAGCTGGAAGTCACCCGCACCTACCGCCTGATGGCGGCCAGCGAGCCCGGCAGCGATCCGTACCGACTCCACCACGAGACGATCTTCCGCAATCTCGCCCCCACCACCACCCCGCTCCCGCGCGCCGGCCTCAGCCTCGGCACCGCCACGCTCGTCAGCGAAACCGACACCGGTCAGTATCTCAGTGTCGCCTCTTTCGACGGGGATAGCACGAAATTCATCGAGCGCTCCGCCCTCGAAGGCGGGGGCATCGGCTCGTTCGTCGGCGCCGGCAGCCCCGTAAAATCCGTCCTCGAGAATCCCGGCCAGGTCATGTGGGCGGGCGTCAAGAATCAGTTCTTCGCCAGCATCTACACCCCCGAAAAACCCGGCATCAGCATCATCGCCCGCCGCATCGAACTCGCGCCGTTTCCGATCTCCCAGCGCCCGAATGTCGGCATGACCGGCGCCGCCCGCTTCGAACTGCCCGCGCTTGCCGGCCACGCCACCACCAAACTCACCGGCTCGCTCTACGTCGGCCCGCAGGAATACCGCCGGCTCGCGAAGTTCGAACACAAGGAGGACAAGGTGCTGCCTTACACCCAGTACTTCTTCAACCGGATCTTCCTCAGCGGCTATGTCGCCCCGGCGCTGAACGTGCTCCTCAATGCGACGCACAACTGGGTCGGCAACTGGGGTGTCGCGGTCATCGTCATGACGCTGATCCTGAAAATCGTCAGCCTGCCCTTCACCCTCGCCGCGTCCCGCTCCGCCAAGCGCATGGCCAAGCTGCAGCCCGAGATGCAGGCCATCCGGGAGAAGTACAAGGACAACCCCCAGAAGCAGCAGCAGGCGACGATGGAGGTCTTCAAGAAACACAAGGTGAATCCCGTCGGCGGCTGCATCCCCGTGCTGATCACATTCCCTTTGTTCATCGGTTTCTTCGCCATGCTCCAGTGTACGGCCGAGCTGCGGTTCGCCCCGTTTCTCTGGGCCAAGGATCTCGCGGCCCCCGACACCATCGGCGTGGTCTTCGGCATTCCGATCAACATCATGCCGCTCCTGATGGGCGCCACGATGTTCTTCCAGATGCGCCTCACCCCGACGCCCTCGGCCGACAATATGCAAATGAAGATGATGAAATTCATGCCCTTCATCTTCACCTTGTTTTGCTACAGTTTCTCCTGCGCCCTCTCGCTGTATTCGACGATCAACGGTCTCTTCACCATCGGCCAGCAAATGGTGATCAACCGCACGAAGGATCCGGTGGACAACGCGCCGGCGGTGGAAACCGGTCCCGGTGGCAAGACGGTCAAGAACGTCACGCCGGGGAAGAAGTAGCCCCAAGCCGTGCAAGGTTTAAGGTGGAAGCGATGACCGTGTAGCCGAAAGATTCCGCTTCCGCTTCGGCACCTTACGCTTTTAAACCTTACACGTTACTCTTCCGCAGGAACATGGCGGGGCATAACAAGTGGTCCAAAGTCAAACGGCTGAAAGCCGTCACGGATTCGCGCCGGGGGAAAATTTTCTCGCGACTGTCGCGGGAAATTACCCTCGCCGCCAAGGCGGGCGGCGGCGATCCTCAGGGCAACGCCCGGCTCCGCACGTTCGTGCTGAAGGCGCGCGAGGCCAATATGCCCGCCGATAACGTCGACCGCGCCATCAAGAAGGGCACCGGCGAATTGCCCGGCGTGGTCTATGAGGAAATCACCTACGAGGGCTACGGGCCCGGCGGCGTGGCCTTCATCGTCAAGGTCACAACCGACAACAAGCAGCGCGCGGCCAAGGACGTGCGCTCGGCCTTCGCCCGCCACGGGGGCAACCTCGCGAGCACCGGCGCCGTGGCGTTTCAGTTCGTGCACGCTGGACAGTTTCTGGTGACGAAGGAACGAATCGCCGAAGACACCTTGCTCGAAATCGCGCTCGAAGCCGGGGCCGACGATGTCATCGCCAGCGCGCAGGGTTTCGAAGTGCGTTGCAGCGTTCAGGCGTACGATCGGGTGACTCACGCTCTCGAGCAAAAAGACATCAAGCCCGAGAGCGCCGAGATCGCCTACATCCCGACAACCACGGTTCCGGTCGCCGACGCGGCCGTCGCGAAACAAATCGTCGAACTCCACGACGCGCTCGAGGAAATCGACGATGTGCAGACGGTCTTTTCGAACGAAGAGATGGACGACGCCGTGGCCGCGCAGGTGTGAGCGGGGATTGTTGATTGGTTGGTCGTTCCGCCTTCCGGCGGAATCTAGGATGACCACCCCCTTCCGCCTAAAGGCGGAACGACGAACTCGAAGCACCGCCATTTCGCCCCACAGGGAAGTCCCCCGGCTTTGAGCGACGCCAAAAGCCTCGCGTCATAACCCTGTTCGCTCCCTTGCCACCCGGCGGGGCGAGTGCTTTGGTGCCACATCCGATGACTGACGACGTCGAACTGCCGCCGACCAAGGAGTCCGCGCCGCGCCACCTCGCGCCCGGCGAGGTCGGCCTCGTGGCGCCGTGCGACTTCGTCTACGCGCAGCCGTTCACCTTCAAGAGCGGCCAGATCCTTCCCGGTTTCACGCTGCGCTACGAAACGTACGGCCAACTCAACGCCACCCGCGACAACGTTGTCGTGATCTGCCACGCGTTGAGTGGCGACCACCATTGCGCCGGCTGGCATTCGCCGGACGATCGCAAGCCCGGCTGGTGGAACAATCTCATTGGGCCCGGCAAGGCCGTCGACACGGGACGTTTCTATGTAATCTGCGCGAACGTGCTGGGCGGCTGCCAGGGGTCGACCGGCCCCTCGTCCCTCAACCCGGCCACGGGCCGGCCTTACGGCACCCAATTCCCCTTCGTCACGATCCGCGACATGGTGCGCGCGCAAAAGCTGCTGCTCGATCACCTGGGCGTCGCCAAGGTCCACGCGATCATCGGCGGCTCGATGGGCGGGATGATTGCGCTGCTGTCGGCGATCGAGTTTCCCGGCAGCACCCGGCGCGTGCTCGCGATGGCGACGACCGGCCGCGAGAGCGCGCAGGCGATCGCGTTCAACGAAGTCGGCCGCCAGGCCATCATGCAGGATCCGGCGTGGAACCATGGCGACTACCCCAAGGACGGCGGCCCGCGCGTCGGACTCGCGATTGCCCGGATGATGGCGCACATCACGTACGTGTCGGATGCGAGCATGGACCGGAAATTCGGCCGGCGCAAAAAGGACGGGGCCAACAACGATGCCTACACGTTCGATGTGCAGTTCGAAGTGGAGGGCTACCTGCGGCACCAGGGGCAGAGCTTCATCAATCGTTTCGACGCGAATTCGTATTTGTACATCACCCGGGCGCTCGATCAATTCGACCTCGCCCACGCCTACGGGTCGCTGGAGAAGGCGTTTGCGCACGTCGAAGGCGACGCGCTCATCGTCGGGTTCACGAGCGACTGGCTGTTTCCGCCCGAACAAAACCGCGCCCTGGCACTCGCCCTGATGCGCGCCGGTAAACGCGCGAGCTATGCCGAGCTCTCCACCGACCTCGGCCACGACTCGTTTCTCCTCGAATCCGAGGAACTCTACGCCCTCGTGCGCGGCTTCCTCGAACGCGAAGAGCCGTACGAATTCGACTACTCGATCTGAAATCGACCGATTAGACCAAGCCGTTGCTTCGCCGCCACAAATGACACCAATGAACACAAATAAACTGCTCCGGCATTTGTGCCCATGGGTGTCATCTGTGGCTAAAATGAATCCGGGCATCCAAGTTCAGCCGGCCGCCGCTCCAATTCCTTTTGTCCCATGAGCAAGCGGATCGAAAAACGCACGGTCGACATGCAGATCATCGGGGACTGGGTCGAACCCGGCACCCGGGTGCTCGATCTCGGCTGCGGCGCCGGCGTGCTGCTCGACTATCTCGTCCAGACCAAGCAGGTCTCGGCCATCGGCGTCGATCTCGAGTTCAACAAGATCACGGCCTGCGTCCGTCGCGGGTTGACGGCCTATCAGGGTGACATGACGTCATTCATGCGGGCGTTTCCGGACAAGCATTTCGACCGCGTCATTTGCTCGCGCACCGTGCAGGAGCTGGCCGATCCCACGGCGGTGATTCTCGAGGCGCTGCGGGTCGGTCGCGCGCTGACGGTGGGATTCGTCAATCACGGCTTTTGGAAAAACCGGCTGAACTCCCTGCTCCAGGGGCGGAAGATTCGCAACGAGGTCTACACCACCGAGTGGTTCGAAAGCCGGCCGGCCAATCCCGTCTCGGTGGCGGATTTTGAGTATTTTTGCGCCGCGAAGGAAATCCGGATCGCCCGCCGCGCCCATCTGGCCGGCAACTGGCACACCCCCTGCCGTGCGTTCCCGAATCTCCTGGCCGGCTACGCCCTCTACGATTTGGCGCGGTGAGGTCCGGCTTGCGACCCGGAGTGATCGGGCGCAGGGTTGCGCGATCGTGAGTCTCGAGTCCCATTTCGCTCCGTTTCGCGTCAATATCATCGGGATCGATCAGGACTTCGAGTCGCCCTTCGGCCGGCAGCGTATCGTCTACGCCGACTGGACCGCCAGCGGCCGGATGTTCGGGCCGATCGAAAAAATGATGGCCGAGGAAATCGCGCCATTCGTCGGCAATACGCACACCGAGACCTCCGTCACGGGCACGACCATGACGCGGGCGTATCACGAGGCCCTGCAGATCATCAAATCCCACGTCCACGCCTCGGCCGAGGACGCCATCATTTGCTACGGCTCCGGCATGACGGGAGTCGTGAACAAGTTTCAACGCATCCTCGGCCTGCGCGTGCACGAAAAATACCGCGACGTGGTCACGCGGCCCGCGGCGGAGCGGCCGATCGTTTTTGTCACGCACATGGAGCATCACTCCAACCAGACGTCCTGGATCGAATCGGTTGCCGAAGTGCGCGTGATCCAAGCTGACGCCGAGGGCCTCGTCGATCTCTCACACCTCGCCGAGTTGCTCGCCACCTACCGCGACCGAAAGGTGAAAATCGCCGCCGTTACCAGTTGCTCGAACGTCACCGGCATCATCACGCCCTATCACGCCATCGCCGGCCTGATGCACCGGGCCGGTGGCGTGTGCTTCGTGGATTTCGCGGCCAGCGCCCCTTACCTCACGATCGACCTGCACCCCGCCGCACGCCCGGACGAGTTTCTCGACGCGATCTATTTCTCGCCGCACAAGTTCCTCGGCGGCCCCGGCACGTGCGGCGTGCTGATCTTCAACAAGAAACTCTACACCAATCGCATTCCCGACAACCCGGGCGGCGGCACGGTCGACTGGACGAACCCCTGGGGCGAGCACAAGTATTTCGACGACATTGAGGCGCGCGAGGACGGCGGCACGCCCGGTTTCACCCAGGCCATCCGCACCGCGCTCTGCGTGCGGCTAAAAGAGGCCATGGGCCCGGAGAATATTCTCCGGCGCGAGCACGAGTTGGTGGACTTGGTGTGGGATCGGCTCGTGGCGATTCCCGGCCTGCATCTTCTCGCCGGCCAGCACCGCGATCGCCTCGGCATCCTTTCGTTCTACATCGACGACCTGCATTACAACCTGGCCGTCCGCCTGCTCAACGATCGCTACGGCATCCAGGTGCGCGGGGGTTGCTCCTGCGCCGGCACGTACGGCCACTACCTGCTGCACGTTTCGCCCGGGCAATCCCAGGCGATCACCGACCGCATCCGCGATGGCGACAAATCGGAAAAGCCCGGCTGGGTTCGGCTCTCGTTTCATCCGACGACGACCAACGAGGAGGCCGAGCGCATCGTGGAAGCGATCGCCGCCGTGGCGGCCAACCACCCGGCGTGGGCGACCGACTACACGTATAACCCGGCGACGAATGAATTCACCCACCACCGCGAAACGGGGGCCATTGGCCGCCGCGTGCACGAATGGTTCGATGAATTTGGCCAAACTGGCGTCGTGGCCACCACGTGGGAGCCGATGGGCTTGGGCTACGAAATCTGAACCGGCGCTCGCGCGCAACGACCCCTGCCCCGGGCCCTGTCCGCGGTCGACGCTTCCCACCCGAATCGGACTTGGCTTCCGTCCCGCATTTTTGGTGCGGCGCCCGCGGATCCCACCACCGCAGTCAACCAAAGTTCCCGCGCCCGTTTGTCATCTATTAGATGACAAACACGCCCAGGGGGCGGATGGGAGGGCCATGAGCCGGAAACTTAGGGCGGCTCCGGGACACGGCGCGCCGGGGGGCCAAGGACTAGCCGCGGCTGAACGAGCCCGCTTGTCGGTTCAAAGTCCGGGCGAGACTGCCGCAGACGAGTTCGCACAGCGGATAGAGGGAAGGATCGGCGACCGTATAGAACACCTGTGCGCCCGCCTTGCGCCGCGACAGGAGGTGGGCGTGCGTCAGGGTCTGGAGGTGCCGGGAAACATTGGCCTGCGTGCTGCCCACCTCGGCCACGAGGGCGTTCACGCTCTTCTCGCCAGTGAACAAAGCCTGAATCAGGCGCAGGCGCATGGGCTCCGCGAGCACGGCAAACCGCCGCGCCACCAACTCGAGGGCGTCGCCCGTCAGGATACTCTTCTTCGGCATGCGGGAAAGCAGAACCACGGCTTGACCTTTTTCAAGCATATACACATATACTCATATTTGAATACTATGAAAATCGACAGCTTCATCCGCGTCCTCGCCGGCTCGATGGTTCTGCTCAGTGCGGTCCTGATTCACTTCGTCAGCCCGTGGTGGCTCCTGCTCACCTGTTTTGTCGGCTTGAACCTCATCCAGTCGGCCTTCACAGGGTTTTGCCCGCCCGCGATTGTGCTGAGCAAACTCGGCTGGCTCGACGACCAGGGGATCATCCACTGGGGCGGCGGCAAGTCCTGAGCCCCGCCCATGCGCCCCCTCCTACTCTGTTCGACCCTCGCCATTGCGCTCGTACCCGTCCTGCGGGCCGACCGGTGGACGCTCGATCGGGCGGTCGCCACGGCACTCGAGCATAGCCCGGACGCCCGCGTCGCCCGCGCCCGCGCCGAGGGTGCCGCCGCTCTGGTCGATCAATCCGGCGCGGCCTGGCGCCCGCAAGTTTCCGTCACGGGCCGCTATACCGACACGAACAGCCCAATGATGGCCTTCGGCTCCATTCTCAACCAGCGGGCATTTAATTTCGGCCTCGATTTCAACCATCCCGGCCAGATCGACAACCTGAACGCCACGGGTACCGTGGCCTACAATCTCTACAGCGGAGGCCGCCCCACCGCTGGTCGCAAGGCGGCCCGCGCCGGAGCCGAGGCCGCCGAACTCGATCTACGGACGGCGCAGCAGCAACTCTCCGCCGAAGTCGTCAAGGCGACGCTGAACCTCCGGAAGGCGCGCGAAGCCGTCGGCGCGGTCGAAGGCGGCGTGCGGGCGTATGAAGCGGCCGTCCAGGTGGCCCGCGCCAGGTTCGAGGCCGGCCAGTTGCTCAAGGCCGATCTCCTCAGCCTCGAGGTGCAACTCGCCCAGACGCGCGAATCGCTGTCGTCGGCGCGCCGGGGCGCGGCCCTCGCGGCGCGCGCCTTCCAGTTCGTCCTCGGGCTCGATCCCACGGAGGCCGCCATTGAACTTGCCGCCGATGATCCCGTGCTGACCCGTCTCGTCGTGCCTGAAACCGCCGACTTCTCGCCGCGACCCGAGCTGCGCGGCCTGCAGGCCCGGGTCCGCGCCGCCGAGGCGATGGTGGAAGCATCCCGCGGCGCCCAGCGCCCGACCGTGAACGCGTTTGCGAGCTACCAATATGACCATGGCTGGAAACTCGCCCGCGGCGCCGACAGCTGGCTCGCGGGGGTCGCGGTCGACATGAACGTCTTCGACGGCGGCCAGACCAACAGCAAGATTCGCCAGAGCAGCGCGGAACTGACGCAGGTGAAGGAAATGCTGCGCAAAGCCACGCTCGGCATCGGCCTCGAGGTCGAGCAGGCGCGCCTCGCCCAGGCCGACGCCGCCGAGCGGCTCGCCGTCAGCGCCCGGGCGGTCGAGCAGGCCGAGGAAAGTGCCAGCCTGAGCCGCGCCCGCTTCGAAAAAGAAGCCCTCCTCACCGCCGATCTCATCGGCGTGGAAAGCCGGCTGCTGGAGGCCCGGCTGCGCCGGATGATCGCCTCCGCCGACGAGCGCCTCGCCGTCGTCGAACTCCGCCGCGCCCTCGGGCTCACGCCCTTGCCGTAAATCCAACCTTTTTGCCCATGAAACATTTTTATCTCCCGACTTTGGCCGTCGCTCTCGCCTCGCTGGCGGGCTGCGCCAAACCCGCGGCGCCCGAAGGGGCCACCGCGGTCAATCTCCCGCCGGCCAGCGTCCGGATCGCCGTGGCACACACGGAGAACGTGGCCACGCTGACCGAAATCACGGGCACCGTTCGCCCGGTCCAACGCGCCCAAATCGCCGCGAAGGTCATGGGCACGATTGACGAACTGCCCGTCACCCTTGGCCAGCGGGTACACGTCGGCGATCTCTTGGTGAAAATTTCCGCCGGCGAGATCACCGCTCGCGTCGCCCAGGCCCAGGCGCAACTCAACGTGGCGCGCCGCGATCTCGACCGGGAACGCGACCTGCTCACCAAAAGCGCCAGCACCGCCGACATGGTGCGCGGCCTGGAGGACCGGTTCACCCTGACCCAGGCGATGGTACGCGAGGCCGAGATCATGCTCGGTTACGCCGCCGTGCGGGCGCCTTTTGACGGCGTCGTCGCCCGCAAACTCGCCAATGCCGGCGATCTCGCCGCACCCGGGATGCCCCTGCTCGAACTCGAGGGTCTCGCCGACTTCCAAGTCGAGGCCGCCGTGCCCGACTCTCTCGCCGCGAAACTCGCCTCGGGCACACCCCTCGCCATCGAGGTGCCCGCCGCCGCCCTCAGCTTCACCGGCACCCTCGCCGAACTTTCCTCCGCCGCGGATGCCGGCGCGCGCTCGGTGCTGGCAAAAATTTCCGTACCCGCGGGAACCGCTGTGCGCTCGGGTCAATTTGCCCGCGTCCAAGTCTCGGGCGCGCCGGTGAAGGCGTTGCTCGCGCCCGCCGCAGCCCTGGCCACGCTTGGCCAGATGGAGCGGGTGTTCGTCGTCGGCGACGGCCCGCGCGCCGTGCTGCGGCTCGTCAAAATCGGAGCAGCCCGGGGTGACTGCGTGGAAATTCTGGCGGGGCTCGATGACGGCGAGCGTATCGTCGTTACACCGCCGGTCGGATTGCGGGAAGGCCAGCCGCTGACGATTCTCCCATGAGCGCCACCCCTTCCTCCGCTTTTCCGGACCCCGCCAAATACGGTTTCGCGGGCCGGATGGCCGCGCTCTTCATCGATTCGAAGCTGACGCCGATCGTCGTGGCGGCGTCGCTGCTGCTTGGCTTCTTCGCCGTGCTCATGCTGCCCCGCGAAGAGGAGCCGCAGATCAAGGTGCCGATGGTCGACGTGATGGTGGGGATGCCCGGAGCCACGGCCGCGGAGGTCGAAAATCGCATCACGCGCCCGATGGAAAAACTCCTCTGGGAAATTCCCGGCGTGGAATATCTGTACTCCACGGCCAGTCCCGGCGGCAACATGACCATCGTGCGGTTCAAGGTCGGCACCGACCTCGAAAACGCCCTCGTCCGGCTCAACCAAAAACTTCAGGCCAACTTCGACCGGATTCCGCTCGGAGCCATGCCCCCGCTCGTCAAGCCGCGCACGATCGACGATGTGCCCATCCTGGCCCTCACCTTTCACAGCGCCCGCTACGATCATGCCACCCTCCACCGTCTCGCCACGCAGATCGACGATGCGGTAAAACAAATCCCGCTCGTCGCCGAGACGACCGTCATTGGCGGCGAGCATCGCGCGATCCGCGTGCAGCTCGATCCCTCGCGCCTCGCGTCGCGCAACCTGAGCGCCGCTGCGCTCGTGCCCATGCTCCAGCAGGCCAACGCCCAAGCTTATACCGGGGCCCAGTCGTTCGGCAACCGGGAGACGCTGCTGCAAACGGGCACTTTCTTCCGCGACGCCCGCGACGTCGGGGCGGTGGTGGTTGGCGCCGCCGATGGCCGGCCCATCTATTTACGCGATGTGGCCACAATCATCGACGGCCCGTCCGAACCTTCCACTTACGTTCTCTTTGGCCAAGGGGCCCAGGCCGCAGGCGCCGCCGAAGAAGCAGCCGTAACCCTCGCGATCGCCAAGCGCCCCGGGGCCAACGCCGTCGAGGTCGTGGCCGCCGTTCTCGCCAAGGTCGAGGCGCAGAAAGGCACGCTTATCCCGGCCGATATCGGCGTCGCCATCACGCGCAACTACGGCGCGACCGCCTCGGAAAAATCCAACGAACTACTTCTCCACATGGGGATCGCCGTCTTTGGCGTCGCCGTGCTTATCCTGCTCTTTCTCGGGTGGCGCGAGTCGATCGTCGTGCTGCTGGCGATTCCGGTGACGCTCGGGCTGACGCTGCTCGTTTTCTACCTCTACGGCTACACGCTCAACCGCATCACGCTCTTCGCGCTGATTTTCTCGATCGGCATCCTCGTGGACGACGCGATCGTCGTCGTCGAAAATATCGTCCGCCACATGGGCCTGCCGAGTTGCCGGCGCAAGCGACTGCTCCAGATCGCGGTCGAGGCCGTTGATGAAGTGGGCAACCCGACGATCCTCGCCACCCTCGCCGTCGTTGCCGCTGTGCTGCCCATGGCATTCGTCAGCGGTTTGATGGGACCCTACATGCGGCCGATTCCGATCGGCTCCAGCGCGGCGATGCTCTTTTCGCTCGTCGTCGCGTTTGTCGTCACGCCGTGGGCGGCGCTGAAGATGCTCCGCGGGCACGCGCAACGCGACAGCCACGCCACGGATTTCGTGGACGCGCCCCTCACCGAGGAGGAAGAGGCCGCCGAAGAGACGGTCGCCGAAAACACGTTCACGCGGCTCTATCAGCGCGTCATGCGTCCGCTGCTCGCCCACCGCAGCTGGCGCTGGGCGTTTCTCACCGCGGTGGCCGCCGCGACCGTGGGCGCCATGGGGCTCGTCGGCGTGGGAGCGGTAAAGGTCAAGATGCTCCCGTTCGACAACAAGTCGGAGTTTCAAATCATCCTCAACCTGCCGGAGGGCACTACGCTGGAGCAGACGACCCGCGTGGCCCGGGAAATGGCGGCGGCGATTCGCACGGAGCCCGAGGTGCGTGACTACGAAGTCTACGCCGGCACCGCGTCCCCGTTTAATTTCAACGGCCTCGTCCGCCATTACTTCATGCGCCGGGGCAGCACCGTGGCCGATGTGCAGGTCAACCTGCTGCCCAAGGACGAACGCAAGGCGCAGAGTCACGAGATCGCCAAGCGCATCCGTCCGCGCGTCGCCGCCATTGCTCAAAAATATGGCGCGGCGGTGGCCGTCGCCGAAGTCCCGCCCGGCCCTCCGGTGCTCCAAACCCTCGTGGCGGAAGTTTACGGTCCCACCGAAGCAGCCCGGCTCAAACTCGCCAGCCGGATCCGCGATATCTACCGCGCCACGCCCGGCGTCGTGGACATCGACTGGTATGTCGAGGATCTCCAGCCGAAGACCATCTTCCATGTCGACAAGGAGAAGGCCGCGCTCCACGGCATCACCGAAAGCGCCATCGCGCGCACCGTGCAACTGGCGGTGCAGGGTTATCCGGTTTCGTTGCTGCACACGCCCGCGGAGCGCGAGGACGTCAACATCGTCCTGGAACTCCCGCAGGCCCTCCGCGTCCGGCCCGAGGATTTGCTCGCGCTGCCCGTGCGCTCCGAGATGAACCCCGCCACGCCGCTCGTGCCGTTGCGGGAACTCGTCACCGTCGAAACGACGCTCGGCGAGCGCAACCTCTACCACAAGAACCTGCAAAACGTGACCTACGTCACGGCCGATGTCGCGGGCATCGTGGAAAGCCCGGTCTACGCCATCTTCGATATGAATCGCGCGCTGGCGAAGCTCGACGGCCGCGACTTTGGCGGCACGCAGCCCGGCGTGAAAATCTACAACGCCACCATGCCCACGGACGACCGGGAGCCGGCGATGAAGTGGGACGGCGAATGGCAGGTCACCCTCGAGGTCTTCCGCGACCTCGGTCTGGCCTTCGGCGCCGTGTGCATCCTGATCTACATGCTGATGGTCGGCTGGTTCAAAAATTATTCCACGCCGCTCATCGTGATGACCGTGATTCCCTTCTCCCTGGTCGGCATCCTGCCCGCCCACGCCGTGATGGGCGCGTTCTTCACCGCCACCTCGATGATCGGCTTCATGGCCGGCGCCGGCATCGTGGTGCGCAACTCGATCATCCTTGTCGATTTCATCGAACTGCGCCTGAGCCACGGCCGCACCTTGGCTGAAGCTTGCATCGAATCCGGCGCGGTACGCTTCCGTCCCATGATGCTCACCGCGCTCGCCGTCATCGTGGGCGGCCTGGTCATTCTGGCCGATCCGATCTTCCAGGGCCTCGCCATCTCCCTCCTCTTCGGCGCCATCGCCTCGCTCGTCATCAGTCCGCTGGCCGTCCCGCTGATCTATTACATGACGCATGCCGGGCGCCACGCGAAGCCCGCTCCAGCGCCCGCCGAAAACGGTGACGCCAAAGCATGAAATTTCTAAAAATGGTCCAAGCCCTCTTCACCTCCGCGCCCCGTCTGGCACCCGCCGATTGCATGGCCCGCGTCAAAGCAGGCACGGCCCTGCTCGTTGACGTACGCGAGAGCGGCGAATGGCCGGGTGGCGTCGCGCTGTTCGCCCGGCTCCTGCCGCTAAGCGACCTCACCGGCGCCCGGGCGCTTTGGAAGCCATTTCTCACCGAGACCGGGGACCGTGAAATTCTGGTCTACTGCGCCTCCGGCGCGCGCTCCGGCCTAGCCGCCCGGCTGCTCACCGCCGAAGGCTGGCGCGCGACAAACACGGGCGGTCTTGGCGAATGGCGCGAGGCCGGCTGGGCACTCGCCAAGCCTTCCCTCGCCCACCCTTGGCCAGGTCCGCGGCGCGGATCACCCGCCCGCTGCGATCAGCTCGGCTCGCATGCTTCCTCTCTCCACGCCCAGCCAATCAGCCCTTCCATGACTAACGATATCCTCATCATCCGTTCCACCGCCCTGCCGCTCGAAACCGTCTGGCAGCGGCTCCCGGAAATCTCCGTGCAGCATAAGTTCGGTGTGCAGGCCTCGCACAACCTCCGGGAAAAGATGGAAAGCAAGGGTGTGCCCTTCGCGCGCGAATGCCGGGTACTCGAGGTCTGCAACCCGCAGCACGCGCAGGTTGCGCTCAATCAAGCCATCGAGATTTCAACCGCCTTGCCGTGCCGGATCGCCGTCTACACCGAAGGAGACCGAACCGTTCTCGCGACCATCAAGCCCACCGCGCTCCTCTCGATGTTCAATGCCCCGGGTGCCGCCGCCACCGCGCGCGAGGTCGAGGCCGCGATGATTCGGATTATGGATGAGACTTGTCGCGGGTGACGACCGCGCATCGCTCCTTCACGATCGCCGGAAGAGAGGGCGAGCCAGCCGACCCTCGCTTCCGTTGCTCAGGAGGCCTGCGAATCATCCGGAAGGTCGACAAAGGCCGGGTCTGGGTGCAATCCTTGGGGCGTCGCAGAACCCAACCCGCCTCGCCGCACCCATGAAAATCCGCTCCACCCTCGCCCTCTTTTTCGCCCTCGTCACCCTCGTCTTCGCCGCGGACGCGCCAAAAATTGCTCCCGCTGATGCGGCCAAGCTCGTGGCCGAGGGCAAAGCGGTCCTCGTGGACTGTCGCGAGCCCAAGGAGTGGGCGGAGACCGGCGTCGCCCAACCGGCGGTGTTGCTAGCCAAGAGTGATTTCGACGGCGCGCAGACCGAGTGGAAGGCCTTTCTCGCCAAGAACGAGGGCAAGGAAGTCATCCTTTACTGTCGCTCGGGCAATCGCGCCGGAATCATCGCGAAAGCTCTCGCCGAGAAAGGCGTGAATGTCGCCAACGCCGGCGGGCTGAAGGACTGGACGGAAGCGGGGCTGCCCACGCGTAAAGTCGAAACGGAAGCGCCGAAGAAGTAGTTTCAATGTCTCCGTGCCCGTCGTTCCGCCTTTAGGCGGAATCTGACCGGAACAAGCCTTCCGCCTGAAGGTGGAACTACGAACGACGGACCTTAACCGCTGGTTTCCACGCGGCTAGGCGCGCCGCGTTGAAAAGCACGACGCAGTCCGATCCATCGGCCGTGTGGAGCCAGTGCGGTTCGAGCGCCGCAAATTCCCGATCTACGGCCGACCGCAACCCGCCGACCTCAATCGCCACGATGCCGTGCGGCTGCAGACGCGTGCGCGCCTGCTCCAGGAGTCGCCGAATGATCCCGAGCCCATCGCGGCCGCCGTCGTGCGCCAGCCGCGGTTCGGCGGCAAATTCCGGCGCCTGCGCATCAACCAGCTCGCTGGGCTCGTAGGGCGGATTGCTGAGAATCACGTCGTACTTTGCCGACGGCACCGCCGAAAGCACATCGCTGAGGTGCAGGTGCACGCGCCGCCCGAGCCGGTGGGCCTGCACGTTAATCTTGGCCACTTCCAGGGCCGCGGGGGAAAGATCGCAGGCATCCACCTGCGCGTGGCGAAATTGATGCGCCAGCAGGATCGCGAGGCAGCCGGCACCCGTGCCGACATCGACGACGCGCGCCACTTTCCGGCCGGCGGGCAGCCAGGCCGCGAGCTGCTCCGGGATGATTTCCAGAAAATAGCTGCGTGGGATGATGACCCGCTCGTCGACGTAGAAGCGGTGTTCGCCGAGCCAGGCCTCGCGCGTCAGGTAGGCCGCCGGCACCCGTTCGAGAATCCGACGGCGCAGCACCGCTTCGACGGCAGCCCGCGCCGACTTCGAAAGTTTTTTAGTCAGCACACGGGCATCACTGGCAAGCGGCAGTTCGAGCGTGCGCAGCAAAAGATACAACGCCTCGTCGTGGGCGTTCGTGGCGACCTGCCCGAGCGCGACCCGTCGCCGCGCATACGCCTTCTCGGCAAACGCCAGCCAGTCCCCGAGCGTCACCCGCCCGGCGGTGTCGGCAAAGAGATCAGCCGGCTTTGACTTCATCGGCCGACACGACGTGCGCGTGATTCTGAATATGCTCCGGGCAATAGCATTGGTCGCCCGCACACTTGGAACAGTAGCGAAAATCCAGCTGCGGATGCGAAAGGTCGGTCTTGCCGCAGACGTGGCAAATGTGCCGCGGCTCCTCCTCGCGAGTGCGCTGCTCGATTTGCCGGGCGATCGCCCGTTTCCGGTAGCGCACCGCCAGCCAGAGATCGTGGCCGAAAAAGAGCAGGAAATTACCCACCGAGGCGAGAATCTGGAAGCGCACCGGCCCGTCCCCGCGCACAAACGACACGGCGTAAAGCGCCCACGTGAGGAGGGCCAGCCACTTGATCTTCACCGGCAGGATGAAGAAAATCGCCAGTTCGAAGTCCGGATTCAGGTAGGCGAAGGCGAGGAAAACCGAACCGGCCATGAAGGCGTTGGTCGCGGCCGACAGCGGACTTAGAAACGCCGCGCCGACCGTCAGCGCGAAGCCGACCAGGAGGAAGAGATTGTAGCGAAACGCGCCCCACGTCCCCTCCAGGGCGTTGCCCATCAGATAAAAAATATACCACGCAAACGCGACGAAGACGTAACCGAACATCCCCGGCGGCGGCGGCATGAGCAGAAAGGAGAACACCCGCCACCACTCGCCGTGCGTCGCCAGGACCGGCAGCAGCACAAAATACTTCAGGTCGATTCGGCCGAGCAGCGTCCCGAGCAGGACAAAAGCCTGCCCCATGACCAGATAGAGCGTCAGGTTGGGAATCGCGAAGCGTCCGAGATGGCGTTCGGCTTTATCGAGCAGGGACATGGTCAGGTGGGAGTGGCGCCGGAATTTCAGACAGGGAGCGCAAAGAGAAAAAGTTAATGTTCGATGGCTGACGGGTTGGCCGCCCGCCTGGAGCGTCTCCGGGCGGAAGGGCCAGGCCCCTTCGAACCGAAAACGGCCTCACTTCTTCGCGGTTTCCGCGAGTTCGGCAACGAGCTTTTGCTTCTGCCCCTGCAATTTGGGCTCGTCGACGGTGGCAATCAGCGCCTGCGCGTGTTCCCGCTTGCCCAGCTTCAGGCAAATATTGGCCGCATGGAGGCGCATCGTCTGGCGTTCGATGGCCGTCGGCGCCTTTTCCTCCAGCCCACTCCACGCCTTCAGGGCCTCATTCCAATCCGGATGCTCGAGGTCGTAAAAGGATTCCGCGTACCGGTAGGCGAACTCAAAGCGGCCCGGCGCGAGTTCGGCGGCGCGTTGAAAGGCGTGATGCACCGCCTCGTCGAGCGACGCGCGCGTCCATTCTCCGCTTTTGATAAAATCGTCCCGCGCTTCCACCAGCAGCGTGCCGAGTTGGTAGTGGTACAGCGGCTCGTTGGGCGCGAGCTTGATGGCCGCGATGTAATAGGGCGCCGCCTGCAGGGGCTTGCCGTCCTCCGCGAGATGGTTGCCGAGCTGGTTCTTCACCAGCGGAATGTCGGGGTCGAGCTGGTTGGCCTTGAGCAACATCGAGGCCGCTTCTTTGCTCATGCCCACTTTGCCAAGCAAAAAACCGTAGGCGGCGTAGCCCGCGGCAAAACTGGGGTTGTTGCGCAGGAGCAGCTCGTACTCGTGGGCGACCGACTGTACCTGGGTCTGAAAAGTCGGAGCGTCGAGGGCGTCACCCGCTTTCGCCGCCTCGGTCAAAAGCTCGCGCTGCTTCTCCGCGATCCGCTTCAGTGAACGCTCCGCCATGGAGTCGCCTTCCGCCGCGCGCAGCGGAGCCGACCAACCCAGAGACAAGGCGACCACGAATAACACGGATGTCACGGATGTCACGGAGACCAATCCGGCTAGATACACTGCGATGAGCTGGGTTCTTGTTCGGGTCATCCGTGTTAGCTGTGTAATCCGTAATCCGTGGTAAAAAATTGGGCGCAAGGCGACTCCGACACTGTCACCCGGCCAAGGTGCCGGCGTAAACATTCATCCGCATCTCTTGCCGTCCTACCCCGGCCGCCGGACGGAGAAAACCCACGAGGGTTTGGCCGGATTCTTCCGCAAACTCCACGGCCGCACTGGTCGGCGCCGAAATGGAGGCGACACACGAAATCCCGGCAGCGAGCGCCTTTTGCATGATTTCGAAGGAAACGCGCCCGCTCACCAGCAGAATTCGCCCCGCCAGCGGCAGCCGTTCGCCGAAGAACGCCCAGCCGATGACCTTGTCGAGCGCGCTGTGCCGGCCCACGTCCTCGCGCACGACCTCGAGTTCGCCCGCCGCGTTAAACAGCGCACTGGCGTGCAATCCACCCGTCACCTCGAACGCCGCCTGCGCCGCACGCAGGCGTTCCGGCAGCACCGCCAGCACTTCGCGTCGGGGAGAAAGCGGGACTGCGATCGGCGGAAATTCGCCGCGGACCGCCTCGATGCTCGCGCGGCTGCAAATGCCACAACTCGACGACGTGAAAACATGCCGGGTCAGCCGCGCGAAATCCACCGCGACGCCCGGCGCCAGCAACACGTCGAGAATGTTCTCATTGCCGGCCCCCGCGGCATCCGTGCGTCCGTCCGTGCAGCGCACCAAATCAAGCACTTCATCGCGCCGCCGCACGAGGCCTTCCGTGACGAGAAAGCCCGCGGCCAGTTCGCGATCGTGTCCGGGAGTCCGCATAATCACCGCGACGGCGCGACCGGCCAGGCGGATTTCGAGCGGCTCCTCGACCGCGACAAAATCGTCCGCCCGCTCGCTCCTGGTCCCGCCTTCGTGGCGGATGATCGGCTTCGCCCGCAGCGCTTTGCCGAGTGACATGCCGGCAGCAAAGCGATTCGAGCTGGCACCGCCATGTTTTTTCGTAACGTGTGCAGATGCACACGTCGCCTTCCCTGCCGCCGAATCCCCTGCCCGGCCGCGGCGCGCCCGTCAATCCGCCCAACCGTTTCGAACGCCTGCACCTCGCGCCCGATCTTTCGTCGACCGCCGAAGCGCCCAATTGGTCCGATGAGCGCCCCTCGCCCCGCACGGAGTTCTATTTCGATGCCTCGGAATCCATTCTCGCCGAAAACGACAGCCCCGACATCCCGTTTACGTTCAGCCTGAATCCCTATCGCGGCTGCGAACACGGCTGTGCCTATTGCTACGCGCGGCCGTTTCACGAGTACCTCGGGCTTTCCAGCGGGCTCGATTTCGAGTCGAAGATCATGGTCAAGCTCCGTGCCCCCGAACTGCTGCGCCACGCCTTGTCCTCGCCCACGTGGAAACCCCAATGCCTCACCTTCAGCGGCGTGACCGATTGCTATCAGCCGGCCGAGCGGCACTTCCTCCTGACGCGCCAGTGTCTCCAGGTCTGCGCCGAATTCTGCAACCCGATCGCCATCATCACCAAGAGCGCGCTCGTCACCCGTGACTGCGACGTGCTCGGCGAACTCGCCGGCCACGGAGGCGCGGCGGTCTTCGTTTCGGTTACGAGTCTCGACTCCGAGCTCGCCGGCAAACTCGAGCCGCGCGCCGCGCGGCCGACCCAGCGCCTACGGACCATCCGCGAATTGGCGGCGGCCGGCATTCCCGTCGGCGTGATGGTGGCGCCGATCATCCCCGGCCTGACCGATCACGAGATGCCGGCCATCCTCGAAGCCGCCGCCGCCGCGGGCGCGACCCGGGCCGGCTACACGATCATGCGCCTTCCTTTCGCCGTGAAGGACGTGTTTCTCCGCTGGCTCGACGACCACGCGCCAACCAAAAAGGCCCGCGTGCTCTCCCGGGTGCGCGAAATGCGGGGCGGCAAGCTGAACGTGAGCGAATGGGGCCAGCGCCTGAAGGGCCAAGGCATTCACGCCGATCAAATCCGCGACCTCTTTCAAGTTGCCGCCCGCCGCGCCGGCCTGAACCAGGGTCACGTCCCGCTCTCAACCGCCCATTTTCGCCGGCCCGGCGGGACGCAAATGGACTTGTTCAACTCATGAACGTCACGACATGGCGGCCAGGCTTTGTTCGTAGTCCCGGCTTCAGCCGGAATTCCGCCTGAAGGCGGAACTACCAACCCGCACCCGCGCGGACTTGCATCCGGTCGCCCCGGCAATTTGTACGCCTCAACCGTCCTTCGCCCTAGTGTCACCCCACCATAGGTGACACTACGCCTTGGGGCAGCGGACGGTGGTTTGAAACCTTGTGCGGGCCGGGCGGGTCTGCGATGAAGCTGCCACCGCGTTTCGGCGCCGGTTCTTCGCGTGAATCTTCTCGATCGCCACATCTTCAAAAGTGTCCTGCTCACCTGCGCCGCTGCCGTCGGGTTGTTCACTTTCGTCGTGGCGCTGCCGAATGTGGTGAACGATCTCCTGGCGCCGTGGCTCGCGGGCCAGCTCAGCACGCCGGCCTTCCTGCGCCTGACGGCCTTGCTTTTTCCCTTCGCGATTTCCTTCGCCCTGCCGATGGGCATGCTGACCGGAGTATTGCTCACGCTCGGCCGGCTTTCGGCCGACAGTGAAATCACCGCGATGCGCGCCTCGGGCATCGCCGTGGTCCGGGTCGCCCGCCCCGTTTTCATCCTCGCAACCCTCTGCGCCGTCCTCGCCCTCTACATCAATTTCGACTCGATGCCGCGGGCCCGCGTCCAATTTCACCGCGAACTCGCCGGCGCGGTGCGGGCCAATCCGCTGCGCTTGATCGTGCCGAAGACCTTCATCCGCGATTTTCGCGGCTACGTGATTTACGTCGGCGAGCAGCGCGGGCCCGAGCTCCGCGACATCTGGCTCTGGGAACTCGACGACCAGAAGCGCGTGACCCGTTTCGTCCGTGCCGAGTCCGGGCGGCTCGACTACGATGAGGCGACCAACAGCCTGGTGCCGACGCTGGTGCACGCGATGGCCGAGGAACGGGACCCCAAGAACCCGGAGGACTTCAGCAAGTCACCGAAGTCGGTCTCGGTGGAAAAAACCGAGGAACTCCGCATTTCGCTCGATCGGCTCTTCAACCGCGACTCCGTGCACGTGAAACCCGAATGGCTGACTTATCCGGAATTGCGCGCCGACCAGGCGAAACAGGCCGCACAACGGGCGACCACGCGCGACGAACTGCGCGACCAGGCCCGGTCGGTGATGAAGTTCGAGCTCATCGTGCAGGAGAAATTCAACCTTTCGCTCGCGGTCTTTTCCTTTGCGCTCATCGGCGTCCCCCTTGGCATCAAAGTGTCCCGGCGCGAAACCTCGGCCAACCTCGGCATCGCGCTCGTGCTCGTCCTCGGCTACTACGTTCTCACCGTCATGGTGAAGTGGCTCGATCGGCATCCCGAATACCGTCCCGACCTGCTTTTCTGGCTGCCCAACGTGGTTTTTCTGTGCCTCGGCGTGTCGATGCTGCGGCGAATTGATCGGAATTGAGGAAAACAACGCCAATCTGACGAAGGCGGTTGGACCACGGATTTCACGGATTCAATCCGGCGCAGAGCCCCTCCGCATCATCCGGTCGGCGAAGAATCAGACCGGCGGGCCTTTTCCACCTCGGCCTTATCCGTGCCATCCGTGTACATCCGTGGTCGGCTATTGCAGCGGCCCGGACGCCGGTCGGAGACCGGCGCTACTTTCCTTGGGTCGCCACCAACCCCGAGCGGCCGTCGATTTCGGCCAGCACTTGGTCGCAAACCGGGATGGCGGCGCGATTCTTCAGCAACTCTTTCGCGAGATCGTCGAGGCGGATAAATTCGACGCCGGCGCCTTGGCATTCGTCGAGGAATTGTTGAAAGAGCGTGCGCCGACCCATGCCCTCAATCTCGGCGTGCAGCGTGAAGACATTCACGCGATCCTCCCGGAGGAGCGAACGGTAGTGCGACACCATCCGGGGCGTGGGGAACTCGGGCCGGCCCATGAGTTCGTCGAACGTCGGGAGCGTGCTCGGAATTTCCAACGTCTTGTAGACGCGTCCGTCCAGGCGCGGAAAAAACGGAAACGCGCCCCGGGTATCACTGGAGTATAACAAATGCGCGCGATCGTAGACTTCCCGGCTGCGCGCGTTGCTTTGCCAGCCGGCGGCGCCCGCGGTTTGAGCCTCGAAGCCGAAGATTCGCAAGAACTCCGCATGCGCCGCGCCAAATTCCGCGCCCACTTCCGGCAGCGTCATAGTCTGCACGTAGTCCTGCCAGCGGTAGTGGTTGTACGCATGGATGCCGACTTCGAAGCCCGCCATTCGCACTGCGGCGAGGATATGGGCATTGCGCCGCCCGATGTGCGGCGCCGGCAGGAGCGTGCCGTTGAGCAGCGTCCGGACACCGTAGATTTCCACGACGCTCGTGCGACTGATTTTCTGGAAGAAGCCCGGCCGAAAAATTCGCGTGATCGCCCGGCCGGTCTGATCCGGTCCCAGCGAGAACAGGAAACACGCGGGAATCTTCCGCGACTCGAAGTCGGCCACCAGGCTCGGCACGCCTTCGTGCGTGCCGCGGTCGGTGTCGACATCAACTTTCAGGGCGAGTCGGATCGGCATGAAAAAAGGCCGGATTTTACCGCCCGGCCCGGGGAGCGGCCGCGGTTAATCTTATCCGGATCACTCGAGGCGATAATCCTTGTGCGCGAGGTGGTAATCCAGCGTGAGCTTGATCGCCTTTTTCAGATTCACCTTGGGCGTCCAGCCGAGCTGTTTCTTGGCGTTGGTGATCAACGGCACGCGCTTCTGGATGTCCTGATAGTATTTTCCGAAATATTTACCCGACGGGACCACGACGGTCCGGGCGGCCTTCACGTGTTCGCGGTACTCGGGGAAATCCTTGAACGCGGTGATAATGAGCTTCGCCAGCTCGGCGACGCTGACGTCGTTCTTCGGATTACCAATATTGAAAATCTGGCGCGAAGCGCAGCCGTTTTTGTTCTCGATGATGCGCAAAAGCGCATCCACGCCGTCGTCGATGAAGGTGAACGAACGGCTCTGTTTGCCGCCGTCGACGAGCTGCAGCGGTTTCTTGAAGATGACGTTCGAGATGAACTGCGTGAAGAGCCGCGAGCTGCCTTCCTTCGGTTCCATCACATCGTCGAGCTTCGGCCCGATCCAGTTGAACGGGCGGAAGAGCGTGTAGTCCACGCCGTCGCGGACGCCATAGGCGTAGATGACGCGGTCGAGGAGCTGCTTCGAACACGCGTAGATCCAGCGTTGCCGCTCAATCGGCCCGTAGACGAGCTCGCTCGTGGCTTCGTCCAGCTTGGCATCCGGGCACATGCCGTAGACCTCGGACGTGGACGGAAAAATAATCCGCTTCTTGTATTTGGCGCACTGGCGGACGACGGCGAGGTTGGCCTCGAAATCGAGTTCGAAGACCCGCAGCGGGTCCTTCACGTACTGAATCGGATTGGCGATCGCGACGAGCGGGATGATGGCGTCGCACTTCTTGACGTGGTACTCGATGTACTCGCGATTGATGGTGATATCGCCTTCGACAAACTTGAAGCGCGGGTTGCCGAGGCTGTCCTCCAGTTTATGGCTGCCGATATCCATCCCGTAGACCTCCCAATCCTTTTGCTTGAGAATCGCCTGGGTCAGGGAACTGCCGATGAAGCCGTTGGCACCGAGGATGAGAACGCGAAGAGGCATGGGGCAGGACGATGGGGAAGTGGCGGCGGGTTAACCACGAAAATCACGCGAAGACAGGCAAGATTGTCGGCTCAACCTGACAGCATCTCTTTCGAAGAGTCGCCAAAGCCATCCGACGCCGGTCGGAGACCGGCGCGACTTCCATCTCCGGAGCCGATCGCGTCAGGTCTATAGGATTTGCCCGACGCGCAACTCGGCGGGCCCGCCGCCGCGCCAATCCGTCTTGGTCAATTCGAGGGCGCCGTCCGCCGTCGCGACGACGAGCGGCGCCACCGAAAGCACTTCGCCCGGCCGACCGCGACGACCGCGGGCCGCGGGTGAATCCGGCTCGGCCCACCACACCATCAAACGCGAAGCGCCGATATCGCTGAAGGCCCCGGGATAGGGATCGGTCACCGCGCGGATGAGGTTGAAAATCTGCCGCGACGACTGGGTCCAGAGGATGCGACCGTCCTCGGGCGTACGACCGCCAAAATAAGTCACCTGGGTTTCATCCTGCGGCGTCTCCTTCGCCGTGCCGGCGAGCAGGGCATCGATTTGCCGCGCCAGCACGCGCCGAGCGCAGGGCAGGACCTGGCGGAAAGCCTGTTCGGCAGTGTCCCGCGGGGAGATATCCACGCCCTCCTGATCGACCACGGCACCCGCATCGGCGCTTTTGACCATCCGGTGCAAGGTCATCCCGAGGCGCGACTCGCCATGGAGGACGGCCCAGTTGATCGGCGCCCGGCCGCGGTACTTCGGCAGCAGCGACCCGTGCATATTAAAGGCCCCGAGGCGCGGCAGCGCGAGAATCTTGGAGCTGATCATGTTGCGGTAGTACACCGACAAAATCAGATCCGGTTGCAGCGCGGCGATCCGTTCGATCCATTCCGGCGTGTTCACCTTCGGCGGCGTGAAAATGGGCAGGCCCTTCTCCCGGGCCGCGACGGCCGGGGTCTGGAACCAGATTTTCTCGGACGGATTGTCCTCGTGCGTAATCAAGGCCACGACGTTGTCGCCGCGCTCGAGGAGCAACGAGAGGCATTCGTAGCCAACTTCGCTGTAGCCGAAGAAAATGATGCGGGGACGGGACATGGTTTCGTCGTGATTCGGAGACGCTCAAAAGGCCCCTGTCATTCTGAGCGCAGCGAAGAATCCACTGGGAATTGCCGCCTCTGCGGATACGAGGACGCCGCTGGATTCTTCGCTGGCGCTCAGAATGACAAACCAAGGACCCTTTTGAACGCCCACCTAGAGAAGAATCTCCCTCCGCCGATGGCCACATCTTTCCACGACCTAAAGCCGGGACCACCTACTTCAACCGCCGGCGATAGGTGTCGCCGTAAAACACCAGGCTGCCGCCGTCCGCGACGTCGATCAACGCGTCGACGTTGGTCAACAACGCCGGATGCCCGCGCGACTCCGCGGCCTTGAACGTCAGATCGGCCGGCTCGAGGAGCGCGCCACCCGGACCCAGCTTTTCCCAATGAATCCGGCCATCCTTCGTGAGGTGGAGTCGCCGATCGCCTTCGATGGTCCCCGTCTCGTAGTCGCCCACCACCGCGTTGAGCAGTCGTTCGGCGGGCGCGGCGTCGAGCAGACGGTATTCGGGCAGGAAGGGATTGGGCGTCGGGCGCAAGAGCATCCAGGCCGTCACGGCATTACTGCCCGCAATGGCCAGCACCAGGAAACCCAGCCGCCACCAGCGGGCGCGTTGGCGCGGCCCGGCGGCGGCGGTCGAACCACCGCCTTTTTCGGGTTCTTCGATTCCGGTGATGATCCCAAAAATCTGTTCGGCCGTCAGATCGAAACCGCCGACCCGCGTGGTCCAGCTGTTGAACCGAAGCTGCCCTTCCGCGACCTGCACGACGAACCGGCCGTGCTCGGCCGCGATGCGCAATTCCGGCGTGGCGCGGCCGTTGTCGCGTGGGGCCAGCGCCGCGAGGGCGGCGATCAGCGCGTGCAGTTTCTCCGGCGGCACCGCCTTCAGCTCCCGATCGGGGAATTCGGCGCCGGCGTTTTTACCGTCAGGCGAGAGATGATGAAGGACAACGGTGAACACGCCGCGTAAGGTCAGGGTTGAATGATGTAGAGCGGGTTGAGGGCCGCACCGAGGTGGAAGTCGCCGCCCAGCCAGTTGAAATTGCCCTTGTCGATCGTCTGCTCGAGGTCCTGCAACTGCGGCACGTCGAGTACCAGAGTGGCTCCCGCCACGGAACTGATTGCGATGGCCGCCTGATAGCGCGTACCAAAGTGCAGCTGGTTGAACTCCCAGTTGTATTTGCCGCCCATGGGCGTGGTGCGCAACCAGGCGGTGCCATTGAGTTGGTTGGTCATCCCCGTGGGCACGACGCCCGGCGCGGCCTCCGCGGGCCAGCTCCCATTCTCGTGGGAGTAAGCCACAAACGCGGTCGCGAAGACGCGAAAATCATTCATGATCGCCGTCGTTTTCGCCCGGCGCTGAATCCGGGCAAACGCCGGCACCGCCAGCATCGCGAGCACGCTAATGATGGTCACCACCACCATGATTTCGATTAAGGTGAAGCCGCCGCGCGACGACGTTGCCGCAAAAGGCCGCGAGCCTCCCGGCCGTTGCCGGTGGCCAAAGGGCCAGGAAGATTCCGAGGCGACGGGAGACATCGGGTCCGGATGCTCAGCAGGGAATCTTTGTCCCGCAACGCCGGAAACTACGCCAGACCTCAGTAGGAATCCTGATTCCGCCGCAACGGGTGGGACCGGGTTTCAGGCCGCTCCTACAACGGGGCGCCCTAAGCCGGACTCGTGCAGATGAAAATTGAGAGGTGAAAGTTGAAAGCGATAAATGACGGGGCGAAATCGCTCTTTTTGGGGCTGGGTTCGAGGCAAACGGATCCGTGACTCCTCTTTTGCGGTCTACACCACCGTTAACTTTTTTCCTGCTCTGGCTTTCAACTTTCAACTCTCAACTGAATTTTTCCGGCTTAGAATCCACCGCGACCTCAGCCGAATCGTTTGGAAATTGTCGCCGGAGTCGCTGACCCCGGAGCCAGCCTCAGCGAGGCCAGCTCCACCTCACTTGGATTCGATTCGATATCCGAATCGGCGCTTAGGACTTCGATTCCAAAAACTCCCGCACGTGAAAACGCTGGCGTCCGCGCACCACCTGATACGTGCGTCCCACGTATTCGCCAATCAGGCCGATGCCGACCATCGCCACGCTGAGCAGGAAAAACAGAATGCCGAAGAGCGTGAAGATTCCCTCCGCCTCCGCCCCGAGAAACAACCGGCGATAGGCCAGCACGAGCACGAGCAGGAAGCTGCCGGCCGCCGACCCCATCGCGAACATCGTGAACAGCTGCAACGGCGCCAGCGAGAAACCGGTGATGAGGTCGAAGTTGAGCCGGATGAGCTGGTAGAACGAGTAGTTCGAGGTCCCCGCGTGCCGCTCCTCGTGCTTCACGCCCACTTCGCCCGGATTGCCGGCAAAACTGTAGGCCAGCGCAGGGATGAAGGTATTAATCGCTCCGCTGCGGACGATCGCGGCGACGATCGGGCGCCGGTAGGCGCGCAGCATGCAACCCTGATCCGTCATCTCGATATTCGTCGTGTGCTCGCGGACATAGTTGATCAACCGCGAGGCATACTTCCGGAAAAACGAGTCCTGCCGGTTCAACCGATAGCCCCCGACGTAGTCATGGCCGCCGTCGATCGCCGCGAGCAGTTTGGGGATTTCCTCCGGCGGATTCTGCAGATCGGCATCGAGGGTGAAGATAATTTCGCCGCGGACGTTCTCGAACGCCGCCATGATTGCCATGTGCTGGCCGTAGTTCGAATTGAAATCGATCACCCGCGTGACGTCGGGCCGCGCGGCGTGCTGGGCGCGCAGGAGCTCGAACGAGCGGTCGGCGCTGCCGTCGTTGGTGAAGATGATTTCGTAGGAGCGGCCCAGCGCATCCAGCACGGGATAAAGGCGGGCAAAGAGCACCGGCAGGTTCAGTTCCTCGTTGTAAACGGGAATGACCACCGAGAGCGCGCGGGAGAGGGATTCGCTCATGACTTCCGATGGGCTTGCAGAATTGCGGTAAGATTGTCGACCACGCGGACGACGTCCGCCCGGGTCATCGTCGGGAAAAGCGGCAGCGAGAGAATGTTGCGGCACGTGTACTCGGCCCGCGGAAAATCGCCGGCCTTCCAGCCAAGCGCGCGATAAAGGGCAAAGAGATGGATCGCCGGGTAATGCACGCCCGTGCCAATGCCCGCGGCGTGCAGCTTGGCCATCACCTCTCCCCGCTTGATCGTCAGTTTTTCCTCCGGCAACACCACCTGGAACATGTGCCAGTTGGTCTGCGTGAAGTCGGCCGGCGGCAACTGCAGCCCGAGGGCCTGGCCGGCGGGAGCGTGGAACAACTCAAGATAGGCGCGGGCCAGTTCGCGGCGGCGGGCATTGAACTCGTCGAGGTGCGGCAACTGCCCGAGGCCCACACGCGCCGCGACGTCGGTCAGGTTGAATTTTCCGCCGACGAGTTCGACTTCCATCCCGTCGAAACCGGTCCGCACGACACCTTGGAGCCGGTACTGCTCGGCCAGCTTCGCCTCGCGCTCATCGTTCAGCACGAGTGCGCCGCCTTCGATGGTCGTGACGTTCTTGTTGGGGTGAAAACTGAACGAGACAAAATCGCCGCAGGCGCCGATCCGCCGCCCGCGCCACGTGCTGCCATAGGATTGGGCGGCATCCTCGACCACCCGCAGCCGGTGCTTTTGCGCAATGGCGTACAACCGATCGCGGTCGACGGGCAGGCCGGCGAGATCCACCGGCAGGATCGCGCGGGTGGCCGGCGTGAGGGCGGCCTCAATGCGGTCGAGATCGATCTCGCGCGTGACCGGATCGATGTCGACGAACACCGGCCGCGCCCCGACCTCGAGAATAACGTTGCTCGTGGCCACCCACGACAGCGGCGTCGTGATGACTTCGTGGCCCGGGCCGATCCCGGCGATGCGGAGCGCGATCTCCATCGTGCACGTGCCCGAGTTGAAGACCCGGACCGGCCGGCCACCGCAATAAGCGGAGAGCTTGGCCTCGAGTTCCTTCACCTTCGGGCCAGACGTGAGCCAACCGGAACGGAGCACCTCGGCCACGCCCGCGATTGTTTCGTCGTCTATCGTCGGCCGGGTAAGCGGCAGGTAGGGCAAAGTTGGTTCCGCGACTTTCACGGGCTCGCTGCGGGAAGAGGGGACCGGCGCGGACATGTCAGGGTTGGTTGCTGAGGAGATAATGGTCCCGGGTTTCCGCGAGCAAATGATAATGGAACGCCGGGTCGGAAAAAAGCGGCGGCTCGTGTTTGGTGCGGGCGGCGGCGGCGATGTTATCCGGCGTCGCGTCGGAGACATCCTTGGCGGCCACGACGAAAATTCGCCCGGGTTTTTCCCACAGTTCCAGCATCGCCCGCCGGTTCAGGAAGCGCCCGCTGGTCCGGGCCACCGGGTCCTCGCTCAATTCCAGTTCACTCGTGTAGTCGACCACGTCCACGACACGCCCGGCGTAGTAGGTGAAATCGTGCAGAAAATCCCGGTAATGCATGACGCGATCGCCGGGTTGCGCGTGAGCCTTGATCCATTCCGCCAGCGGCTTGGTACCGGGTTTGACGATGTACTGGGTCGCGAGGCCCAGTCCGCCGCAGAACAGCACCATGGTCAGCGCCATGCTTGCCACGGCGGCGCGCGTTCCCCGGAACGCGGCCAGCCAGGGCGCCGTGACGCCGCCGGCAAACAGGAACATCGCCAGCGGGATCGCATAGGGTCGCAATTCGGCCGCCTGCAGGGGATCGCGGATGAACACGCCGACTTTCAGCACGGCGACGAGCAGCGCGATGGCCAGCAAACCGCAGCTGAAAGAGAATATTCTCAGCCCGGTCCGCAACCGGCCCGCACCGTCGGTCATCGCCGCGACGAGCAGCGACCCAATCACGACCGCCAAGGGCGGAAACACGGGCAGGATGTACGGGATGAGCTTGGACTGCGACTTGGAAAAAAACAGGAGCACAAACGCGGCCCAGGTGAGGAGGAACCACGCCACGGCATTTTCCTCGCGCCGGGCCCAGCCACCCGCCAAGGCACGGCGCAACGCCGCACCCAGAAATCCAATCCACGGAAAGATCCCGACCGCGACGATGGGCAGAAAGAACCACCACGGTTCGTAGCGGTCATGGCCCGTCGTGGTGAAGCGTTCCCAATGCTCGTGGATAAAATAGAAACGCGCCCAGTTCGCGTTGCGCAGATGCGCGAGAATGTGCCACGGGGCCGCCAGCGCGAGAAACAGCAGGAGGCCCGTGGGCAGATGCAGCGGTCGCAGCCGTTTCCATTGGTTGAACACCAGCAGCCACAGGAACATCACGGCGCCGGGAATCAGAAATCCGATCAGCCCTTTGGTCAGGGTCGCCAGGGCCGCACTCGCATAGAGGCCATAAAAGAGCCAGCGCCGCCGCGACCCGGGCGGCTCCTGCACCCCCACGATGAAACAAAACAGGGTCGTGCTCATGAACACCGACACCGCCATGTCGAGGATCAGCACCCGCGACAGCGCGTAATAAATCAGCGATGTGCCCAGCACCACCGCCGAGGCCAGTCCCACGGGCCGGCCATACAGGCGGCGCGCCGCCGCATAGGTCCCGAGCACCCCGGCCAGGCCGAACAGCGCGGGCGTGATCCGCACCGACCACTCCGAGGAACCGAAGACCTGCAGGCAGATCGCGACCGTCCAGTAAACGAGCGGCGGCTTTTCGAAATAAACCACGCCATTCAATCGCGGGGTGACCCAATCACCCGCGGCCATCATCTCGCGCGGAATCTCGGCGTAGCGGCCCTCGTCGGGATTCGCGAGGTCGTGGCGCCCCAGCGAGAAAAAATACAGACCCCCGAAGAGCAGGATCAGGATGAGCAGGTCGCGCCGCCAGAGCACGGCGGACGGCGAGGAGTTCGGCGGGAAAAGCATGTCGCAGCGGCGGAGCCTCGCGGGCTGCCGCGGACGGCGCGACACTTTTTCGCGGCCCGCGTTGGGCCCCAGGCGCCCGATTTTATGCGTGCGCCGGCGAGGGCGATGGTATGAAACCAAGGCGAAAGATGGGCGCGGCAAAAAATTTCACCTTCATCTGCGGGGCGGATGACTTCCTGGTCCAGCGGATGGGCAAGGAGCGGTTTGCCGCGCTCGCCGCCGAAGTGACCGACGAGTTTTCCCGCGAAGTGCTCAGTGGTTTCGCCGGCAACGTGGGCGAGGTGGAGACCGCCGTGAACCGTTTTCGTGAGTCCGTGCAAACCATCTCGATGTTTGGCGGCAAGCGGGTCGTCTGGCTGAAGGATGTGAACTTTCTCGCCGACTCCATCACGGGCCGCGCCGAGAGCACCCTCAAGCTCGTCGAGGACCTCCAGGAAATCCTCGCCGCGCTCAATCCCGACGAAACGGCCGTCTTGCTCACGGCGTCGCCGGTCGACCGGCGGCGCTCGTTTCCGAAATGGTGTGAGAAGAACGCTGATTTCGCGCTGGTCGGCGGCGATGGCGACGGGGCCGGGGAAGCGATCGCCGGGGTGGCCCTCGCCGAAGCCAAGTCACTCGGCGCGAGCTTCGCCCCCGGTGCCGTGGAGCTGATGCTCGCGCGGATCGGCGCCAACACGCGTCTCGTCGTCGAAGAAACGCGGAAGCTCGCGAGTTTTGCGGCACCGACCGACGTGGCGGCCAAGGAAGGAACAACGATCACGGAGGCGCACGTGACGGAACTCACGCCGAATGTGGCCGAGGGTGACTTCTTTGAGGCCGCGGAGGCGTTTTTCAGCGGCGACCTCAAGTGGACGTTGGGCGCCCTGCATCGGCATTTTTTTGCGGGTGGAGATGCCCGTCCGGTCATTGGGGCGCTGCAAAATCGCAACCGCATCCTCCTCCAGGTGCGCGCGCTAATCGACGCCGGCGAAGCCCGGATCGGGCCGCGCGGGCTCGACGGCCTGCCGCGGGCGGCGACGGCCTACGGGGCCCGGTTTACCGGCGCCACGGAGAAGAGCTCCTACAATCTCTTCACCCAGAATCCGTGGTACGTCGGCAAACTCGCCGGCACGGCGAAGCTTCCGACGCTGCGCCGGTTAATCGACAACCAGCAGGAATTCATCACGGCCTTCGAGGAAATCATCCGGCGGCCGCATGAGCAGGAGGAAGTCTTGCGCGACCTGGCCGTGCGCTGCCTGGCGGGGTGAGTCCTGCCGAGGTGGGCCGGGCACTCCGAGCGCGGCCGG
>CANJNJ010000014.1 GCA_947474995.1 Opitutaceae bacterium | reverse complement strand
TGGTCGCGTCACTTGAAACATCAAAGGCTGATTGGAACCGTATTCGAGTTAAGCTTGGAAACAACACAGCGCTTACGCTCAAAGATCACTCTGTTGATGCTGTCATATCGCATCCTCCATATATTGGTTCTATACCATACGCAGAATATGGCGCACTTAGCCTAAAGTGGCTCGGTTTTGATGCAAAAATATTAGATAAGCAACTTACAGGCGGAAATAGGCAGACGGCCGACGTTGTAGCAAGATTTCGCAGCGGTTACACGCAAATGCTTCTCGAAAGCGCGAGAGTGCTCCGACCAGGTCGCTATATGTTTCTAATGGTAGGAAATCCTGTTGTTAAGGGTAAAAAAATAGACCTAGCGGAAATGACAGTCGAGTTAGCTAAAGCTGCAGGACTACGGCTTGTTGTGCAAACGACGCGCAAAGGCGTGAATCGACGTGCGAACAAAATGGGAGACGAACACTTACTTTTTTTTCAAAATAGAAACTGACGAATTACTTTGCTTCCCGTGGTCAAAGTTCGGACTTGAGCGAAAATCCATCGGAAAACAATATCGCGTCCGCCGAAACGCGGAATAGCCTGATGTCTTTGCGTTTGCCGCTACCTGCGGTTTTTCTCCATTCCGATGCCGAGATATTTGGGAACCACAATACGAGCATTCGGTTTTCGACACCCGTAAGGTACAGGTATTTATAAAGTATCGCCATCCCGGTGTAAGGGTCTGAGCGAATGTAGTTCATTCCCACATTATATATAACAACTTCACTAATTATCGGCGCCAAACGGTTTGAAGCCACATGATAGCGACTGCAAAAGGTCTCCCGCGAAAGAATTTCGACGGATGGCGGAGGGCTGTCATATTGTTCAGGGCCTTGAATCTTTTCTCGCACAAAGCGATCGCGCTCAGTGACCATTCTCTTGTGAATATCCGAACGCAAGAGTTCACTGTTAATACTTCTGATGCCGGTTTTCCGATAAATTTGGAAAAAAGTTAGCATGTAATCACGCGGGTCATTGTCCTTTTCACGATCTCGCCTCACTTCGAAATTTGCATCAACTGGCCAGTTGATCGTTGTGATGGCAGAGTTAGTTGCCAGAGACATGGCGTTAATAGCATGAAAAAGGCGGACGTTCATGTATCGGGGCCCTGCCGTTTTACCTCCATGCTTTTGAGCAGCGTAGGGACCGAAGTAGAAACACGGCACCGAACATTCCGCTGCAGCGGCGATCCTAGCAAAACGTTGCCCAACATTGTGCCCACTCGGCACCTCAACGGTCTCCTCCACGACTAAGATCGGTTGGTCATTGTCCAGCAAGACGATGTCAGGCCTGTCATACCCCAAGACCCTTTCGACGCTCGACATATTCTTGCCCACTGAGATTGGCAGTTCTGGAACATCCGCTAGATCAGGGTGAAGTCGGCGGAACCAAGCAGCTTCTTGAGGGGCATCATACAGAATCGTCAATCCAGGCATTGACGAGTTCTGCAGCAAACTCAGACGCCCCACAAGAACGCATGTGGTAGCCACCTGCCCAACCCATTCGGCCAGAGAGAGCTAATAAACCCACTCTAAGGGCGCTTATGAAACGCTACGAATTCAAGAATCCGCATGCTTGAGGGCGGAGTAAAAAATACTGCGATCAACTCACAACAACTGCGCACAACCGCGGAAAATGTGGCACTGGGCGTGTAACTGGCGGCTCTCTTGATTGGTCGGAAACGTTCTTACTGCTCACTTCGAATAGTTTAGGCTGAGTCCGCCTTAAGGCGCGACTCTAACCAAGGGTAGAATCCGGAACACCCCCGAAATTCTAAAAGTCAGCCGTCCGGAATTCCGGCGGACCGGAAACGGACTGATGACGGTTAATTGGTGTGCTAACCAATCAAAGAACAGGACCGCGCAACATGCGGAGACCCCGCCTGATTGCAAGCGGGGGCTTTTCCTCCCGAATGAACCAACGCCAACACCTCAGTTTCTCGCCAGCACCGTGCATGGCGCCTCGACCAGCATCGTCTGGATGGCGGCCTCGCTCACGCCGAGTTTTCGCAGCCGGGGCAGGAAGGAATGCCACAGCGAATCGTAGCCGCGACCACCGTTGGCGTGCAGCTGCGACAGCCGGCACGTATCGGTCGCGAGGGTGATTTTGGAGGCCCAGCCCAATTTCACGAGCGTCGCGATGCGCTCGGCGCGAATTTCGTCCGGCGCGAGACTGGTCCAGCCGATCATATCGAACTCGCAGTACGCTCCCCGCGCCAGAATCGGCAGGTAGTAATTCAGATCGATTTCCGGATCTTCGTGCCAGTGCGCATCGCAATGCCCGATGACCACCCGCGTCAGGTCGGCGCCCGCGGACTCCAACACATCCAGTTGCGCGTGGCCGGCCCGCCCCAAGGCCGCATGCGTGGAAATGGCCACGCCCGTGCGCCGTTGTGCCTGGGCCGCCGCCACGAACACCCGGCGCTCGTTTTCGCGCAATTGATAATGGGGATTCGGGGTCGGCTCGTTGTGACTCGCCACTTCGCCGATCAAACCGGAACGGACACCCTGCTCGCCCTCCTCGATCTGCCGCACGAAATAGTCGGCGATCTGGTCGACGGGCGCGACTTTCAGCCAATCCGGGTAGGTGGATTCATCATAGAAAGCCGTCCCGCATACAATCGGTATGCCCGACGCCTCGCTAATCTCCCGCAGCTTGCCCGGATTGCGCCCAATCCCTTCGGGCGTCAGTTCCACGATCGAGCCGCCACCCGCCTGGCGAAAATAAGCGAGTTCCCGCACGATCAGCGGCACGTCCATAACGCGATTGTCCGGCCGGCCCGAATGAATCGACACATCGCAGTACAGGTGCTCGTGCGCCAGGGTCGGGCCGAGTTTCCCGGCCGCAATATCTCCCGTGACAGTGGTGATAAAAGGCGCGCTCACGCAGTTCGAAGGAACGTCGCGAATCTGCCGGTGGCGGTCAAATTATTCGTCGTTCTTTGAAGTACGGCGACCCGGCGCCGCTTTTTCGGACAGCGGCGCCGGGTCGCCGCACTCCAAACTCTGGCCGCGCCTTTGAATTCAACGTGACCGCACCGGACGCGTGCCTCTACACTCTCGCGGCCGCACGTTATTCCAACCTCCCAACCTTTTTCATGAAACGGTTCTTTCTCCTTCTTCCCCTTGCCGCCCTGGTTGCCGCTGCCGAGCCCGTGGTCATCCCGCCAAAGGACGTTCAGATCAAGGCCGCCTTGCTGGCCGCGGCCCCCCAATGGCGGGACGGCGCCATGGTTTTGGGCTACGATGAAAAGGGCGAACTCGAGGTCCTTCGCCCGGGGACCAACAACCTGATTTGTCTCGCCGACGATCCCGCCGCGAAGGACTTCAGCGCCGCCTGCTACCACAAGGACCTCGAACCCTTCATGGCCCGCGGCCGCGCCCTGCGCAAAGAGGGTAAAAACGGGAAGCAGGTCTTCGACATCCGCGAAACCGAGGTGAAGTCCGGCGCGCTGCCCATGCCCAAGGGTCCGACCACCCTAGCGGTTTATTTCGCGAAGGAAGAAAACTACGATCGGACGACCGGAGACGTTAAGGGCGCGCTGCGGTACGTCATCTACATTCCGTTCGCGACGTCGGAGAGTACCGGGTTGCCCACCAAGCCCGAAATTCCTGGCGGCCCCTGGATCATGGACGCCGGTACGCACCGCGCGCACATCATGCTCAATCCGACGATGAACTGATGAGCCTCCCGGTTTGTCATTCTGCGCGTTAGCGAAGATTCCGCCCAACCGGGGTTGGCTTTCGTATGGACCCTAGGAAACAGCGCCTGGTTTGTAGTCCCGCCTTCAGGCGGAAGGTTTGAACGGATCAAAATCCGCCTGAAGGCGAAACGACAAACGGATCGGTTTCTTTCCGTCCGGAGCAGACGTGTTTTGCCGCGGGGGCGGCATCGTTACGGCTGAGATCGGCAATTTGAGATTTGAGATCCGTCACCGGTGCAGCGTTCCTCGCGCACCGCATGTCCCGCCTCCCGTTCACGCTCGAAAAGGAATCGCCCGGCTCCAAGGCCCGGGCCGCGCGCTTCCAAACCGCGCACGGCGAGGTGCGCACTCCGGTTTTCATGCCGGTGGGCACGCAGGCGACCGTCAAGAACATGACGGGCGACGGCTTGCGGGCCCTCGATGTCCAGGTCCTGCTCGCCAACACCTACCACTTGCTGCTTCGACCCGGTCCGGAGGTCTTCAAGAAATTTGGCGGGATTCACCGGTTCATGAACTGGGACCGACCCGTGCTCACTGATTCCGGCGGCTACCAGATCTTTTCCCTGTCGGCCGACCGCGTCATGACCGAAGCCGGGGCGGAATTTCGCAGCTACGTCGACGGCGAACTCCATTTCCTTTCGCCCGAGTCCAGCATCGAGATGCAGCTCACGATCGGCAGCGACATCATGATGGTGCTGGACCAGTGCATCGCGTCCACCGCGTCGCACGCCGACACCGAAGCGGCCATGCACCTGACGCACCGCTGGGCCGAACGCTCGCTCCGCGCCCGCGGCGACGAGCCACCCGCGCTCTTCGGCATTGTGCAGGGTGGATGTCATCGCGACCTGCGCATTCGCAGCGCGGAATTCTTGCGGGCGATGCCGTTCGACGGCCTGGCCATCGGCGGACTCGCCGTCGGCGAGACGCACGCCGAGCGCTACGAATTCACCGACCTCGCCACGGACCACCTGCCCAAGGATCGCCCGCGCTACCTGATGGGCGTGGGCACGCCGACCGATATTCTCGAGGCCGTGCACCGCGGGGTGGACATGTTCGACTGCATCATTCCCACGCAGCTGGCCCAGCGCGGGACGGCATTCACGTCGCACGGCCGGATTCACTGCCGTCGCTCGGTTTACAAATTTTCCGAGGAGCCGTTGGATGCCGCGTGCGACTGTCCCACCTGCCGCACGCACCCGCGGGCCTACCTCCACCATCTGATCAAGGCGGATGAGACACTCGGCTGGCAGCTGCTGGCCATGCACAACCTCGCTTTTTACCAGCGGCTCATGGGCGAAATGCGCGCGCATATCCTGCGGGGCGAATTTCTCGGGTACTACGAGCGCCAGCGATTGGAACTCGGGCGCGACGACGAAGCCAATCCGCCGGTCCACCCGGCCCGGGCCCGCGTGCGCCGGCTGCCCCGCTTGGGCGACTACGAGGTGCTCGCCTCGCCCCAGGGGTTTTCCAGCATTCGCCAACTCAGTTCCGGCGAGGTGATGCATTCGGTTTCGGCGCCCGCCGAGGAAGCGAACCGGCTCTACATCGAGCAATCCCGCCTCGCGACCCGGCTGCGCCGACGTCACGCCGACGACGAACAGCCGCTCGTGGTTTGGGACGTCGGACTCGGCGCGGCCTCCAACGCCATGGCCGCGGTCCATCGCGCCGAAAAGGAACTGGCCGAAACCGGCCCAGCCGCGTTGCGACCCCTGCACCTCATCAGCTTTGAGCGCGACCTCGATCCGCTCACGCTCGCCGCGCGCAACGCCGCACGCTTTCACCACCTCCGGCACGGCGCCCCCGAAGGGCTCCTCCGCGCCGGACACTGGCGCCACGCTTCGGGCCTCATCGACTGGCGGCTGCTCCGCGGGGACTTTCTCACGCTGCTCGAGACGGCGCCGGCGCCGGACCTGATCTATTACGACCCGTTTTCGGCCAAGACCGACACGGCGCTGTGGCAGGCTGACGTATTTGCCCGCATTCACCGCCATTGTCAGCCGGGCGCCGCGGAGCTTTACACCTACTCGGCCGCGACGGCGGTGCGCGTCGCGCTGCTGGTGGCGGGATTCTATGTCGCGGAAGGCGTGGGCACGGGGCCGAAAGCGACGACGACGGTGGCGCTCACCCGTCGGGAAAACCAAATCGCCGCGGCCGATGCGCCGCGCCTGCTCGGCGCCGAGTGGCTCGCCCGCTGGCGGCGGAGCGGTTCGAAATATCCGGCGGGCTTGGAAGAAGCGGCCAAGGCCGCGTTCGAACGCCGGATCGCAGGGCACCCGCAATTCGCTCCGGCGGCATAAGACGTTTCATAATTCAAAGGTAAGGACGCCTCTCCGCAGGCGTTCGCGGACGTTTTGATCTTCTTTCCGTAATTCGCGGACGTCTCGGAGAGACGTCCCTACCCAAGGGCCAAGATTATCGAATCCGGAACCCTTGAATCTGAAATCTGAAATTTGCCCGTCGGTTGTGACTTGCGATAGCCCGGCGAAACGGCTGAGTTGCAGCGCATGAATGCGCCCCACCCCTCGCGCCTTGAATCGCTCGATCGTCGGAATTTTTTGCGTCTGCTTGGAGCCGGCGCGCTTGGTCTCGGCCTGGGCTATCGCGGTTTCGCGGCCACCACCGATCGGCCCGCTGGCACCAAACGTCTTCGCGGCATCTTCCCCATCGCGCAAACACCGTTCACCGCGGCCGACAAGCTCGATGTCGAAGCCCTCGTCCGGCAGTTGGAGTTCATCGATCGCGGCGGCGTCCACGGTTTTGTCTGGCCGCAGCTCGCCAGCGAGTGGTCGACCTTGACCGAGGGCGAACGGATGGCCGGCATGGAGGCGATCGGCCAGGCGGCGCGCAAGGCGAAGACCGCGGTCATTCTCGGCGTGCAGGGCGCGGACCTCGCGGCGGTGCGGCGCTACATCAAGCAGGCGGAACGCGTCGGCGCCGACGCCATCATTTCCCTGCCGCCCGGCGACAACTCCGATCCCAAGGCCCTGGTGAGCTACTACCAGGAAGTCGGAAAATCGACCGGGCTGCCGCTGTTCGTGCAGGCGGTAGGAAAAATGGACGAGGACCTGCTCCTCGAGCTCTATCGCACGATTCCGACGATGCGCTACGTGAAGGACGAGGCGGGCGATCCGCTGCAGCGCGTCGGGCCGCTGCGCGAAAAGAGCCACGACGAAATCAAGGTCTTTTCCGGCAACCACGGCCGCAAGATGATCGCCGAGCTCGAAGCCGGTTTTTCCGGCAGCATGCCGGCGGCGGGGTTCGCCGACCTCTACGCGACGACGTTCGATCTCTGGCAGGCCGGCAAGCACGACGAGGCGCGGGCGAGTCACACCCGCACGCTCGAGGCGCTCGACGTGATGCTCCGCTACGGCATGGAGGGAATGAAGTACGTCCTGAAGGAGCGCGGCGTGTTCAGCACCTTTTCGGCCCGCACGGTGCCGACCCGGGGCTTTGCCGAGGCGACCAAGGTCGCCACGGGTGGCACGCGCAACAAGCCGCTCGACGACGAGGGCAAGAAGACCCTGCAGGCGCTGGTGGCTTCGTTGAAACCGCACCTCAAGGCGTAGCAGGTCGTCTCGAACTTTAACCCGTCCCGCCATGTTCGTTCTGCTGGGGACGCGGCGCCCTCGCCGCGTCGCACGGAGAAAGGACCGCGCCGAGGGCGTCGCCGCTCCAGTGAACATTGGCCGAAAATGCCCGGCCGTCCCAAGGTCTGAACGCTGGCTCCCGTCCGCGGTGAAACCCAATGGGCGCCAATCGCTCCCGGGATCAGATGACTAAAGATCCCTTGAACCCAGGCGGGCGGACACCGTCGGTTCTGACCAGACGCCGCCTGCTGCAAAGTGCCGGCGGCGCACTGCTGGCCGCCGGTTTTCCGCTTTTCCGCCTCGGTGGGGCGGACACTCCCGTGGCCAATTCCACGGCGGCCAACGGTGCGGTCATGAAACAGCTGGCCGATTACCTGGCGGCGGCCGGCGGCCGGGAGCTTCCAGCCGCGGTGCTGGAAAAGACGAAACACCACGTCCTCGATACGATCGCCGCCATGGTGTCCGGCGCCGAACTGCCCCCGGCCCAGGTCGCCCTGAAATTTGCCCGCGCCTACGGTGGAGCCAGCACGGCGACGATCGTCGGCACGAACGTGCTGGGCGGCGCGCTCGAAGCCGCCCTCGTCAATGGCATGCTGGCACACTCTGACGAAACCGACGACTCGCATGCGCCTTCGCACACGCATCCGGGCTGCGCCGTGGTGCCAGCCGCACTGGCGGCCGGCGAACAGTTTGGGGTCAGCGGCGCACACTTCCTGCGGGCCGTGGCCCTCGGCTACGACGTCGGCCCGCGCGTGACAATGGCGCTGGGCGGGCTGTCGTTCCAGATGGAGACTCACCACAGCACGCACAGCATCGGCGGGAATTTTGGCGCCGCCGCCGCCGCGGGCTGCGCGGCGGGGCTGAACGCGCAGCAGATGCGCTGGCTGCTCGATTACGCGGCGCAACAGTCCTCCGGGGTCGCCGCCTGGATGCGCGACCTCGAGCATGTTTCCAAGTCGCTCGTCTTCGGCGGCAACCCCGCCCGCAACGGGGTCGCCGCCGCGTTGATGATCCAATTGGGCGCCACCGGCGTGGATGATATTCTCTCCGGGGCGGACAACTTTCTGCTGGCGTACAATCCGAAGGCGGAGCCGGGCCGGCTGGTGGAAAAGCTCGGTGCGCGCTACGAGGTCATGCGGACGAACATCAAGAAATGGACCGTGGGTTCGCCGATTCAGGCGCCACTCGATGCCCTGCAGATTTTGCGGAAGAAGAAGCCGTTCGAAGCCGACCAAGTGGAGAAGGTCGTCGTCCGCGTCGCGACGAGCGAAGCGAAGACCGTCAACGATCGCGACATGCCCAACATTTCCCTGCAGCACATGGTCGCGGTCATGCTGCTCGACGGCACCGTCTCGTTTTCCGTCGCGCACGACAAAGCCCGAATGCAGGACGCCGTCGTCCGCCGCCTGCGCGCGAAGGTGCAACTCGTGCCCGATGAGGAACTCGAAAAACTTTATCCCGAGCGGCAGGCGATCGTCGAAGTCACCCTGAGCGACGGCACCGCGCTCGTTGAGCGGGTCAAGGCGGTCCGGGGCACCGCCGAAAATCCCATGACGCGCGACGAGGTCGTCGCCAAAGGCCACGACCTGATGGCCCCGCGACTCGGCGCGGAGCCGAGCCGCCGCTTGATCGAAAGCGTGCTGTCGTTGGAAGCGCTGAAGGATTTGCGAACGCTCCGACCGCTGCTGCAGCGGACCGGGTGAATGGTCGATACTCTTTCCTTTGCTGCGCCCAAATCCACCCGATTGCCAATGAAGCCGTTTCCATCGCCGATGATCCCGGCCACCGAATCCATTTGGTCTTTCGCTCAGCCGCGCGAGAGGGACGCCTCTCCGCAGGCGTCCGCGGCCGGCTCGGAGAGCCGTCCCTACCTCAACCTTGTCCGGTTCTGGACGAATTTCGGCATTATCGCCGCCCTGCTCGTCAGCGCGCTGTCTCCGGTCCGCGCCGAAATCGTCAAAGTGACCATCGCCTCGCGGACACCCGTGGCCGACGGGAAGTCCTACGGCCAGACCGGCGCTTACGAAAAGCTCACCGGCACGATCGAGTTCGCCCTTGATCCCGCGGACAAGCACAACCTCCCCATCGCCGACTTGCCGCTCGCCGCGCGGGCCGCGGATGGCCGCGTCCATTTTACCGCGGACTTGTTCGCCCTGCAGCCAGCCGACCCCGCGCGCGGCAACGGCGCGCTGCTCTTCGAGATCTCCAATCGCGGAAACAAATTTCTGCTTGGCCGGTTCAATCGGGCGCAGAACAGCGGCAACCCAACCAGCGCGGCCGACCTGGGCGACGGCTTCCTGATGCAAGCGGGCTATACCCTCGTGTGGGTGGGATGGCAGTTTGATGTCCCGCCTCCCGGCGTGCGCATGGAAGCTCCGGCCGTCGACGTTTCGGGTCGCGTGCGCCTGTCGTTCATTCCCGCCGAGCGTCAGACCGAGATGACGTTGAGCGACCTGCCCGATTACCAGCCGGTCGATCCCAACGACGCGTCGGTGGCGCTGACGGTTCGCAATCTTTTCTGGGAGCACCCGACCACACTCCCTCGCGCCCAATGGCGATTTCTCGCGGCGGCCGCGAACGGCCGGCCGCGGCTCGCCCTGGACAGCGGCTTCGAACCGGGTCGGGTCTATGAAATCGACTTCCCCGCCAAAGGTTCGCGCGTGGCCGGCGTCGGTTTCGCCGCCATTCGTGACGCCGCCTCGGCGTTCAAAAACCGGACCGATCTTCCCGTCCACGGCCGCGCGGCCTACGTGCTCGGGATTTCCCAGAGCGGGCGTTTCCTGCGTCAATTCCTCCATGACGGTTTCAATCTCGACGAGCACGACCGACCGGCCTTCGACCTCGTCTGGCCGCACATCGCCGGCGCGGGCCAGGGCTCGTTCAACGAGCGCTTCGCGACGCCCAGCTACTCTTCGTTCCCGGCGCTGAGATTTCCGTACACCGATCTTGAGCAACAAGACACCGGTGGCACGCGCGATGGCCTGCTGGCGCGGTATCGGCCGGCACAGCGGCCGAAGATTATCTACACGAATACCGACGTCGAATACTGGGGCCAGGGCCGGGCGGCGGCGCTTACGCACACGTCCATCGACGGCCGCTCCGACGTCGCCGAGTTGCCCACCGTCCGGCGCTATCTGCTGGCGGGCACGCAGCACGGCGAAGCCGCGTTTCCACCGACGGCTGGGCCCGGCCAGTCGCTGCCCAATCCCACGCCGCAGGCGAACGTCATGCGGGCGCTGCTCGTGGCCGGACATCGCTGGGTGACCGAGGGCACGCCGCCGCCCGCCAGCCGGCATCCGCGGCTCGCGGATCAAACCCTCACACCGATCAGCGCGGTGCGCTTTCCCACGCTCGCCGGCGCCGGCGATCCGCGCACCATCGAGGGTCCGCAGAAGCCGCTGCCGCATCTCGTTCCGCAGGTCGATGCCGACGGGAACGATCTGGCCGGAATCCGCGTGCCCGAGCTGGCTGTCCCGCTCGCCACCACGACCGGGTGGAATTTTCGGTCCGAAAAAATCGGCAACCCGACCACGCCCATCGCGCTAATCGGCTCCTACCTCCCCTTCGCCAAGACCAAGGCCGAGCGGGAGGCGCGCCACGATCCCCGTCCGTCCATCGAAGAACGCTACCACGGGCGCGATGACTATCTCCAAAAGATCCGTGCCTCGGCGCTCGCGTTGGTGAAGGACGGGTTCCTGCTGGCGGAGGACGTCGAAAATACGGTCGAGCGCGCGGGTCGCCACTGGGACTGGACGGCGCGGTAAGTCTGCCTCACGGCATCCCCCGTTGGATTAAGTTTAACCAAATTGTAGCCCCGGGCGTTTGTAGCCACGAGCGCCAGCGAGTGGAGGCTCCGCTCGCTCACGCACGCAGCTCCGAGGTCACGCCGGTCTACTCGCTTGGCGCTCGTGGCTACACTTTTCGTTAAACCGCTCTAACTCTGACAAACCAAAACCACCAAGTCTTTGGTTTCGGGCGCAGGCCACGGTGGGCTAATATCGATCCACTTCCGGCACGTTTGTGACGATTTTTCGTTCGAGGTTCGCACGACGTAGCCCTGCCCGAGAAGGCAGGGATCATGGCATTTTCGTTTTGTTCTCGGTCCCGCCTCTCCAGACCGTGTGAAAACTCGAAAAAGAACTCATTTTGTCATTCTGAGCGAAGCGAAGAATGACAGACTTTTCACCCAGTCTGTCTCGAGGCGGGCTACGAATACGCCTTCGCCCACTCTTACTTCGTTTCCTGGATCCGGACGTTGCGATACCAGACCGGGGCCTCGGCCTTGCCGTGAAGACCCTGCAGGCCGAGGGCGCCCGTGCGGCTGAAATCCTTCAGCGCCTTGGGAAACTTGTTCTTGGTACCGTCCGCGTTCAAATGCGGCTCTTTCCAGTTGTTGAGGTCGACGTTGAAGACTTCCTCGCCGTTGAAGATGAGCGACACGTGACTGTCATTGCAGGTGATCGTGAAGTGATTCCACTCGCCAACCGGCTTGGACATATCCTTCGAGGGCGGCTGGGCGTTGTAGATCGCTCCGACCATGCCGTAGAGCGCGCCGTCCTGATTCTCGTGCACCTGGATCTCGAGCGCGCCCAGGAGGTCCTTGATGTTGCCCGAGCGCAGGAACACGCCGCTGTTCGACTCCTTCGCCACCTTGAACTCCAAATCGAGCACGAAGTTGGTGTAGGATTTTTTCGTCCAAATCGTCTCGTGGTTCTTGGCGACGAGCACGCCGCTTTCGAAGGCCCAGTCGCCGGGCTTCGTGTCCGCATTGGAAAAATCCGCGGCGAAGAGGGGCGACCAGCCGGCGGTATTGGGATGAGCCTTGGGGGCGGCGGGGAGGACGCCCACTGCGAAGAGGCTGAGGACGACGCTAAGGATGAAGCTCCGGGAGAACAAGGGAATCATGATGTTTTGCATGGGGAGAATGGCGGAAATACTGGAAAGGGTCCGATCAAAAAAAATGACAGGGGAACTGATCCCCTTTGATTCAGCCGCCCCGATTTGATCGTTCGACTCAGGCGGCGACCAGCGGCTTGACATCATGATTGAGCTGTCGACCTGACTCGGACTCGAGCTTCCAGAGATCGAAGGCTACCTGCAGATTCAGCCAGTTGCGCGGATCGACGCGGAAATACCGGCCGAGCCGGGCAGCGGTGTCCGGAGTGATTGATCGACGGCCCGCCAGGATCTCACTCAGTCGGCTCTGCGGGATGCCCGTGGCCTTGGCAGCAGACAGCTGCGTGATATTCAACGGCTCAAAGAACTCGGTGCGCAAGATGATGCCGGGATGGATGCGGGTGGCGTTCGGATTCATGGGAGAAAGGATGAACTCAGTGATAATCGACAATTTCGACCTGCTCGGCATCAGTGCCGGACCAACGGAAACAGATGCGCCATTGATCATTTATCCGAATCGCGTGCTGCCCGCGGCGACCACCTTTGAGTGCCTCCCGTCGATGGCCGGGCGGCAGCTTGAGGAAAGCCAACTCCACGGCAGCATCAATCAACTGTAGTTTGACGAGAGCCCGCTGCCCGATGTCGCCATGAAGGCGCCGGGCGCGCCCGGTCAGCCACAACCTCTCGGTGCCACGGTCGGCGAAACTCTTAATCACGGAGAACGTTCGGCGGACCCTTCCATTCCGTCAATTCCAAACTATTCGTTTGCCGGATAGTTAAAGTCCCGGGCCACACCCTTGATTCGAAGCCACGTCCTTTACGCTTGCGAACACCGAACGCCCTGACCCCTCCGCAAGCCCGCCCTGAGCCGGAAACGTGCAGCCCGAAACCGTAAAACGCGTTTTGCTCCGGGCGGGAAGAAACGAAGGTTTTTGTCGCCCGGCTCGGGAGAGCAGCGATGGCCTTCAGTCCATGACTGAGTGCCGCTTCTTTCGAAGCGGGCTACAGCGACGGCCGCGGCTTCGCATCCACGGCCTCCCCGGCCCGCAACATCGCGTTCGGATTGAGGATAATGGGGGTGCTTTCCGTCAGGCCGCTGGCCGTCACTTCCACGGTGGGCCCGAGGTTGCGGCCGGTGGTAATGGCGACGAAGGCGGCTTTGCCTGCATCCACCACAGCGACAAAGCTTTTGCCGTCACGCGTGATAATCGCGTTGGTCGGCACGAGCAGGACATGGCCGGCGGGTTTCAGCGCAAACGTCGCCGTGCCGGTGAGGCCGGCCGGGACGGTCAGTTCCTTGTTTTCGAGCGTGAGTTCGACGCGCATGGTACCGGAGGCCGGTTCGAAGGTCCGGCTCGTGCGGGCGACGGTGGCCGCGAAATCGCGACCGGGAAACTCGTTGAAGCGAATCGTGGCGGTTTGCGCCGGGGCCAGGTGGAGGGCGAGATCCGGCGTGGCCGCGATGGTGAAGCGCAGGACGTCAATCCGGACGAGCCGGTAAAGCCAGCCTTCCGCCGTGGCGGAGTCACCGCGGACCCGATCTCCGCGATCAAAGTTGCGCGCCGCGACCACCGCATCGAAGGGCGCGCGCACGGTGGCGAATTTCTGCTGCTCCTCGAGCTTCGCCAGTTCCGCGCGGACGACCCGGACGGCCGCGGCCAATTCCGTCGCGGTGGCGTTGCGCTGATCGGCTTCCTCGCGGGAGGCGGATTGCGATTCCAGAAGCGTGGTGGCGCGTTGCGCCGACACCCGCGCATTTTCGGCGCGAGCCACCGCCTGCTCGACCCCGGCCCGGACGGCTTCCACAGCGCGATCCAACTCGGGCACCGCGATCACCGCCAGCACGTCGCCGGACTTGACCGCATCGCCGATGTCGAAATTCCGTTCCTTTACCATGCCGGTGGCCCGCGTGAAGATCGTCGCCGCTTCGAGCGGCTCGGTACGACCCGGGACCTGATAAGGCAGCGTGGCGGTCACGGCCTTCGGGGTCGTCGTCCGGACCGCGACGGGCGCGATTTCAGCCGGGCGGGCGGACGTCGTGAGGAGCAAGGCGGCGAGAAACGCGACAGACTTCATGGCGAAAATAAGAGCGACCGATTTCGGACTTAGGTGGTGGGGGTGGTGACCGGCTCCGTCGGGACGTGCCCGGTGGCGGCCCGGGCGGCGCGGCGGCGGCGGCGTTCGCCAATCGCGGCGAACGCCACGGGCACGAGAAAGAGCGAAGCCACCGTGCCAAAAATGAGTCCACCGATGACGGCGCGACCGAGCGGGGCGTTTTGCTCGCCACCTTCGGCCATGCCCAGCGCCATCGGGACCACGCCGAGAATCATCGCGAGCGCGGTCATCACGACCGGACGAAGCCGGGTGGTGGCCGCCTCGACGGCCGCGTCGTGGGCGCTCGCGCCCTCGGCAAAACGATCGCGGGCAAAACTGCTCACGAGCACGCTGTTGGCGGTGGAAACGCCCACCACCATGATAATGCCCATCAGCGCCGGCACACTGATGGCCGTGCCAGTGAGCCAGAGCGCCACGGCGGCGCCCGAAATTGCGATCGGCAGGCCGCTCGTCGCGGCGAGCGGAAGCGTCCACGACTGGAAGTTCACCACCATGACCAGAAAGACGAGCAGCGCGGCCAGGCCGAGGCCCCCGAGCAGTTCGCGGTAGGCTGACGTCATCAGCGTGGCCTGGCCGACGAGTTCGATCCGGTTGCCGGGTTTTTGCTTGGCGCGAAGTTCGATGAGAATCTTTTCCAGGTCGCGGGTCAGGCTGCCGAGATCACGGCCCTGGGCGTTGGCGAGCACCGTGAGGGTCGGCAGCAAGGTGGTGCGGGACACGCTGGCAGGAGAACGCTTTTCGGTGACATCGGCGAAGGCGCGCAGTGGAACCGGGGCGCCGTTGCCCGTGGAGGGACGGACGGGGAAATTGAGCAATTGATCGATCGACGTCAGACTCGCCGGCGGCGCGATGATCTGGACGTCGTAGGCCGAACCCGTGGCCGCATCGGCCCAGACGTTGGCGGCGACGGTGCCACCACTGCCCAGGACGGCCAAAATGGCGGTGGTGGCATCCTGCTGGTTGATCCCCAACGTGGCGGCCCGGGCGCGATCGATACGAATCGCGTAGCTCGGTTGATCGCGCACCTCCCGCAAGACGACATCCACGGCGCCGGGCACGCGGGCAAAACGTTCGCGCAGGTCGCGGGCCAGAATCAGGTTTCCGGACACGTCGCGCCCGATCAGGCGGATCTCAAACGTGGTCGCGGCGCCGCCGGAAAGCGTCTGGCTGGTGGCGTCCGCCGGCCGGAAAAACACCAGGGCCGTCGGAAATTTGGCGGCCAGCATGGTCCGCAGTTTCGCCACATACGCCTCCGTCGGCCCATGCTGCGCCGTCAGCTGGACAAGAATCTCCGAGTCCGACGACGTGATGGCCGTCGTCTCCACCCAAGCCTGATTCACCGAAGCGGGCGCGCCGATATTTTCGACGACAAATTGGAGTTCGGACGCGGGGATGACCGCGCGAATCTCCCGTTGGATCTCGGCCACGAACCGGCCGGTTTCCTCGATGCGCAGGCCGCTGGGCGCGCGGACGAAAAGCCGGATGAGGCCGGCGTCGGTTTTCGGAAAAAACTCGCGGCCCGCGTTCCAGCCCGCGAAAGCCCCGAGGGCCACGACCAAAAACACCGGCAGCAGAATCACCGTTTTCCGGCGCAGAAAAAACTCGAGCACCCGGCGCTGGAGGGAGCCAAAGCGATCCAACGTGTGTTCGATGCCTTGATGCAGCCGGAGCAGGCCGCGGGGCGGCCGATCCTGCAGCGCTTGTTCCGCGCGCCGCTCGGCGGGCAGGATGATGGAGGCGAGCGTCGGGACGAGCGTACGCGCGAGGAGATAGCTCGCGAGCATCGCAAACACCACGGCGAGGGCGAGCGGCCGGAAGACGTCCGACGCGGTGCCGCTCAAAAGGAAGATCGGCAGGAAAACGATGCAGATCGAAAGAGTCGAAACGAACTCCGGAAACGCCACCTGCCGGGCGCCGTCGACGATGGCCTGCTGCACGTCCTTCCCGAGCGAGATTTGCCGCTTGGTATTTTCGATTTCGACCAGGGCGTTGTCCACGAGGATGCCGATCGCGAGGGCCAGGCCGCCCAGGGTCATGAGGTTGAAGGTCGCCCCGACCAGATAGAGTCCGACCACGGAGCACAACAGCGCCAGGGGAATCGACGTCAGCACGATCAGCGTCGAACGCCACGAACCCAGGAACAGGAGCACGACGAGGGCCACCAGGCCGCCCACGAGCAGAATCTCATGCCGCACGGCGGTCACAGCCGAGCGCACGAAGACCGATTGGTCAAAAATGGGTTCAAGGCGCAGGCCGGCGGGCGCCGCGGCCCGGACTTCCGGCAACCGCGCGTAAATGGCGTCGATGATATCGACCGTCGAGGCCCGGCCGAGCTTGAGGATCGAAATCATGACCGCCTCCTGGCCGTTTAGCCGGGCAACGTTGGTCGAGACCGCCTCACCGTCACGCACGTTCGCCACATCGCGCAGGAGGATGGTCCGGCCGTCCACCGAGCGAATGGGCAGATCGAGAAAACCCTGGATGGTTTCCGGACTGGCATTGATTTCGATCGGCATTTCCCGGCGATCTTCCCGGATGGAACCAGCCGGAAGCGTCAGGTTTTGGCGACTCACGGCAGCCGTCACTTCGCTGGCGGAAAGACCGAAGGCATGCAGGGCGTCGGGATCCAGATCGACCATGACTTGTCGCGCTGCGCCGCCGTACGGCAGGGACATGCGCATGCCTGGAATGCTCATCAACTGGGCGCGCAGGTTGATCCGGGCGTAGTCGAAGAGTTGCCCGCCTGTCATCGAATCCGAGGAGAGCACAAGCTGGATGATGGGGACAGTCGACGGGCTGGTGCGCACGATCTGCGGCGGGGTCGTGCCCGCGGGCATGCGCCGGAGGATGGTTTGCGAGATCGCGGTCGCCTGGGTCATGGCGGTCGCCATGTCGACGTAGGGCTGGAACCGGAACTTGACGATTCCGAGGCCATTCGTGGTCTCGGCGCGCATCTCGGCGAGATCGTCGATGTTGTTCATCGTGGCCGTTTCCGAGAACGACGTGATCTTGCCCGCCATCTCCGCCGCGTTGAGCCCGGCGTAGGTCCAGATGACCACCAACTCCGGGCTATCGACCCGGGGAAGAATGTCGGTCGACATCCGGCGGCCGGAAAGCACGCCGAACAACAAGATCAGGATCCCGATGACCCCGATCGTATACTTATAGCGAAGGGCGAAGAGAACGATCCACATGAAGAATCAGGCCGCGGCGGTTTTACCGATAGCCCGGACGCACGAGACGGCTGAGACCGCTCCCAAGATTTTCGAACGGGCTGGGCTGCGCATGCGAGAGAAAGTCCGCTCTACGATCTGTTCGGATCGCTCAGGTTTGCGACAATTTCCCAGCCCCAAACCCGTGCACCGGAGACCAAACCGAGGACCATCCGAGTTCGAGCCCGGCCATTCCGATTTCTCCGGTCTCTGCCCGGCCTCGGATTGAACTCCTGTGGCTGGTCTGGATGGTTCGTTCAACGATTTCGAGACCGCCACCCAGTCGAGGAATCTCTTCCGGTCTGCCATTCGATGTTTTCTCGGCTCCTTTGGTTGCGGCGGAGCTGCGTTGGGGAAAATCCAAGCTAGAGAGAGCAAGAAACCAGCCCATGCCACTTGCGGACGCCGGTCGAGCCGAATGGTAAGGCCGGCCCCATCTTACGGCTGCCGCGGCAGGAAAAATGCGGGCTAAGCCGCGGTTTCGGTCCGCTGGAATCCGGAGCAACTCGATTCCGGGCGCTCGCCCGCGATGAATTTGACCTTCGGCTCCCGGGTCATTGCAGTATTTCTCCCGCGGGACAACTGACCGCAGCTCATAACCTGATTCACTCCCACTGCCCTCTATGAAACGTCGCGACTTCCTCACCACTTCCTTGGCGGCCTCCGCCGCCGCCGCCCTGGCCCGCTCGCCGCTCGCCGCCGCCGAAAACTCCCCCGGCGCCCGGGACTACTACGAGCTGCGGGCCTACCGGCTGAAGCCCGGCGCCTCCACCGCGCTGCTCGACGGTTATCTGGCGAAGGCCTTCATTCCGGCGTTAAACCAGCGCGGCGTGAAAAATGTCGGCGTGTTTACCGAACTCGAAGTCGACAAGAAGGCGGTCACCTCCAAGCCGCTCGTCGACTCGCCGGTTTGGGTACTGGTGCCGCACGCTTCACTGGAATCTTTTGTGAGCATCAGCGCGGATCTCAACACCGACGCCACCGTGCAGTCCGCGGGGGCCAATTACCTCACAACGCCCAAGGCGAGTCCGGCGTTCGAGCGGGTCGATACGTGGCTTTACCGCGCCTTTCAGGGCATGCCCCGGATGGAACTTTCCGCGTTTTCGAAGAACCGGGTGCCGACGCGGGTGTTTGAGATGCGCGACTACGAGAGCCACAGCGAGCGGGCGGCCCTGAGTAAGATGGCGATGTTCAACAACGGTGAGATTCCGCTCATGAAGGAAATCGGGATGTCGCCCCTGCTGTTCAGCCAGGGCCTCGCCGGCCCGAACCTGCCGCATCTGCGTTATTTTACCAGCGGCCCGGATCTGGCGGCCCATCTCGCGAGTTGGGCCAAATTCGGCCCCGCTCCCCAATGGAAAGCGATGTCCGCCGATCCGCAATACAAGGACAACACGTCGAAGAACACGGCGCGCTTCCTTACACCGAAGGATTATTCGCAGATCTAGCGTTCGGGCCTGACCTCGTTTAATCGACTCCGGGGACCTCCGTGCCGAAAGCGCAGTGGGCCCGAACCCACTGTCCCCGGCGCGGACCACCCCGGGGCACCCGAAGGTTCCCCCGCACCTCTGGAAAAGGGAACCCAAAACCCATCCGAAGCGTCATCGAAGTCGCTTCGAAGGAGGGCCGGAACACCTCAAATCTCACCGTTTAACTTTCGAATAATCTGGATGTAAAAAATTATCCATCAGTTATTTGTATAAGCAACCCACTACTGGGTCCGGGGCTTTATCATCGACACCACGAAACGTCGGGTTTAGAAAATATTAATGGGGGTTAAACCCCATATTTAAATGGGACACGAAAAGCATCTCGTTGGTGACAATGTCACCGTGCGCCGGCACGCCGAAGGGATCTCGCAGGGGCATGTGGCGCACCCCCCAACGTAGCCGTCTCGTTGAAAATGACCGGCACACCTCCACCCACTTCAGCGCTTACTCTGCGCCAGCAGGCTGAAGCGACGATCCAGAAAAAATCGGAGCTCTCGTTGGAAGAATTGAGGGCGCTGTCGCCTGAAGTCATGCAGCTGACGCTGCACGAACTGGACGTGCATCAAATCGAGTTGGAGATGCAGAACGAGGAACTGCGCCGGACGCAGCTGGAACTCGACGATTCGCGCGCCCGCTATTTGGACCTCTATGATTTCGCTCCGGTGGGCTACGTGACCGTCAGCGAAAAGGGGTTGGTCCTCGAAGCCAACCTCACCCTCGCCACCCTGCTGGGCATGACGCGGGGCGAGCTCGTCGCGCAGCCGTTCGCCCGCTTCATCTTCAAGGAAGATCAGGACTCCTATTACTTGCTGAGCAGAAGACTCCTCACGACCGATTCAACGAACGCGGGCCGGGCTGGTGAGCTGCGGATAGTGAAGCGCGACGGAGGACATTTCTGGGCGCGCCTGACTGCGAGCGCGGTGCCGGACAAAGACGACCATCCCACCATTCGCATCGTGCTGAGCGACATCAGCGCGCAGAAGCAGGCAGAAGCGGAGAAGGAAAAACTAGCGACCCAGAACCGCCAACTCCAGAAGGCCGAAAGCCTGGGCCGCATGGCCGGAGCCATCGCCCATCACTTCAACAACCAACTTCAGACGGTGATGTTGAGTTTGGAGCGGGCCACACTCAGTCAGCCCGAAGACTCGGAATCAGCCGCGGCGTTGGCCGGGGGATGCAGTCGGCCCGCGAGGCGGCGGAAGTAAGCACCCTGATGCTGACCTACCTCGGGCAGCAACAGGTCAAGAATGAACCGCTGGATCTCTCCGCCGTTTTTCGCCAGGGCCTGCCCCTGCTGCGGGCTGCCATGCCGGCACACCTGACTTTGGAGACCGACCTGCCTTCCGCCGGTCCGATCATCCGCGCCAACGCGAACCAGCTTCAACAGCTTCTCACCAACCTGCTCAATAACGCTTGTGAGGCCAGTGAGACCGGTCCGGGGGGCATTCTCCTGCGCGTCACGACGGTTTCCGCTGCGGATATTCTCGTCTCCACCCGAAGTCCTTTTCCCATCGATTGGCAGCCGCGGACTGCGGCCGCGGAGTATGCGTGTCTGGAAGTGGCGGACGTGGGTTGCGGGATCAAAGCTCACGAGATCGATAAACTCTTCGATCCCTTCTTCTCCACCAAGTTCACCGGCCGCGGGCTTGGTCTGCCGGTCGTGCTGGGCATTGCGCGGTCGCAGGATGGGGTCGTCACGGTGGAAAGCGATCCAGGCCGGGGCAGCAAATTCCGGGTCTATTTCCCGCTGTCGGCTGCCGCCGTAACCGTCCCGCAGAAATCGCTCCCAGAGTCAGCGGATCCGATCTCCGAAAATGTCCGACCGAGGTCCACGGTGCTGGTGGCGGAAGACGACCCGATCTTGCGCAGCACCCTCGCGCTCATGCTCACGTGCTCGGGTTTCACGGTACTCGAAGCGGAGGACGGCGTCGTGGCCCTGGAGATATTCCGGCGGCATCGGGACGAAATCGGCTGCGTGGTGAGCGACCTGCGCATGCCACGGATGAACGGCTGGGAGACCTTGGCCGCCCTGCGCCAACTGGCGCCTGGCCTCCCGGTGATTCTGGTCAGCGGTTTCAGCGAGGACCAGGTGATGGGAGACGATTACCCTGAACGGCCCCAGGCCTTCCTGAACAAGCCGTTTGAGGGAGAGGCTCTCATCAGGGAGATCAATCAGCTCCTGCCCAAGTGGAAGAAATGAATGACTGAACCCGGCGAGGGAGACAGGAAAGGTTGAGCAAGCCGCCGCGCGAAATTTCCCAAGACCGTCCAGTCCAGCACCCCGCCGGCCGGCCCAATCATCGCCACGGTGGCACCCACGCGCGATTCCCCTGAATCCCTCGCGCCTGCCTCCACCGGTTTTCCCACGATCCAGGGGGGCAGGCCGAAACTTGCATCAATTCCGCGGGACGGCGCCGATCCCGTTGCAGGTTTCGGCCTGCCCCCCTCCGGTTCCCCTCCTGGGGAACGCCCGAAACAATTTTTTGTTTCGCACCGGAGGCTAAACCGAGTTCGAGCCGAGGAAAAGGAGTTCGCCCACCTCGGTCTCTCCTCGGCTTGTCCTCCAGTAAGATGGTTTGGGCCTCGAGCGCAGCCAGATGAGCGAAGCAACCAAAGCTGTCTTCCCCAGCGATGCCTCGCAGGCGGCCGGCGCCAGGCGAAAGCGATGGCGCTTTCAACTTTTCCGTTCTCAAACTTCCGCTGCGCGAATCCGGCTAAGCCGCCTGCGGCGACTCCAGCTGCTGTCTTAGGGAGTCGCGCAGTTGTTGGCCGATCCGCAGCACAACCCGGCACACGTTCTCACACACGACAGAATCGTCGGGCGCAACGTAGCCGCCGCGGCGCTCGCCTTCGAGCCACGTTTCATCGGCGATGATTTTTTGAATCGCCGCAAGCTCGCGGATAATAATGGGATCGTGGGCTGTCATTTGCCGGGCCATCGGAGCAGGCCGCTGCACCCATAATCGGATTACTTCGGCCGGATCGAAGATCTTTTTAGACCGCCACTCCAAACCCGGTCGGCGACAGTAATTAGGCGAAGAGGAATACGGGGTTCGGTGCGGCCAACCGTTCTCCGGTATTTTTCCGGAAAGGTTCCGATCGCTGCGAACTCATGCCCTCCCACACCCCGCCACAAGTTGGCGCGCCCGATTACCACCATTTCGGCAGCGCCGCCGACGCGGCTGCCCGATGGAGAAAGGGTGTTCAATCCAAAGGGGAGACCTTATCCGGCCCGCCGAATTTTCACGACCGAGGCCCGTCCTGGTCCCTCATTCCGCTGGCAGCGCGAAGGACAGGATGTTCGCGCCGGACGCGATCGAGACATACTGCCGGCCGTTCACGCGGTAGGTCATCGGCGAGGCTTTCCACTGCACCGTGCCCGCGGCAAAATGCCAGAGCGTCTTTCCGCTGGCTGCGTCGACCGCGGCGAACCCACCGCTCGCCTCGCCGTAGAAGACGAGGTTGGCCGCCGTCGCCAGCACGCCCGAGTAGTTCCCGGCGACGACGGTCGTCTCCACCGGTCCAACCTGCTCGATCTCCCAGCGGATGTCGCCGGTCTCGATGTCGATCGCGCGCAGATAGCGCATGGCGGGATTGTTGGGATCGTTCGGGGCAGAATAGCCGCCCATCTTGGCCTGCTGGTAGATGGTGCAGTCCTCGACGCTCATGACGTAGTAGAGATTCGTCCGGGGATTGTACGCGGTGGAAAACCAGTTGGTCGCGCCGCGCACCGCCGGACAGGTCAGCACACCGCCGGGCGTCGTGACGTTGTTGGGCGTCAATATCGGCACGCCCAGCGCATCGACCCCTGACGCCCACGTGAGGCGGCGCACGAACGGTTTTCCGAGGAGAAATTCGCCGGTCACGCGATCCAGCACATAGAAGAAGCCGTTGCGATTCGCATGGAGCAGCAGCTTCCGGTCGCGCCCTTGGAACTTCGCGTTCACGAGCACGGGAGGCTGATTGGCGTCCCAGTCGTGCAGGTCGTGCGGCGTGAACTGGAAGTGCCACTTCAGCTGGCCGGTCTTAGGATCGAGCGCGAGATCGCAGTTTGTGTAGAGATTCGTCCCGCCGCGGTCGGTGCCGTCGGTATCGGGAAACGGGTTGCCGGTGGGCCAATAGAGCAGTCCGGTTTCGGGATCGTAGGTGCCAGTGAGCCACGTCGCCGCTCCGCCCACGGCGATGGCATCGCCCTGCCAGGTCTCGGAGCCGGGCTCGCCGGGCTTCGGCACCGTCCAGAACCGCCACGCGAGTTCGCCGGTCGTGATCTTGTAAGCCGCAATGAATCCACGGATCCCTCCGTCGCCCCCACCCACGCCGCCAATCACGAGGTCGTTCACCACGAGCGGGGCCCCGGTCGCGCCGTAGTGCCGGTTGGATGTTTCGGGCATCTCCACCTCCCAGAGCAACGCGCCCGTCAGCCGGTGCAGGCAGATCATGTGGCAGTTATCCGTCGTGAAAAAAACGCGGTCGCCCGAGAGCGCCGCGCCGCGGTTCGCTCCGAGCGCGGCATCGCCGGAGACCGTCCCGGTCGAGCTCCGCGGGCGCGTGTACTTCCAGATTTCCCGGCCGGACCGGGCATCGAGCGCACAGACCTGATTGGGCGCGGAGACAAACATCATCCCGTCCACGACGAGCGGCGTGGTTTCGAGCGGTTGATAGGCCATCGGGTAGACCCACTGCAGTTGGAGGCGGCCGACGTTGGATTGGTTGATCTGGTCGAGCGGGCTGTACCGATTTCCACTCAGATTGCCCTGATAGGTCGGCCAGTCGCCCGGCTTGGGATGGAGAATCGCCTCGAACTCGGCCGGATCGGCCGGCGCCGCGGCGATGGGGCCCTTCGTCTCGCCAGTTTGCCGGCTGAGCCAGGCAATCAAGTTGGCGCGATCCGCATGCGAAGCCACCAGCGGCTTCATCGGCGAGCCGGGTTCCGGCGCAACCCGGGTGTACTCGGCCTCCGTGAGGAAATGAACTTTCCCCTCGGGGGTCTGCAGCTGCAAATCATGGCTGCCGCGATTGCGCGCGTAGCCCTTGAGTTCGGCGCCCGATTTCAAGGTGACCGTCACGCGGCCATAGCCGGGCGTGAGGCGGGCGGACGGTTCCGCGAGGGATTGCGTCAATTCCGCCAACGTGAGCTGGCGGCCGGCGCTCGAGAGATCGGGGCCGGTGCCGGAACCCCGGCCCGCGGCGATGTGACACGAGGCACAGTCACCCTTGCCGAAAAAAAAGGCTTCACCCGCCGCCAAGTCACCGACCGGCGCCGCCTCGAAGGCGGTGATATTCATGGAGTGCACCAAGGCCGAAAGCTGATCGACCTGGTCGTCGGGCAACGGCACCGGCGGCATGCCGCCCGTCGTGCCCTTGCGAATGACGTTGGCGATTTCCGCCACGGCGCGGCCCCGGAGCCGGCGACTATTGGCGAGGGGCGGACCGCGATCGGTCCCGGTGGCCTCGTTGCCGTGGCAAATCGCGCACTTCTCGACAAAGAGCGCGAGGTTTTCGGCGGCGGTGCTGCAGGACGCAGCCAGGAGAAAGACGAAAAGAATTCGGATGAACATACGCGGAGAGGTTGGCGAAGAAGGGGTGGGGATTCGTCGCGCGGGATGACTTGGCGAAAACAAATTTCGCCGGCGGCGACCAATCACAACGCAGTGGCCCAAAGCCTTTGGGAGGGCAACGCGAAAGGCCGGTGGCCGGCGTTGGTAGTTCCGCCTTCAGGCGGATTTCGGGCATCTCAGTCCTTCCGCCTGAAGGCGGAACTACGAACACGCCAGTCTCTCCACGTTCGACGCCAAACCCAAGTGGGCGCCGCCCCACCCGCCCGATTTCCATTGCCCAGCCGATTGCCCCGCTCGTAAATGCGCGAAAATCTTCCGGAGACGACACCATTACCGCGCAGCCACAGTCGAAAGAAAGAGGGTTCGGGCTGGATGGCCTGCGGGCGCTGGCGATCCTCGCGGTCATCCTTTCGCACGCGGGCCTGCAGGCCTTCCTGGTCGATGTCCTCTCGCGCGGCCCGTCGTTCATCGCCCCGCTGGCTCGCTGGAGCACCCTCACCGGTCATTTCGGTCTTTGGGGCGTCGAGCTTTTCTTCGTGCTCAGCGGGTTTCTCATCGGGCGGATCCTGTTGCAGCAGGAGTTCTACATCAACTCCGCGCGCGGCCTCGGAATGTTCTACATGCGTCGGATGTGCCGGATCATGCCCGTGTTCTGGCTGGCCCTCGCCGGCAACGTCCTGCTCGAGATCTATTTTCATCACACGCCGCGCGCGGTAGGGGAGGTCGTGCAACACGGCCTGCTGATTCGAAATTTCTGCAGCGTCTCGCTGGCGTTCTTTCCGGAATCATGGAGTCTCGGCGTCGAGGAGTGGTTCTATCTGCTTTTTCCGGCCTGCCTCTATCTCGTCCTGCGGCTGACCAAGAGCCGGGCCGACCGCGTCTTCCTGGTCTGCGCCTGCGTCTTCTACCTCGTCTCCCTCGTGCTGCGCATTCAGGGCGCGCTCGTCCCGGGCTCCGATTGGACGGGCGGCCAGCGCTGCACGGTCATCTTTCGCTTCGACACGATCATGACCGGAGTGGCGGCGGCGTGGGTCTCGACCGAATTTCCCGATGCGTGGAAGCGCTCCGCCCCATGGGCGCTGGCCCTCGGCCTGGTGGTATCCGCTGCCGTCTACCTGGAATTCTGGCGCTTTGGTCCGGGCGGGATCGTCGAGGCGCCGAACAGTTTTTTTGCGAAAACGTTTCGCTACAGCCTGCTTTCCCTGGGCTTCGCCCTGTTGCTGCCGGCGGCCTCGCGCTGGAAGCCCGCGACGGAAAACTTCCTGCACCGCGGCGCCCGCAAGATCGCGCTGTGGTCGTATTCCATCTACCTGATCCACTGGCCCCTGTTTCAAATCCTCTCGGCGGCGAAGCTGCCAGGCTTGGAAGCGTTTGGCCAAACTGTCGCGCTGTTCGTCAGTAAAATCACGCTCGCCGTGACGCTGAGCGCACTCCTGTTCGCCTTCTACGAAGCGCCCACCACGCAGTGGCGGGAACGGTTTGGCCGCAAGGCAACCGCGACGTAAGTCCGGGCGGTGGCTTCATGTCGGCGCCCACCAACTGCGCGCCGAGCGTACGGCCCACCAACAAGATTGACGGACGAGCAGGATGGACTAAACGAAAACCCGGTCGTCGAAGTTAAGTTCCCCTTTCTCCCTCATGAAACTCCCCTCCCTCGCCCGGTATTTCGTCTCATTCGCGTTGATCTCCGGCCTCGTTCACGCCGCCATCGGAGAGGTCACGCCGCTCAATCGCTCGGATCTCACCAAGGTCGAGGCGATGCTCACCAAGGTCCTCAAAGGAAAGCCCGCCGTGAAGAGCGGCCAAAAAGAGGAAATCGAGGATGGCTGGAAAATCACCTGCGTCGCCGAGGTCGGCTCCGGCGGGGAATTCGTCCTCGTGGTGACCTCGGAGAAAAGCATGACCTTGGGCAGCGTCGTTTCCCAAAACCCGAGCCAGCCGAAGAAGGGCTAAGCGGACGATTGGCCCGACAACGGGCCAGACGGCCAGGTTGTTCTAGCCACAAGAGGTTTGGCCGCATCCACGCCAACGAGCGTGGAGCCCCAGGCTTTTTTAGCCACAGATTTCACAAATGGGCACAGCTGGGAACCAAATGGCCCGAGGCCCGATTTGTGCCCATTGGTGTAATTTGTGGCCAATAGGATTGGACGAAGTTTGAAGACGACGCTGGTCCCGCGACCGCGGGACCAGCGCTACTTACTCGGCCTTCAGGTGAACCATCTCGAATTTTGGCGCGAGCAGGTGCTGGAGAAAGAAAGCCACGAGATAGACGCCCGCGCAGATGGCGAAAAGAACTGCGTAGCCCCCGCTGATGTTGTTTTGGGCCTTGAAGACGTCGAGCAAGCGCCCGGCCAGAATCGGAAAGAAGATACCGAGCCCTGAGCCCGCCATGCCACCGAGGCCCACGACCGACGCCACCGCGCGCTTCGGAAACATGTCCGAGGCCGTCGTGAACAGGTTCGCCGACCACGCCTGGTGCGCGGCGCAGGCAAACCCGATCAACAGCACGGCCGGCCAGTCACCGACATACTGGACCATGAGGATCGGCAACACGCACAGGGCAAAAATAAACATGCAGGTCTTGCGGGCGCGGGTCACGGACCAGCCGGACTTGGTCAGCAAGCCGACCACCCAGCCGCCGAGAATACTGAGCACGGTCGCGATGCCATAGATCGTCGCCAGCATGAATCCGCTCTGCTTGATATCGAGGTGGCGCGTCTGTTTGAAGAAGTCCGGGAGCCACGTCAGAAAAAACCACCACACCGGATCCGTGAGCGCCTTCGCGACCACGAACGACCACGTCTGGCGATAGCCGAGCAGGCTGAGCCACGAGATTTTTTCGCCGTCGCGGCTGGTGTCGTCGCGATCACTGCGGATGTGATCCAACTCCGCGGCGTTGATCCGCTTGATGCGCTCCGGCACGTCATAGAACGGCATCCAGAGAAACAGCCAGAGAAAGCCGGCGAGTCCGGCCGCGATGAACGCCCAGTGCCACCCGAGGGACAACGCGATGGCTGGTACGATCAGCGGCGCGATGATCGCCCCGACATTGGTGCCCGAATTAAAAATACTCGTGGCCAGGGCGCGCTCCTTCTTGGGAAACCACAGCGCCACGGCTTTGATCGCCGAGGGAAAATTGCCGCCTTCACCCAGCCCGAGGGCCACCCGGGCGTAGAAAAAGCCGCTGATGGAGTAAACGAGCGCGTGGCCGCACGCCGCCACGCTCCACGCAAAAATCGACACGGTGTAGCCAATCTTCGTGCCATAGCGATCCACGAACCAGCCGAAGGCCAGCAGGCCCGTCGCATATGCGCCCTGAAACGCACCGTTGACGTAGCCGAACTGCTCATTCGTCCAGTGCAGCTGGTCATCAAGGATCGGCTTGATCAGCGCCAGGATCTGCCGGTCGATATAATTGATCGTCGTCGCGAGAAACAGGAGCGTACAAATGATCCAGCGATAACGAGTCAGTTTGCCATCGACCGGGGTGAAGGTGTCCATGGAGGTAAGGGGCCGAATTTGTCTGAATTGTTATTCTGAGGTCGGGACCGCGCTTTGAACGGTCGGCGGACGTCTCGGAGAGACGTCCCTACCGAGCGAAAGCGCCCAACGGGCTCACTTCTTCGCCATAAATTCGGGAGCGAGTTCGAGGCCGAAGTAGTCGCGGGCGTTGCGGAAGCAGATGTTTCGCACCATCGCGCCGACCAGCTTGTAATCGGACGGAATTTCGCCGCGGGCCATATCGCCGCCGAGGAGATTGCAGAGCGTGCGACGGAAATATTCGTGGCGGGGATAGCTCACGAAGCTCCGCGAATCCGTGATCATGCCAACGAAGCGCGAGAGCAGGCCGATGTTCGAAAGCGCGTTGATCTGCCACTCCATGCCTTCCTTCTGGTCGAGGAACCACCAACCGCTGCCGAACTGGAGTTTGCCCGGGATGCTCCCGTCCTGGAAATTGCCCGTCATCGCGGCGAAGGCGTAATTGTCCACCGGGTTGTTGTTATAGATAATCGTCCGCGGCAGCTGATCCGTCGAATCGAGCGTGTTGAGATAACGCGACAGCGCGACCGCCTGCGGAAAATCGCCGATCGAGTCGAAGCCGGTGTCCGGCCCGAGCTTGCCGAGCAGCCGGGCGTTGTTGTTCCGCAGCGCACCGAGGTGCAGCTGCTTCGTCCAGCCGCGCGCCGCATCCCAGCGGCCAAACTCGAGCATCAGGTACGAACCGTAGCGCACCGCTTCCTCGGGGCTGGCCGCGCGACCGCTCCGGGCCGCATCGAAAATCATCTTCGCCTGCGAATGCGTGCAGGGCTCCGACAACGCGTGCTCGAGTCCATGATCGGACAGCCGTCCGCCGGCCGCGTGAAAATCGTCGTGCCGCTTCTTCAGCGCGCTCAGCAGGTCGTCGAACGACTTGATGCCGCTCGCCATCTTCGCCGCACCGGCCAGTTTCTCGAGCCAGGGATTGAAAGTGCCGGGATTCGCCACGCCGAGCGCCTTGTCGGGCCGAAAGGCCGGATAGACCCGGGTCTTGAGCTTGCTCGCGCGGATCTTCGCGTGGTGCTCGAGCGAGTCGGCCGGATCGTCGGTCGTGCAGACGACGGTCACCTTCGACATCGCGAGCAAATCGTGCACGCGCAGCTTCGGCAGCTTGGCGTTCGCCTTCTTCCAAACGCGGTCGGCGCTCGCGCCGTTGAGCGGCTCGTCGACGCCAAAGTAGCGTTTCAGTTCGAGGTGAGTCCAGTGGTAGAGCGGATTGCGCAGGGTTTCCGGCACCGTCTCGGCCCAGGCCTGAAATTTTTCCCGCGGCGAGGCGTCGCCCGTGCAGAAGCGCTCGTTCACGCCGTTGGCGCGCATCGCCCGCCACTTGTAATGATCGCCGCCGAGCCAGAGTTCCGCCAGGTCGGCGAATTCGTGATTCGCGGCAATCAGGTCCGGCGGCAGATGGCAGTGATAGTCAAAGATGGGCTCGTCCTTCGCGTAGCGGTGGTAAAGTTCACGCGCCTGTTTCGTACTGAGCAAAAAGTCGTCGTGAATGAGGGAGCGGGTTTTGGTCATGGAGAAAAGCGGGGACGCCCTGGGACGGGAAAGAGGGATGCTGGCACTTCGTCGGGACAAAAAGCACTCCAAATTTTCAAGTTTGGGCATCCGAAAAGCCACTTAGCCGCCGGACAGTCCAGTCCCGCGTTCAAAAGCCAATCAAGGGAGGCCAAGTTCCCCCGGGGCTGAAGGACTTTGCCCCCTGAACGGCCTCGCCGAAACTCGGCCCTCCCTCGCCCGATTCAGCGACACGGTCCCGCGGCCGCGGGACCGGCGCTACTTCGACACATCGTTCAACATCGCGTCCAGAGTCGGGTAGCCGGCCAGCAGTTTGCGGGCGGCGGCACAGGTTTCGGCCGACGCCAGCCCGGTGTTCTCGGCGAGGAAGACGATGTACGTCGCGATGTTCTTCGCGAAAAGCAGCCGTCCCTGATCGCTGATGCTGTAGAAACGCGCCCGTTGGCGATAACCCGCCGGCGTATGGTCGCCCAGCGCGGCCTTCTCCGCCCGCCCGCCACCCGCGAGCACGTGGAGGAAATTATACTCGAACCAGAACATATGATCCGGACTCGGCACCAAGGACTCGATCGCCGCCCGGGTCGCCGCCGGCGTGGCGAACACCTCGGCGCCAGCGGCCGCACTGCCCTTCGCTTTCGTCAGGGCATCGCCAATGAAAGAACGCGCCATCTTCTGCTCGGTGGCGTCGGCGCTCACGGCTCCCGCGAGCGCGAGCTCCAGGGTGAAACGATACCAGTCCCGCCAGAGCGCTTGGTCGCCCGCGTCCTTCGACGCAAACAGCGCCCGGCCCATTTCGTATGTGTAGCGGCCGCTCGTTTTGATTTCGAGCCGCCCGCCCGTGACCTTTCCCATCACCTGGTAATTCTCGGCCGACTTGCCCGAGCCCGAGTGAAACCCGATGCTCGCGTTGAACTGCCGGCACACCGCCCACTGCTTTTCGATGAGCGTCTGCAGGGCCGCGTTGTCGGGGAACGGCATGTTCTTCTGAAACCCGAACGCTGGCGCGACAAAGTGCACCGTCATCCCCAGCGCCTCACAGAAGGCCAGCATGATGGCCGTCGTTTCCGGCGTGGTCAGCCCGGGCAATTCGTCAATGGAGAGCTCGCGCAGATAGCCCCGGCCGGCCGCCGTCGTGAACAATTTCGCCCGCGCCGCCGCGTACTTTTCGTCGCGCCGCTTCATCTTCTGCAGGGCCGGCCAGACATAGGCGAGCAGCGCGGCAAACTCGGCTTCGCGCAACGTGACGCCGGCCTGGGCCACCCGCGCTTTCACGGTCGCAACCAACGCCGCCGGCACATTCGCCTTCACCCACGCGCCCGGGTCCGCCGGCGTCTGGGTCTGCGCCAATTCGGGCGAAAGATCGAACGTGATGTAGCTCGCCAGGACGCACCCGGCCACCAGCGCGTCTTCGCGATGGTCGAATTTGCCACCAATGGGTTGATGGTCGGCGTTAAAACTCCACGCCAGCCCGCGCCGGTGAAACCCCGTCTTGAGCTTGGACAACACGCAGCCGTGGCTCATGCCCTCGACACTCTGGCCCTGGTGGCCCTCCGGCACGTTCGTGCCGATGAAGGGAAACGGCACGGAGTCCAGCTTGCCCGCGAGCATCACGTCGACGTCGTAGACGAGCTCCCGCGGGATGGAATTCTGATTGGCCGTCACACCCAGGTTCAGCGCACTCATCGCCCAATCGACGGCCGGCCAGTGTAGCGTCGTGAAGCGCGCCCCGATCCCCAGCGTGCTGCGGCCCAGCGTCTCGGTCGCCGTGGGAAAAATCGTGCACTGCGGATTATGCTCCTGCGCGAGGTTCTTCAACCGCAGCAGATTTAAAAACGTGGCCGGGTAAGCCTGCGTGCCGTCCGGCAAATCGATGCCATCGTCCAACGCGGTGGTCTGGCCCTGCAACCGCCAGGCGCAATCGCCCGAGGTGTTTTCCATCAGCGTCCAGGCCCCCGCCTTGGTTTCAAACCGGCTCTTGGCGTGGACCTTCAGCGGTTTCCCCAACCGCAATTCGTTGCCCAGCGCCGGCCAGTCGAGACAGAAGTCCGGGCTGACACAGGGATTGGTCGCAATCCGCAGATTATTTTCGAGGAGGAAGCGGTTGATGGCAGACATGAATGGGCGCCAAGCGGCGGAAGGATAGTGGCGCACATTCGACTTCGCCTTTCAACCCGGATTCCGCGATTGCCTGGTTCAACGTCGCCCCTGCCCGGGAGGGCAGGGGCCGATGACACGTGGAGCAAAAAGAATCCCGCTTCTCCCCAAGCAGGCTCCACGGGTCAGCGATAGGGTTGGTGCAGTTCCACCGGCGCCGTCTTCGCCTTCGCCCGAATCCGCAGGTTCAACATCTCGACGCCAAAGGCGAAGGCCATGGAGAAGTAGATGTACCCTTTCGGAATATGCTGGCCGAGACTCTCCCCGACAAGCGTCACGCCGATCAAAATCAGGAAGCTTAGCGCCAGCATCTTCAGTGTCGGATGGCGGTTCACGAAATCGCTGATGGCGCCGGCAAAGACCAGCATGACCCCGAGCGCGATGACGACCGCAGTCACCATGACCCCGAGATTGTTGGCCATGCCGATCGCGGTGATCACCGAATCGAGCGAGAAAACGATGTCGAGGAGGAGAATCTGCACGATCACCGCGGAAAACGAGACGACCGCCCTGCCCCCGGAAGCCCCGCCGTCCTCGCCTTCCAATTTCTCGTGCACCTCGACCACACTCTTGCCGATCAGGAACAGCCCGCCCACGAGCAGAATCAGGTCTCGCGTCGAAAGCCCGTGGTTGAGCACCGGCAGCGTGAAGAGCGGCTTCGTCAGCCCCATCAGCCACGTCAGGCTCATCAGCAGCAGGACCCGCGTGATGAGCGCGAGCATCAGCCCGAGCTGCCGCGCCTGCGCCTGTCGTTCCACCGGAAGTTTGCCGGCCAGGATCGAGATGAAGATGATGTTGTCGATGCCGAGCACGATTTCGAGCGCGGTCAGGGTGAAGAGGGAAATCCAAATCTGCGGGTCGGTGAGCCAATCCATAATGCCGCTGAGAAAGTCCGACTCCCCTCCACCGGTCAATCGAAGGCGGCGTGGAATCCAGGGGAAAAATTCAACCCGGCCCGGCCGGGCCGCGCCTGCGTTCGTCGTCCCGCCTTTAGGCGGAATCTGGGCACCTCAATCCTTCCGCCTGAAGGCGGAACTACCAACAATCCGACCCACTCACACTCCCACCCATGCCATCCCCGCGCGCAACCAGAGCGGAATGAGGAAAAGTCCGAACGCGGTCGTTCCAAATACGACCTGCACCGCCGTGCGCGGATGCCCCCCGTAAAGCCGGGCCAGAATGACCGAGGTCATCGCCGTCGGCATCGCCGCCTGCACCAGAATCACATGTTTGAGCTCCACCGAAAACGGGCCGTATTTCGCCACGAGCAGGTAGACGACGGGCAACACCCCGAGCCGCAGGAGCGTCGAGGCCAGCGTGACCCGGACGTCGAAGAGCTGGCGCGGTTCCCCGAGAAAATTTGCCAGGCTCACGCCGGTCATCACCAGGCCGAGCGGAATGCTGCACTGGGCGAGCGCATGAATGCTCGTCGTGACCACCTTGGGAATGTGCGGAGCCACGCCGGCTAAGTTACACATGACGGCCGCCACAATCGTAAGCGTAATCGGACTCACCACCCGCCGCCATCCCTCGCGCAGCGAGAGGCCGCTCAAAATCAGGATCCCCACGGTCCACAGGGCCAGCTCGACCCCCATGTTATGGACCAGCAACACCCCCCGGCTTTCCGGACCCCAGATTGCCTCCATGATCGGCAGCGGGAGAAACCCGTAATTGTTGATGCCCACCGCGAGCGCGAAGGTCCGCAAGCCGGTGCCAACCTGCAAACCGATCGACTTCGCGACGAGCTTGCCCGACATCAGGCTCAGCCAGGCGAGGCCGAACCCAACCAGCGGTGGCACAATCAAATTGGCCGGGTCGCGAAGCGCGGCGTTACCAGCAATCGATTCGAAAATCAGGCTGGGAAAGCAGACGTTGATCGCAAACCGGATGAAGCTCCCCTCCCCTTCACCCTCAATCCAATGCACACGGCGAACCACGGCGCCGACTCCAATGAGGACGAAGGCGGGCAGGACGAGGAGCAGCAGTTGCCAATAGGTGGGCATCGCGGACAAAGGAAGGTGGACGACAGAGATCCGACCGGCCGGGGGCGAGCCTTTCCGTGCAGGTCTCGGACGTGACGAGACCCCCGCCCAACATTATTCGGGCGGGTGAAACGGAGGAGTTCCACTTCCGAAAGGAAGAGCGAAATCAACGTCTCGGCCGCGCACGGAGTGCCCGGCCCATCATTAAAGATGTTCGCACCAGGTGGGCGGCGCACTCCGTGCGTGGCCTTCGAATCTAAGGCCGCGCCCAACGCAACGTCACCGGTGTGGTTTAGAGACTGTCCTGAACATTGGTTGGCTCGAAAACGGTGGCCCTCCTCGGGCCGCGGCGCCCTCGCCGCGTTGTGCTCGGACCAAAAGCCGCGACGAGGGCGTCGCAGCTCCAGTGACCGTCGTTCGAAAGTCCCTGCAGCCTTCTCGTAGCTCTTTAGCCGGGGCCGGCCGACGCTGTCCTCCGTCGCCGGTCTCCGAACGGCGCGACGACTCAAACCACCGTCACTTTGTTCGTCAGTGTGCCGATACCCGAGATCGTGATCGATATCTCGTCGCCGCGGCGGAGCGTAAACGTGTCCGGCGGCACCACGCCCGTGCCGGTGAGCAGGGCGACGCCGCGCGGGAACGTCTGCGAGCGAAACAGGTAGCCCCGCAATTCCTCGAACCGGCGCTTGATCTGGCCGACCGACGTCGTGCCCTTGAAGGCCACTCGGCCACCGCGCCGAATGGTAATTTGGATGGACCACGTGCGCGCCGCCGCCTCGTCGGACCCCACGACGATCCACGGTCCCACGGCACAGGCGCGGTCGTAGATCTTGGCCTGCGGGAGATAGAGCAGATTTTCACCCTCGATGTCCCGCGAACTCATGTCGTTGCCGATCGTGTAGCCGACCAAGGCGCCGCGGGAATTGAACACAAGGGTCAGCTCCGGCTCGGGCACGTTCCACTTGGCGTCGCGCCGGATGCCCACGGTGTCACCGTGGCCGACGACTTTTTCGGGCTGCGATTTGAAAAACAATTCCGGCCGCGCCGCATCGTACACGCGATCGTAGGCCGTGGCGCTGAAATCGGATTCCTCCATCCGCGCCGTCTTGCTGCGCAAGTAGGTGACGCCCACGGCCCAGACCTCCTGGCGGTCGATCGGCGGCAACAGCGCAATCTTCGCGAGCGCCAGCTGCGGCAGTTTCGCCGCACCGAGTTTTGCCAGCGTACTGGAAAGATTCTTCGATTCGAGCAGCGACTCGAGACTGGCGACGCCGGCGGCGGTCAGATCGAGCACATGTTTGCCCGCTTTGGTCAGCAGGCCGACGCGCGGTTGTTTATCTCCAGTGTGGAAGCGACAGAGTTTCATAATGAAAAAATCAGTTCGGGGTAGGGACGCCTCTCCGAGGCGTCCGCCAAGTCGAATTGGAACCACGTACCGAAGCGCCCACGGCCCGGCGGACCGTTCGGAGAACGGTCCCTACCTGGTACGAACGGATAACCCAACGCGGATTCATGCCGAGTAATCGAGATAGACGGTCTTGGTGCGGGTGTAGAAATCGAACGCCTCGGTGCCCTGCTCCTTGAACGAGTCGGTGCTCGATTGCTTCACGCCGCCAAACGGCGCCTGCAACGCGAGACCGGTGGAAATCTGGTTCACCTTCACGACGCCGGCCTCGATTTTCTCGGTGTAACGCAGCGCGTTCTTGAAGTCGCGCGTGACGAGCGAGGCGGACAGACCGACGTCGACGCCATTGGCGATCCGCAGCGCGTCGTCGAAATTCTCCGCGGGAATCACCGCGATCACGGGACCAAAGACCTCTTCGCTGGCGATGCGCATGGTCGGCGCCACGTTGCCCAGTACGGTGGGCTCCATGAACCAGCCGTGGGCGTGCTCACCCGCGGTCAGCCGGTTGCCACCGCAAAGCAGTTTCGCGCCTTCCTGCACCGCCGTCTTCACCCAATCGAGATTGCCGGTGAGTTGGGCCTCGCTCACGGCGGGTCCCATGTCGATGCCCGGGGTCAGGCCGGACCCGACTTTCAACGCCTTCGCCTTCGCGACGAGCTTCTCGGTGAATGCCGCCGCCACCGACTTGTCGACAATCACGCGGCTCGTGGCCGTGCAGGCCTGGCCGGTCAGCCCGAAGCCCGCGCGAATCACGAGCGTGACGGCGAGGTCGAGATCCGCGTCCGCGAGGACGATGGTCGGATTCTTCCCGCCCATTTCCATCTGCGCCCGGGCCATGCGCACCGCGAGCTGTTGGTAAATGGCATTTCCCACCGTGTGCGAGCCCGTGAACGACAACGCGGCCACGGCCGGATGCGTGACGATGGCCCCGCCGACTGCGCGACCTTCGCCGACGACGACGTTGAGCACGCCCTTCGGCAGGCCGGCTTCCTGGAGGGCCCGCGCGAGCTCGAGCGAAAGCGCCGGCGCCACCCCGGCGGGCTTGAGGATGACGGCGTTACCGGCGACGAGCGCGGGCGCCATTTTCCAGGCGGGAATGGCGACGGGAAAATTCCACGGCGTGATGAGGGCCACGACGCCGAGCGGCCGGCGCACCGTGTAGAGCAGGTTGCCGGGCAGATCGTGCGGGATGGTGCGGCCACCGAGCGTGTAGCTCAGACCGCCGTAATAACGGAAAATGTCCGCGGCGCGCTGCACCTCGCCCGTACTCTCGGCCAGGGTCTTGCCCTCTTCCCGGGTGAGGAGTTCGGCCAGCTCGGCTTTGCGCGACTCGAGGATTTGCGACGCCTTGCTAAGAATCCGACCGCGGGCGACGGCCGTGGTGTCAGCCCAACCCGGCGCGGCCGCCTGGGCGGCGGCCACGGCGGCCAAACCGTCTTCCGCACTGCTGGCGGGATACTCGGCGACGACTTCGCGGGTGTCAGCGGGATTGAACGTGCGCATTTTGCCGCCCGCGCGAGCCGACACCCATTCGCCGCCGATGAAATTCTGGTACGTACGCATGAAGGAAAAGGGAACGCCCCGGGGCGCGCGGTTCAAGGGTGAATCAAGGGGGTGACGCAAATGGGGTCGGCGGGCGCGCACGGGTTTGTAGTCCCGGCTTCAGCCGGTCCGAGGCTCTCTGACTTTCGCAGCCAAACTCCGATCCTCCTTCCGCCCGAAGGCGGAACGACCAACAAGCGGCGGCGGCCAAATTAGGCCGCCGCCAGCAGGCGTCAGGTCGCGGCCGGCAAACCCAACCACTCGCGAAGCACCTTGGCATCGTTACGGAAGGCGTTGACGATCCCTTTGCGCTGATCGAACGGGGCCGGGTACAGCTCGCCGCCCGTCTTGAAGTGTTCGATGTGGATGATGATCGGCAGCGGCCCGCCATGGGCCTTGATCACCTGCAGCACCATATCCTTTTTCACGGCGCCCTGACCGAAGGGCACCTGAAAAGGAAAGCCCTTGTGGGTCTTGGGATCTTCCTCCCACCGGAAACTTTTCACACACAGTGCGACGGTCCGCGGCGCGAGGACATCGACCGCATTGTCAAAGGATAGGCCCTGCTCCACCAGGACGTGCTGGGTGTCGAAGGCCACGCCGAAATACTGCGGGTCGATGTCGTCGAGGATCATGTCCAAATCCCACGCCGCACTGCCGGCCATCCGCGCCCCGGCGTGGATTTGATAGACGGCCTGCAACCCGACCTCCTTGTTGAAGGCCGCGAAATCCTTGGCCCACTTCGTGAAATTCGCGATCTGCGGCTTGCGGGGCTTGGTCAGATCGTACTGGAAACCGCGATGGCGATAGCGATTGATCCCGGCCTTCTTCGCCGCCCGCAGCGCGTTCTGCCAGTGCGGCTCGTCCGGCCGCACGGTGTCCATGGCGACGTAGGAAATCTTGCGGTTCTTCTTGGCGAGCGCGGCGACATACGCCGGCAATTCGTCGGGCGCCTTTTCCGGCGTGACATGCCCGGCCTTCCGGAGCGTCAGTTCGAGATCGAGGCCGATCTCGTCGCACACCTGCGCCGTCTGCTCCGGCGTATACTTGAAACGCATCTGGTCGGGCGAGCCGTCGCCGCCGTCGAAGTACCACTTCTCCAGGAAGCTGATTTCGTAGGCACCGAGCGGCTTGACCGGCGCAACGGTCGGGGCGAGCGCGGCTTTGGCGCTGGTGGGGGCAAGCGTGGCGACAGACGCTGCGGCGGCGATCAGGCCGGTGCGGGCGATAAAATCGCGGCGGCTGAGGGAATCGGGGGAAACGACGGGTGTGTTCATGGCTGGAGGAGGGGAAGGGTTGCGCTAAGAGCGGGCACCAAAAACCGGGCCATTACGACTGGGCTCCCCCGCGCAAAGGGGCAACTCGTTTCTTGGGGCCCGCGGCACCTTTCCGCGGCTCATCCAGTCGCACCTGGCTCGAGGTGGGCCGTGCGCTCCGTCGCGCGGCCATTTCGTTCGGGGGTCCGTCAGGCCGCCCACAGGGTGGCCGGCCCACCCGGTGCCTTCGCCGCTACGGCGCGCCGATTGGCGCCAAGACGATCTTAGATTCCGCCGCCTTCTCGACCGCGGCCCGCGAATAAAGCAGCGGGAAGTACTGGTTGTTCGCCCAGTCGGCGAAGAGATCGCGGTAGTGCGGACTGCGCGGGTCGCCCGATTGCCCCGGCGTATTGGTCGCGAGTGCGTTGTCCCAATTTCCCACCTCCACCACGAAACGCGCCGAAGCCCCGCTGATCAGCCGGAAGTCCGAGGCGCGCCACGTGCTGCGGCCGATGGTCTCGTTATCACCCGCCTTCGGCAGCGGACCGACATCAAATCCTTTCACGGCCTCCGATTTCGGAAAGGCCGGGGAAAGGGCGTGCACAAACTCAACCTGATGCAGCCGACCCCACGTCCAGCCCGCCGGGTCCGCGCCGAGGCGCTTCGTCAACTCGGCGGCGGCGGTTTCGAGTGCAGCGCCAAACAGTTCATCTCGCGCCCGCACCGGATCGGGCCCGAGGCGCGGGTCCGGCTTTTCGAGGTAGTCGATGATCACGGCGGCGTCGCCGTCGCCCATCAGCGAAACCGCGGCGGCGGGAGCAAGTTTTCGCACCACGGCCGGCCGGACGTGCTTGTGATACCAGACGTTGAAAACCGCCGCGCCCGTCGAATCGCGCTCCGAGCGGAAGTCCCACGCGCGCAACGCCGCCAGTGCCGCGGCCGCGGGTGAGTTGGCCGGGGCGTTCACGCCCGCCAGCAACTTCCCGACCCGCTGTCCGGTCACGTTCAGGACATCGGTCTGCGCCCGCACGAGTCCGGCCACATCGAAGCGGCCCGTGCCGTCGAAGATCTGGTGTTGCCGGTTAATCCGCACGGCGTCGGACCACTCGAAGCCGAGCTTGGTTTCCGCCGCGTCGTAGCCGGCAGGGAGATTCATTTCGTTTGAAGAACCGATCCAGCCCTCGGGTGGATTCAGGCGCCGCGGCAGTTGATCCATCGTGTGAAAGCCCTGCCACTCATAGCGCCCGTCGCCCGGCACGGGCATCAGCCCGTCCCAGTTCGGGCGCACGGGCGCCAGACCGGAAGGCGCCCAGCCGATGTTGCCCGTGCGATCGGCGTAAAGGTAGTTCAGCCCCGGCATGCCATGGCGATTCATCGCGGCGAGAAACTCATCCCAGTTCTTCGCGTGCAGGTATTCCATGCTGGAGAGATACGGCGCGGTGCCCGGCTCGAGCCAGGCGACGCGCGCGGCAAAAGCGCGATGATGGGCCGGATCCTCGAACAGCACCGGACCGTGGCGCGTAAACTTGAGCTGCACCGATCGCGTGCCCTCCCCTTTCACCGCGACATTTTCCGTGAGCACCTGCATCGGTTCCCAACGTCCGCGGTAGCGGTACTCGTCCGGTTGCGCCGGATTCGTCTCGTAGACATAGAGGTCCTCCTGATCGATCGCGAAGACCGTCAAGCCGAAGGCGATTTCGGAATTATGCCCGAGTGAAATCCCCGGGAGACAGGGCTCGCCGGCACCGATGACGTCGAGACCCGGCGCCGACAGGTGCGCGAAGTAACGCAGGCTCGGCACGCCATGCGCGCGATGTGGATCGTTGGCGAGGATCGCGCGGCCCGTGGAGGAGCGCGACGGGGCGACCGTAAAGTTGTTGCTCGCATAGACGTCCTGGTCGAGCGCGTGCTCCAGCTCGGCCGCGGCGGTACGCGTGGGACCGACGACGCCGCGAAGTTTCTCCGCCGTGAACAACACGGAGTCGCGCGCGAGGTTGTAGTCTTTCAGCACGTCCGCGGGCACGTCGGCCGGCACCAGGCCCTCGGGCACGCGTGCTTCCCATTTGGGTTCCAAGCCGCGACGAAGCAAATCGGTTTCGAGGTTGGAAACCGCCACGACGCGCGAACGCGCCACCTCGCTCGGCAGGTTGCCCACCAGGAGATGACTGCGGATGCGGACGACGTCGGCCGGCTCCCACCGGGCCGGCGTGTTGCCCAGCAGCTTGAACTCCGGCGGGAGCAGTTCGGGTCGCGTGCGCGTGAGGGCAATGTAAGCGTTGATGCCCGCGACGAAATTCTCGACGACGCGCTTGGTATCGGAGCCATAGGCGATCCACTCGGCGTGCATGTCGCCGCGGTAGAGAAAAAGTCGCGCCGCCCGGTCCTGTGCCACGTACGCGGGGCCGAAGTCGCGCGCGAGTTCGCCGAGCCCGCGTTTGCGCCAGAGGTCGAGCTGCCAGAGGCGGTCGCGCGCCGCATTGAAGCCCTGCGCAAAATAGGCGGCGTAGGCCGTCGGCGCGTAGATATGCGGCACGCCCCAGTGGTCGACGAGGATTTCGACCGGCGCACTCAGCCCGGCGACCTCGTAGCGCGTCGTGGGAAGGTTTGGTTCGGCGGCGCGGGCGACGAGGAGCACGAACAACAGCGCAAAGATACTACGACACCAAAGAGGCGGGTGGACGAAATTCATGGGATGAAAGGTCTGAGGCTAGTCTTGCCGTTGAACCGCGAAAAACGCGAAGCGGCGCGAAGAAAAGTCGATTCTGATGCACTCGGTGGAGTAAGTCGCTCCGCGGTGAAAATTCGGCGTTGGTCGTTCCGCCTTCAGGCGGAATCCGGGCGGCGCGATCCTTCCGCCTGAAGGCGGAACGACCAACCCGGCCATTTCTTCCTGTCGGCCGCAAAGATTCGGGCGAACTGTCGAACGCCGCGAAGCGGATTTTCCGTACTTCGCGGTTCTTGGCGCCCTTTGCGGTTTCCAGGGCATGCTCTTAGCTCCGACCTATTTCTTTCCCAACGCCGCCCGCAGCACCGGCTCGAAGAGATCGGCGTGGCGCACGAAACCGAGATCGCTCGGATGCGAGCCGTCGGTGGACGCTTCGGCGTCCGCGCCCATCAGGTCATCGCCGGCCAGATAGAACAGTCCCTTCACGCCTTCCTTTTCCAGCGCAGCGAAGCTCTCACGCAGAGCGGCGTGATTGGCCGTGTGGTGTTGGTCCCGCACCGGCAAAATCCAGGAATTGGTATTCCGGCGATCCTCGATGAGGACGATGGGCGTATTGGGCCGCGCGGCCCGCAACTGCTTCACGAGCGGGAGGCATTTTTCGCGAACCATCGCGGCGTCCATGTTCGGCAGGCAGTCGATGACGTACACGGCCGCGTCGATTTTCCCGAGCAGTTCGCCGACCGCAGCATCCATCCGGCCGTTGCCGGAGAAGCCGAGATTGACCACGGGCAGATCCAACCGCCGGCCGAGGATCGCGGGATGCGCCATGCCGGGCCGCGAGGCGCTGGCCCCATGCGTGATGGACGTGCCGTAAAACACGATCGGCTTTTCGCTCCGCGGCGCGAGCTGCTCAAAGTGCGCGGCCGGCGGGACGCCAATCGAAATTTCATCCACGCCATTATAGAGGGGTAGATACGCGGCGTATTCGCGCATTCCCGGCGCGAGGCCGGCGATGACTTCTTGGCGGACAATTTTTCCCGCGGGCCGACTCACGCCTACCCAGCGCCATTTCCCGGAGGAGTCGCGCGCATAAAGGTCGATACCGCTGGCGCCGATGGCGGTCATGTTGGCCCCGGCCAGCCGTTCGCGGTAAAGCGTGTAGTTGGTCCAGATGGTCGTGGCATCGGTCTTGAACCGGACCATCATCCCGGCGCTGTCGCGACTCAGGTTCCACACCGCGTCGGTAACCCGGCCCTCGGCGATCGCCGGAAACCGATCAAAATAACGCAACCGATCCAGGTCAGGCCAGGCCCGGCCCTCGACCCCCCACTGGGCGACGCGATGCCAGGCCAGCGCGGGTTCAGCCGGCGGCGCGGCGACGACGACCGCCGGAGCCTGGGCGAAACTGGCACTCGCGGAGGCGAGAAGAAAGGGGAGCAGGAAGCGAAGTGCGTTGGTCATGGGAAACGGGATGGGACAAACGGGTGGGTCGGCAATGTTCAGCCGGGAGGGGACGCCCATCCTGTCCATCGCCCGGCCCGACATCAAGCGGACAGACGGCAAATTTTAGGGTGGCTCAATTTCACGCGGAGGCACGGAGCAAACCAAGCTCCATGACCGTTGTTTGCCCCACTCCGCGCTCTCCGCGCCTCCGCGTGAATCCGGTTTGGCGTGATTGGTTTGAAAAGGTGCGTTTACCCAAATCTCGCGCTCGGTCTCGCGGGACGTATCTCCGAGAAGTCATTCCCGCCTCTCCCGAGGCGGGCTACCATTGCCTTGTGGCCCGCTTCGGGAGAAGCGGGATAGAATCGGTTAACACAGACAACACACCGACCACCCCGGTCTCGTCCGCCCCCGCCTTTGCGCTTTCCAACCCCGGCCCTTGAACTCATGCCAGCGGGATGACGCGCTTGAACCGATTTATCCTCTTGTTCCTGGCGATCGGTGGGATTGCGGCGGCCCAGGCTCCCCTGCCCGTGCCGGCCCGCGTGGCCACGGGCTTCAACGCCATTCGCGAGGACGTGCTTCGCGCCGACCTCACGTTTCTCGCCTCCCCCGCGCTCGACGGCCGGATGTCACTGCAAAAGGGTGATACCGTCGCCCTGGAGTGGGTCGCCTCGGAGTTCGCCAAGGCCGGATTGAAACCAGCTGCGGAGGGCGGTTTTCTCCAGAGCGTACCGCTGGTGGAATTTCAGCCCGACCGCGCCGAAAGTTCCCTCGCCCTCGACCGTGCCGGCCAGCACAAACCCTGGGCCTTTCCGCACATTTCGGGCGGCTTCAAGGACGACGTGGATGTGACGGCGCCATTGCTCTTCGCCGGTTACGGCATCACCGCGCCCGAACTCGGCTACGACGACTACGCGACGCTGGACGCGAAGGGAAAGATCGTGCTCGTCTTCGATCACGAGCCGCAGGAAGCCGACGCCAGCTCCATTTTCAACGGCACGGGCAACACCCGCTACGCCACAGCGCGGGTCAAAGTCCTCAACGCCCAAGCCCACGGCGCCGTCGCGGTGCTCATGGTTTCGGAACCCAACCGCCAGCACCCCTCCGCGCAGGAGCTGGGGCCCAAGATCGGCGGGTCGGCCCTGCGGCCCGGTGGGCGGGCGCTGCAGTCACTCGATGAAAATGACATCCGCATTTCGTCGGTCGTGATTTCCGATGTCGTCGCGCAAGAGCTTTTGGCCACCGCCGGGGCGACGCCCTCGGCCCTGCAGGCCGCGATCGATCAAAAACTCCAGCCGCAGTCCCGGCCGCTGGCGAACACGGTGGTCACGGTCCACCTGCGAAATTCCATGCGGCGCCGGGGGATCTCATACAACGTTTGCGGGCTGCTTGAAGGCAGCGACCCGCAACTCGCCCCTGAGACGATCCTGATCAGCGGGCACCACGACCACGAAGGGGCCTTTGGCGGCCCGGAGACCTACCCGGGAGCCGACGACAACGGCTCGGGCACGGTCGGCGTCGTGGCCCTCGCCCACGCCTTTGCACGCAACGAGACGCGCCCCAAGCGCTCCATTCTTTTCACGGTCTTTACCGCGGAAGAACGCGGACTGCTGGGCGCATTCTGGATGGCGGCGCATCCGCTGCGGCCGCTGGCCACGACCCGGGCAATGATCAATTTCGACATGATCGGCCGCAACGAAGAGGAAACCGCTCAGACCAGAGGCGTGCTCGAAGTTCCGGCGGACACGACCAACCGGCTGAATCTCATCGGGGCGTTTTACTCGCCCGACTACGATGCCTTGGTCGCCGCGGAAAACCGGCAGGTCGGCCTCGTGCTCGATCATCGCTTCGATCACGAAGCGGCGCTGAATATCTTTTTTCGCAGCGATCAATTTCCGTTCGTGCTGAAGAACATTCCCGCGTTCTGGTGGTTCACGGGGTTCCATCCAGACTATCACCACGTCACAGACACCGCGGAGAAGATCAACTACGTGAAGATGGCGAAGATCCTGAAGCTCGCCTACCTCAGCGCCTGGCGCTTCGGCGACGACCCCACGACGCCCCGCTTCGTCGAGAGCCCGCGCGGGCATTGAGGCAGCCCGGCGTTCGTAGTTCCGCCTTCAGGCGGAATCCGAACGGTTCAGAACTTCCGCCTGAAGGAGGAACGACGAACACCCGGGCCACCTTTCGTCTGTGAACAGGCGATTTGCGGTTCGAACGAATGTTCTAATCTCGAATCGACGGACAGCCGCGCGACTAGGGCAGAACCGCAAACTCTTCCAGCCGCTTCGCGTCCACGTCGACGCCGAGCCCCGGCAAATCCGGCACCGCCACACAGCCATCGACGGGTTGGAAACGAGGCGTTGTGAGCAAATCGCGCAACGGATTTTCCGTCCGATCCATTTCGAGGAAGGGCTCGCGGGCGCGCAACCGGCCCGGCTGCACGTCCACGGAGCTCAGAAAATGCAGGCCCACGGCAAACGCGATCCCCGTCCCCCAACAGTGCGGCGTGATTTCCACGAAGTGCGTCCGCGCCAGCGCGGCGATCCGCTGGGCCTCGGTCAGGCCGCCGCACGCGCAGATATCGGGCTGCGCGATGTCGACCGCCGCCGCGGAGAAAAGTTGGTGAAACCCGTGGACGCCGTACTCGCACTCGCCGCCGGCGATCGGAATCTTCGACTGGCGCCGCAGTTCGGCGTAGCCCGCGTAGTCGTCCGGCGACACCGGCTCTTCGAACCACGAAATATCGAAGGGCTCGATCCGCTGCGTCAACGCCAGCGCCTCGTGCAGCAGATACGCGTGATTTGAATCGACCATCAGCCGCACGTGGGGCCCGATGGCCCGGCGGACCGCCTCGACGTTGCCCGCGTCCTCTTCGATTCCCAGGCCGACCTTCATCTTCACGGCCCGAAAACCCTGCCCGACGTAGCCGACGGCTTCACGGGCGAGTCGCTCGCGCAGGTTGGGCTCACGATCGAAGTAGAGCCCGGTCGCGTACACCTGGACGCGGGCACGACGCTGGCCCCCGAGGAGAACATGGACCGGCGTGCGCAGCAGTTTTCCCTTCAAATCCCACAGCGCGATGTCGATCGCGCTGAGGGACGCCAGCAATACCCCGCGCCGGGCAAAGTCCGTCGCCCGCACGTGCATCGCCTGCCAGAGCGCCCCGATCGCGAGCGGATCGCCGCCCATCACCAAGGGGGCGAGAAATTCAATGCCCGACTTGATGACAGCCGCGGGACCGTAGCCTTCGCCCCAGCCGTACGTCCCATCGTCCGCGGTGACGCGCACGAGGCAGACCGTGCGGCGGTCGTATTCCCACTGCGAATAGGAAAACGGCTTCTGCAGCCGCTGGGTTACGACGAAGGTTTCGATGCGGGCGATGCGGGGCATGGGGTGGCGATCGGGAACCGCCGGGTTGCTCAGAGGGGAAAGCCGGCGCGAGACACGTCAACCAAGTAGTCGGGATTTTGGCCACAGATTTCACCAATAGCACAAATGGGCCGGCGGTTTAGCTACTGCCCGTTGCACGGCGGCCTTGGTGCATCACACCTTTTCAGGAGGATTTCATGGAAGGCCGAGCTCCGCCGAGACCGGAGTAGAGCCTGTCATGAACTTTGCCCTATCGTTTCCGATTCGACCGAAAGCAGCCCGCTTCGAGAGAAGCGGAACAGGTCGGTTCAACCGAACGTTCCAGCCCTGCCCTCTCGGGCAGGGCTGCGACGAGGAAGTGCATGAGAGTCTCTAAAGACTACACTAAGGTCGGTCTCGGCGGAGCTCGGCCCTCCACTTTGGTGGCGGCTCCGCTGCGCGGTGAAATTTGTGGCCAACCGGATGAAAAAGATCTTCGGGGGCGCCCCGTTTTTTGCGCGGCGCCCGGAGCACGGCCTGAGGTCCAAATATCCCCGCAACCTCGAAGAGGGCTGGCCAACTCGCGTTGCGCCCACCACGGTACCCGCATGGCTCGCGTTCTGGTGGTCGACGACGACAATACCATCCGGCATCTCATCGTGATGACCCTCGAAGGCGCGGGTCACGTGGTGGCCGAGGCGGCCACGGGCGCCGAAGGGGTCGCCCACTTTCGCAAGAAACGCCCCCACGTCATTATCACCGATATCGTCATGCCGGCGGACAGTCTCTACGCGGTGATTGAGCTCCATCAGAAACATCCCAAGATTCCCTTCATCGTGGTCTCCGGCCTGCCGCTGACGGCACCGCAAACCCAGGAAGCAGCGACCCTGCTGCACGCCCACCAGGTTCTGGCAAAACCGTTCCGTCTCGCCGAGTTGGTGACCGCGATCAACGAGATATTGGCGAAGTAACCCCCGCCAAGCTCTCGCGCGAGTTGCGCTCCCGCCATCTTCGACTACAGCTGCCACGATGTACGGCCACGGAAATTCCGAAGAACACCAGCCTTTGTTCTGGGTGCGCGGCTATCCGCTTTACGGGACCCACGTGATCGTGGCCGGATTTGTCGCGTCGATGCTCGGCACCAGCCTGCTGTTGTTCCTCCACGCCGACTCGCTGCTCGCCTCCCTCCCGTTCACGAGCACCGGGATGAATCAGGGCGAAGCGTGGCGGATCTTTACCTACGGACTGGTAAATCCACCCAGCCTCTGGTTCGCGATCGAGATGCTGATGATTGTGTGGTTCGGCCGCGAAGTGGAGAAATTCCTCGGCCGCGGCACCTTCTTCGGGCTCTACGCCGGGCTCTACCTGGTGCCGCCGATCTTGTTCACCCTCATTGGACGGTGGCAGCCAACCCATCTCGCGGGGGAGTCCAGCGGCTTCGCGCTCTTTGTCGCCTTTGCGACCCTGTTTCCCAACGCACTGATGCTTTTCAACCTGCTCGCGAAGTGGGTCGCGCTCGTGCTGGTCGCGCTCTATTCTCTGATCGCCCTGAGTCATCGCGACGGCATCGGCCTGCTCTCGCTGTGGAGCTCGGCGGGCTTTGCGTACGCGTTCATCCGTTATCAGCAGGGGCTCTTCACTTTGCCGCGGCTGCCCACCTTGCGGCGACGCCCGAAACTTCGCGTGCTGCCCGATCTCAAGCCGGGGCGGACCACCAGCGTTGGCGGAGCCAAGACGAGCACGATGGCCGAAGTCGACGCGCTCCTCGATAAGATCGCGCAGTCCGGCTATTCCAGCCTAACCCCGAAAGAACGGGCGCGCCTCGATGCGGCGCGGGATGAATTGAAACGAAAAGAGTCCGGCGGGCGCTGAACCAAGTCAGGCAGTTGAAAGGTGAAAGCGGTTACGGCTGCCCGTAATAGGCGTTCGAGCCGTGCTTCCGGGCAAAATGCTTGTCGTGCAACTCGGGCTCGATCGTCTTCAACCGGGGCGCGAGTTCCATCGTCATCATCGCCAGGTGCGCGATGGTTTCGATGGCGACGGCGGCCTCGACGGCTTTCGCCGCTGACGCCCCCCACGCAAACGGCCCGCGGCGATTCACGAGAATGCCGGGATTGTCGAGCGGATCGAGATCGTCCGCAAGGAAGCGTTCGATGATGATGTGGCCGGTGGAGGCCTCGTAGGCGTCCTCGATTTCCATCGCGGTGAGTTTTCGCGTGATGGGAATATCCCCGTTGAAATAGTCCGCGTGCGTCGTGCCGAAAATGGGAATCGAGAGACCGGCCTGCGCAAACGCCGTGGCGTGCACCGAGCGCGACTGCACCACGCCCGCAATCTTCTTGAAACCGTGGTACAAGCGGCGGTGGGTCGGCGTGTCCGTGGAAGGCTTCATATCCCCTTCGACCTTCTTGCCCGCGAGATCGACGAGCACCATGTCCGACGCCGTGAGCCTAGCGTAAGGCACGCCGCTCGGCTTGATCGCAAAGATGCCCCGGCGCCGATCGAGGGCGGAGGCGTTGCCAAAAGTCAGCTGGACAAGCCCGTGCTGTTGCAGGGCGAGATTCGCCTCGTAAGCTTCGCGTTTGAGTTCGGTAAGCATGGGGGGGGAAGGCGGTCAGGTTGCCGGCTGCGCCAAAAAAGTCGATGCTCCAGCGCCATGGCGGAGCTGATTGGGGGCATCGGCCCGGGCCCCTCTTGCGCGGATCCCCCAAGGCCCGGTGGCAAATGCAGAAGCCAGGAAACCAGGCGTATCTCCGTTTGATTCGACCAGGCAGGTACGGATCGGAGAGGCGCCCCGCCCGAAATCAACCCGTTCTAATTGATCCACGATCAAAATCGGACACTGCCCTGTGCATGGAAATTGAGTTAGACAGCCGGCCGCACTCGTCGTCTTGATGCCGTTGCCCTACCGCGCTGCGGTGCGAGCCAGGATAAACCCAATATAGCCATGACGAAAAAAGAGATGATGAGGAAAATTTCGGAAGTGGTCGGACCACTCGAGGCGACCAAACTGGTGGTTGAAGCCTACAATTCCGAAATTCTTTCGAACCGGATGAGCCGGATGGAAACCGCCCCGAGCGCCATGCCGAACACCGGGAAGAAGGACCTGCTGCAAAAGGCGCTCGAACGCGTGATCGAAGTGATCGACCTCCTCTAGCCCTCCGTGACTCCTCCCTTGGCTTGATTTGGATAGAAATTTTTCGGGCAATTTTCCCGCATGACCCCAAAATTCCGCGGCTGTCCGGCCGAACTCCGGGCCCGACTGGCCGGCCCGATTCCATCGCTCAAGACCCCCTTTCATCAGGACGGGAGCGTCGACTACAAAGGGTTGAGGAACCTGATCGACCGAAACCTCGCCCATGGGGCCAAGGCCCTGATGTTGACCGCGGGCGACAGCCATTATGTCGCGCTGACCGAAAAGGAGATCGCCGAGGTCACAAAAGTCACGGTCGAGCACACGGCCCGCCGCGCGTTGGTCATCGCCGCGGACCGCTATTACCACACGGCCCAGGCGATTGAGTTTGCCCAGTTCGCCAAGGGCGTCGGCGCGGATGTGCTGATGGTCATGCCCCCGGATTGGGGCGGCTCCAGCACGCCGCAGTCTTTCGCGGAGCACTACCAGACCGTGGCCGAGGTCATGCCGGTGATGCTCGTTTCCAATGTCTTTATTTCCCGCGGGCAGAAATTCGGGTTGGAAACGATGAAGCTCGTCCTGGAGGCCACGGACCACGTCGTCGCGATCAAGGACGACATGTGCGGCGAGTTCGCCCGCAAGATGTCGCTCCTCGTCCAGGACCGCTGGGCCGTCATCTCCGGCGGCCAGAAACAGAACCATCTCAACAACCAGCCCTACGGCTGCGACGGCTATCTTTCGACGTTCCTCACGTTCCAACCGAGACTCACGCACGCGTATTGGGCGGCGATTACGTCGAACAACCCGGCGGAGACCCGTCGCATCATTCGCGACTACGACAATCCGTTCTTCGATCTCGTGCTGGGGCAGCCCGGCGGCTTCAACGCGGGCATCCAAGCCATGCTCGAATTGAACGGCATCGCGAAGCGCTGGCGCCGGAAGCCGTATCACAGTCTGAGCGATCGTGAACTCGAGGCGTTCGCGCACGGCTTGAAGAAACTGGGCCTGCTCGACTAGGCGCGAGCACCTCCCTGCTTACTGGCCGGATTCATGCAACCCTCACCGCCAAACGCGCCCTCACGCCCAAAGAAGAGATCCGGGTCGCTCGTAGTTCCGCCTTCAGGCGGAATCCGGGCGGACCTGACCTTCCGCCTAAAGGCGGAACGACGAACCCGGGTTGCTTCCTAATTTGGTTTGCTCCATCTGGTCCCCTTGTCCGCCCCTCCAAACCTTCCCGCCCGTGCCTGGTTGATCGTCGGATTGCTGTGGGGCGCGGCCTGCCTGAATTACCTCGATCGGCTGATGATCACGACCATGCGCGGGTCGATCAAGGACGCGATTCCGATGACCGAGGCCCAGTTCGGGCTGCTGACGTCGGTGTTCCTGGTGGTCTATGCGATCGCCAGTCCGTTCGCCGGCTATTTCGCGGATAAATTCAATCGCAGCCGCGTCATCATCGGCAGCGTGTTTCTCTGGTCAGTCGTCACCGGACTGACCGCTTTTGCCCAAACCTACGAGCAACTGCTCGCGACCCGCGCCCTCATGGGACTGAGCGAAGCGGCGTGCATGCCGGCCTCGGTGGCGCTGATCGTGGACTACCATCGCGGCCCAACCCGCTCGGTGGCCTCCGGGTTGCTCCTGAGCGGGGCAATGGCCGGCGGCGCCTTGGGCGGACTCGGAGGCTGGCTGGCCGAAGGCCACGGCTGGGATTACGCGTTCAAGATCTTCGGCGTGATCGGCATCGTCTACTCTTTCGTGATGTTGCTCCTGCTTCGGGATGCACCCGCGATCGAAACCGCGACGCCGTTGGGAAAACCGGCCGCTCCCGCGGTCCGCCTCAGCGAGGCTTTCACCAGCCTGCTGACCAACCGCGCGTACCTGGTGATGTTGGTCTACGCCTGCGTCCTCGGCATCGTCGCATGGTCGGTGGCTGGCTGGATGCCAACCTACATCCAGGAGCAGTTCAATCTCTCCCAAGGGAAGGCCGGCCTGCTGACGACGGTCAGCGTCAACGTGGCCGCGCTCTTCGGCATGCTCATCGGTGGCACCTGGGCCGACCGCTGGAGCCGCACCCAGGAGCGCGCCCGGATCTATGTTCCCGTGATCGGCATGTTCATCGCCGCCCCCGCCGTGTTGCTCCTCTCCAGCACTTCCGTACTGGGCCTCGCCCTCACGGGCCTGATCCTCTACGGGGTGACCCGCTTTTTCTCGGATGCCAACATGATGCCGATCCTGTGCATGATCGTGGACTCGCGTTACCGGGCCACGAGCTGGGGCATTTCCACCTTTTTCAGCTGCGTGATCGGCGGCGCCGGAATTTACGCCGGCGGACTCCTGCGGGACGCCCACGTGAACGTCAGCCGCATCTTCCAATTCGCCGCCATCAATCTCGTGCTCTCCGCGTTCCTGCTCTTCTCACTGCGCCGTCACGCGTCAAATCGGACCGCGTAGCGCCGGTCGTGAACTTTGGCGTGCGCCGGCCAACGCCGGTCGGAGACCGGCGCTACTTTAGGCCGCGAGCGCATGGCAGGCGCGCGCAAGGAGGCGGTCGGTGATGACCGGCATCTGCTGCAAGGCGAAGAGGGTCCGTGGCTCCCAGAGCAGCGTCCGAAGCGGATCGAGAAAACGTTTCGGCACATCGGGGTCCACGACGTTCCCGAGGATCGCGAGGGTCTGACGCGACGCGGGCAGGCCGAGCCACTCCAGCAACCCGAAGACGCTGCTGCGTTCGTAGACGGCGTTGATTTCGTCCCAGCCGGGCCGGGAGGTGCCGCGCAGACTCTCGTGGGCTGCGACGAACGCCGTGAGCGCCGGGGTCGCGGCCAATTCCGTGAGCAGCGCCGGACAGCGGGCGATCACCTGCAACGCCTCCATCCGCGTGAACGAGAACTGCACCAGGTATTCCCGGACGTCCGCCGGAATGAATTCCAGGTAGGAACGCCACTCCAGCGCCCCGCAGGTCTGCGCCGCCGAGGCCAGGACGTCCTCGCTGGGTGAGGTCGCGATCCACTCCTCCCCGTAACAACGCTCAAATTGAACCTCGGGCCAGGGCGTCACGCGGTAGGCGACACCGAGGTGCGACCACGTCAGGGCCAGGGGCAGGGCGAATTTCTTTGCGCGGGAGGAAGGTTTCATGCGCCCATCCTACCCCGGGGGGTGGGTCATAGCTTGTCCCAGCCTAAAAATACCTTCAGCTTTATTTTCGATGACCCCGCGCGCCCAGCTTTCCCGTCCGCCCCTCGAGCGCATGCTCCGGATTCACGATGAGCTGCGGCGGGGCGCGCTCGTCAACTGCACGAAACTGATGAAAATGCTCGAGGTCTCGCGCAAGACCGTGGTGCGCGACATCGCCTTCATGCGCGATCGGCTGGACCTCCCGATCGAGTTCGATGTGCAAATCCAAGCCTACCGGTACACGCAGCCGGTCACGGCCTTTCCCACGGTGCACATGACGGAGGGCGAATTGCTCGCCCTGCTCGTCGCGCAACGCGCGCTGCAGCAGTACCGCGGCACGCCGTTTCACCGCCAGCTTGAGGTCGCCTTCGAAAAACTGGCGGGCGGATTGCGCGATCGGATTTCTTTTTCGCCCGCGGACGAACTGAGTGCGGTCTCGTTCAAGAACATCGGCCTCGGCAAGACCGACCTCGCGGTGTTCAACAGCCTGAGCGGCGCCGTCCTGCGCCAGGAGGAGGTGACGTTCGATTACCGCAAGCCGGGCCAGGCGGGCAAATCGCCCCGGCGCGTGCGGCCGTACCATTTGGCCAACCGGGAAAATTCGTGGTACCTCGTCGGCTTCGACCTCGAGCGACAGGCGTTGCGCACGTTTGCCCTCCCGCGAATCGCCGACGCCGTCGTCACGAAGGTAAAATTCATCCGGCCGGAGGATTTTTCGCCGGACAAATTTTTTGCCAGCGCGCTCGGTGTCATGGGCGGAACCGGCGACTACCGCGTGCTCGTGCACTTTGCCCCGGTGGTAGCCGAACGCGTGCGCGAACGCGAGTGGCACGAGTCGCAGGAAATGCGCGAGCTGCCGGGCGGGGGATTGGAACTACGCCTGCGGCTGGGCGCGCTCACCGAGGTGGAACAATGGATTCTGGGCTGGGGCGCGGCCGCCGAAGTGATCTCGCCGCCAGAGTTGCGCCGCAACCTGCAGAAGACGGTGACGGCGCTGACGGCGGTTTATCGGGAGAAATGATCGTTGGGCCGTGTTCGTAGTTCCGCCTTCAGGCGGAAGGATTGGGGGCCTCGGATTCCGCCTGAAGGCGGAACTACGAACACGGCCCAATTTTTCACCCGCAACGACCGGTCTCCTACCCGAGCGTCACCGGCTGCCCACTCGCCGCCGAGGCGTACAGCGCGCGCACGAGCGCGACGGCTTTGCGACCCTCGTGGCCATCGAGCGCCGGCGCCCGGCCGGCGCGAAGCGCGTCCGTCAAATCCTGCAATTGCCGCTGGTGGCCAACGATGCTGATCGCGTCCGGCTTGCTCGCTCCGGAGCCGAGCGCCGCATTGGGCTTCGCCGCGCGAATCGCCTCGTCACCCGGCTGCGACACGCGGAATTCCCAACGCGCGAGATGATCGTTTTCCAAGACCACCGATCCGTGCTCGCCGCAAATCTCCACTTGCCG
>CANJNJ010000013.1 GCA_947474995.1 Opitutaceae bacterium | reverse complement strand
GGGCCGTCCGCATCGGGTGGCATGTGGAGATAGGCCTTGCTCGAGGGGCGGACCGCCAATCCGTAAGGGGCAGAAGAGGCCGCTCGGGCCGATAAGGTTAACAGCAGGGCGCCGAGTCCAACGATGGCGGCGGCGAAGGAACGCCGGCTGAAGTAATTTAGGAAACGCATGGCCCGCGTCATGCGCTTTGGAGACGAAACGGGATCGCCCGAGACCATTCGGGCGCAGTTGCGTTCATTGCGTGGATAGACCGACGGGCGGGATGCGGATTCGTCATCACAACCAAAAATATGTGCGGACGGCGCATTTATTCAAACGGCTTTTATTGCGCGGGTCCCGGCCCCGAACCGCCAAGATCGCGCTTCACGGCACGCCGCGTCCATCCCATGCGCTGAAAAATTCCGTCGCGGTCGATCAGCAGGTGCTTCAGCACGGCCGCGACGTGAAGGGCGATCAAGACCACGAAGATCACGATCGCCGTCAGATGCACCTGGCTGAACCGTTCCTTCAGGGCCGGCGAATCCCAACCCCACTGCGGCAGGGTGTGACCGAAATACTTGATCGGGTAGTTCGTGAACGACGAGCCCAGGTAGCCCGACAAGGGAATCACCACCATGCAGACGTAGAGCGCGAAGTGGCAAAATTTGGCCAGGGATCGCTGCCACCCGGGAATCGTTTCCGGCAATGACGGGGCCCGGTGCGTGAGTCGCCACGCGAGGCGCAGCAGGATGAGCAGCCCCAACGTGATGCCGATCGACTTGTGCAGGTTGAACCAGCTCGCCCGCACGCCGGGCGGAGTCTTGGGGATCCCGATCATCCAAGTACCCAACGATAGCTGCGCGAACCCGAACACGGCGATTAGCCAGTGCAGGACTTTTGCCGTCGGCGTATAGTGGGTCGGAAGTTCGCGCTGCATGAAAGGTGGACGGACCGGCCTGCAAAACAGACCATGGGATCGGATGGTAGCCATCAAGCCTATCTCCGCACGCGAAATCAGCTTGCTACTCTTTTGCCGTGACGGGCACGATTCCTCGTCAGTTTCCCAAACCCAGTTCATCCGTTACCATGAACATTACATTTCCTTCTGCCCGGCTCGCCGTTGCCCTAGGCGGGTTGGTTGTTTTCACCCTCGCGTCGGTCCGCGGCCAGACCAACGCCAGTTATCAGGTCTTTGTCACCAACGAGAAGTCGGGAAATCTCACCGTTATCGATGGCGCGACGCTCCAAGTTTCCGCCACCGTTCCGGTCGGCAAACGCCCCCGCGGTGTTCACGCCAGCCCGGATGGAAAAACGCTCTACGTGGCGGTGAGCGGGACGCCGATCGAGCCGCCGCCGAAAATCGATGCCAATGGCAATCTGGTTTTTGAAAAAGCGCGCGATGACGACGACGACAAGGTCAAGGCCGACAAATCCGCCGACGGCATCGCCCTGGTGGACGTCGCGCAAAGGAAATTCCTGCGCAAGATTTCCGCCGGTTCCGATCCCGAGCAGTTCTGCCTGAGCCCGGACGGAAAAAAGATCTACATTGCCAACGAGGATGTCAGCGCCGCGACGGTGCTCGATGCCACGACCGGCAAGATGCTGTCCCTGGTCAAGGTCAGTCGTGAACCGGAAGGCGTGGGCATCAGGCCGGACGGAAAGATGTTCTATGTCACGTGCGAGACGGGCGGCGATGTGTTCGCGATCGATGCGCAGACCTTCAAGGTGGTCGGGCAACTCCAGTTGCATCCCCGTCCCCGCAGCATCGCGTTCCTGCCGGACGGCTCGCGCGCGTTCATTCCGTCCGAGTCCACGGGCGAATTGAACGTCATCGATACGGCGACCCAAAAGCTGCTGAAGATCATTGCACTGCCCAAAGGTTCGCGCCCGATGACAGTGCGGGTGTCAGCGGACGGAAAGAAGATTTATATCAGCAACGGCCGCGCCGGCACGATCTCCGTGGTGGACGCGGGCACTTACGATCTCTTGAGCACGATTAAGGTCGGGGCTCGGCCGTGGGGGATCGATCTGTCGCCAGACGGTAAATTCCTTTTTGCGGCCAATGGCCCCTCGGACGACATTTCGGTGGTGGATCTCGTGGCGGAAAAGGAAGTTTCCCGGCTTAAGTCCCCGGGCAGTCCTTGGGGCATCGCCGTCGTCCCGGCGGCGAAATAGACTGAGCGGTCCGAAGACTCTGTTCGCGTGCGGAGGGCCCAGCCGGCGCGCAAATGCGTTTCGCCGACGTTCCGGATTCTCGGTCTGAGCCGCAACGATGCCATGGAAGGTGGAGCCCGTTGTCCCCAACGGGCTGACGGGAGAGTGCGCCGTTCAAAACCCGATGAGGACATCGGGGTTCCACCTTGCCGTGGATTCGTTCCCGGAGAGGGAACCCACTCCGACTCTTAGGAAACGGCGCCGTTGTAGTCCGCTTCGAGAGAAGCGGGACTCATACCAGTTGCTCATGACATTTGAACTTTCGCGCGGCAGCGCGGTAGGGGCCGCTCTCCGAGCGGACCGCGGACGGCGCGGAGAGCCGTCCCGACCTCACAATAGTCCATTTCATAAGAGCCGTTGGTATCAGCCATGAACCGAAGGACATCCCTGCTCTCTCGAGCAGGGCTACAAAAACGTTCGTTTCTTCCTGTCCGGAGCAAAACACGTTTTGCGTTCCTGGGCTGCATGAATGCAGCTCAGGCTTGGAAGGTCATTCATCCCGGCTTCGCCGGATGTTGTCTATGAAATCGATGACGCTCAGCCCGGTGTGGTATCCGGGATCGGCGTCGGGCGTCGCGGGAATCACGGCGATGGGTTTCCCTTTCGCGTCGAGCGTTTGGTAGGCCATCAGGTGACAGGCCGGGTTGACGTAATTGGCGAAAAATGCGTTCGAGCTTTCCGCCATAATTCTTAGCAATGCCGCGTGATGCTCGTGGTCCCGGCTGAGCACGAGCAACCCCGACGCAGCGCGGAGCGCTTCCGGCAGGCTCCACCACGGCATGTCGCGGTTCAGGGGCGCCCGTGCGGCCAAGTCGTAGGCCTTGCCAATGCCTCCGACCTCCCGGTTGAAGCCATGACGAAAGCCTTGGAAAAGTATTTTGGGAAATACCGCTCGGCCCCGGGTCAAAAGGTCGACGTCGGCGGGCGAAGGGGCCGCCTTTTGTTGCAGCCGGAGGAGGAACTTCGTCGCCAGTCCGATGAATTCGAGCACGTGACCGGGGTCACACAGCACGGTGCCGGCATCCCGCCACGGTTTGCCGGTCTCGTCGATGGCCTCCACGAAGTCGAAAAGTTCGAGGTCAGGCCACTGGCCAAGATTCACGTGGCGATCCAAGACGTGACGGACGAGCCGCGCGCCGGTGGCCTGCCATTCCTCGGAGGGCAGTTTTTCCGCCAGCAACCCGCAGCCGTAGATCGCGATCATCCGCGGTCCGTGGCTTCGCCTTCCGGGTTTGGGTACGACGATATTCTTCGGATCGAATGAAATCTGATCGATGACGTGGGTTTCGTCTTCGATGTGGCGGACCACGTCCCGAAAAAGTTCAACCGCCTCCTGCGCTTGGTCGGACCGTCCCAAAGTCGTCGCCGCGGCAAACAGGCCTTTGGCGTAGAACAGATCGGTCGTCGTGCTGATGGGTGGATCCGGTGAGACCCGTACTCTCCGCCCATCGGAGCCCCGCCCGAGCGGCTTCCCCTCCGGCGTCATGAGAAAAGCCAGCTTGCCGCCATTTTGCCGCCGAAGGTTTTCCAAGTGATCCAGAATGGCCGCCAGCATGGCCGTGAGCCGGTGCCGAAGATCTTCGCGTTCCGGCGCCGAGAGCCAGGAAACTTTTGGCAGCCATTCGAGGTGGCCGGCCAGCGCTTCCAAGCCGCGTCCTTGGATCCATCCATAGATGGAGTTCGTGCCCAGAAAGTCGCGTTCCGGGTCGGCCCCATTGGAGAAATCCAATCCCGTGAGCGGGCTCAGCTTCGTGTCGACGAAGCGATATTCCGGGTTGCGCTCAAAACGTCGGAGGATCGTTTCGAGTATCGACAGGAGCATCGCCTCGTACTCGGGCACGACGGCCGCAATATTCCGGAGGGTTGGTTCCTTGATCAGGGTGCCCTGCCACTTTGGTTTCATGGCTCGTTTTTTCAGGGTTGTGGGCTGGGGCGATAGTTCCGGGCCTTGGGGCAGAATCTCCGGCCGAAAAAGTGACTGAGGGTTGCAGTTCGCCCGATGGGTGCAAGTCCCCGTCGGGATCCCTGCTGGACAAACGCGCGCCGGGATGAGATCACCTTCCACGCATGCCAGGCGTGCGTTTCCGTTGTCATCTCGCCGTGGATTTTCCGCGGGTTGGTGGAAGGCCCTTCCACTGGCGAATGGCCGTAGCTGCCGCCGGCGTTTTCCTTCTGCTTTTTCCCCGCATGAATTTCGCCAGTGAACTCGCCCTCAAGCCCGGAGACGTTCACGTCCAGGTGGCGATTGAGGCCTTGCGCCAAGCTCTGCAAACCGAGCAGGGTTCGATCCGCCTGCATGCGGCGGAAAAATTAATCGCCGCGGGCCAAGGTGAAGAGGTCCGCGGTGTTTTTGAGCGGGATCTGCCTGGTGCAGAGCGGACGCCCATTGTCCGCATTGGATTGTGGCGGGCGTTGGCCGCGGCGGCCCGCACGCCGGGAGAGCGGGAGCAATACGTTGAAAAAATCTCCGCGGTGTTTCTTGGTCCCGAGAATCCGGACCGGGTGCACGCCCTCGAGAGCTTGTGCAAGCTCGGCGTCCAGGCGAAGGGCCCGCTGTTGGAAGCGATTCGACAAATGGCGACGGGGCCGAGCGAAGATTTCGCGCCCTTTGCCTGGTGGGCGCTGCATCTTGCTGGGGACAAGTCGGCCCGCACCCACCTGGCGGCGGCGCTGCAGTCGACCAGTTGGGTGGCGCGATTGCGCGGCGCCTATGCGCTGAGATGGATCGGAGTAACCGATGATGCGGCGATCCTCACCGCGTTGGCGCGAGCCGCCGATCGGGAGCCGGCGGATTCGAAGGCCGCGCCCTACGTCAAGGGTTCGGCTTTTGCCCTTAACGCTGATTCCCGGCGAATGCTGGCGTGGGGCCTTGAGCTTGAAGCCGTCCTCGATTCCGGGGTCGACGATGCCCGCTACGAGGTGTGCCACACGCTGGTGCGAGCCATGACGTCGGCGGATGTCGATCGCTTGCAGGCCAGACTCGAGCACGCCAAGGGCGACGAACGGGTAGGATTGGCGTGGGCCATCCTCGCTTTGTCGAGCAAGCCGTAGCCCTTGGGGCCGGGGTAGGGTGGAATTATTTGGAGTGCGGCGGCCTGGCGCCGCTTTTTCGAGGCGCGTCGCCGGCTCGCCGCATGCCAAACTTGGCGCCAACGGGAAACGGTCGGGCGACTGCGCGTTCGTCACCCAGTTTACTATGACGCGCGGCGCAAAATCAACTTTCTGCGACCTGGCGCCGCCGCTTCGCCTCCGGAACCCTACTTCGCCGCGGGCTTCTTGGCGCCTGACTTCGCCGCGGCCAAACGCGCCTGCACCGCGCTCGGGATGCCCTCCGCGAACTGGGAAACCGTGCGCTGGAGCTTGCCGTTCGAGAAGGTCATTTCGAGGTACTTTTCGCTGCGCATCTGCCGGCCGTACTCATCCTTCATTTGCCCGACGATGGTATGGTTCTTCACATCGACCACGTCACCGGAGGACAGGTAGGCGTACTGCCCGTCGATCCCCATCGTGATCCAGCAGGCTGACGCGGTCGTTTTGAACGAACTTTCCAGCACCGGCCATTCGCCCGTGTTGTTGTAGATCAGGACCCCGTAATTGATGTTATCCACCACCCAGAGTTCGCTCTCATCGGGCGTCAGCGCGATGCCATGAACGGGGCCGCTGTGGCCATAGAACTTTTTGCTCAAATCGTGCCATTGCGGCTTCCACATCTCGGCCGGGGCCTCGATCCGTTTGATGACTTTCCCCAGCGCGACGTCGGCGATCTCGAAGCCCAATAAATTATTGAGATTGGCGTACACCCGGGTGGCGTCGTGATTAATCACGAACACTCTCACGTGATCGGAAAACGTGATCGTCTTGATGGCCTTCATCGACGGGACATCCCCGACCGTCATCGTCACGCCATTCGGCGCCATGAAGACCGTCTTCCCATCCGCGCTCAGGCCCATGTTGTGCGCCTTGTTGCTCATCGGCGCCTGGATTTTTCCCTTTAGCGCGCCGGTCTGCGCGTCCACGACATACCAGTAATCCTGCAGGTCGGAGCCCACGATCAGGGTTTTGCCGTCGGGCGTAACCTCGGCGCGTTCGGCGGCGTGGCCGTCGTAAGTCTGGTCCCACACCTTTTTATCGGTGGCCAGGTCGAACGCAGCCAGGTGACCTCGGGTGCTGAGGTAGACCATGTTGGTCGCGGGGCTCGCGGCGATGCCGGCCACCTCATCGGGACTCGTGCTGGCGGCAAAATCCCAAGTGGGGATGCGCTTGATGAATTGGAGGCTCGGCCGGGGCGCCGTGCCGTCTTTTGACGGCGCGCTCGATTCGCCCGCCGGATCAAGATCCAGCACCACAATGCCGGTGCCGGTGGCTTGCGGCGAAACCTGTCCCCCGGAAGTGCCGCCTGGCAAGGCGATGTAAAGCAAGCGGCGGTCCCGCTTGCCAAATCCGTGGGCAACCTGCGGCCCCCGATCGCGGGGATCGGATGTTCCCGCCTGCCGGTAAGGCCGCTCGAGAGTATTCTTGGCATTCTCCAGCAGGACGCCGTCGGGGGTCGTGTCCGCATTTGCCGCCCGCACCAACCCGGACGCGGCCAGGAGGGCGCCGGCGGCGGCGGCCCAGAGAATCCGCGCCTGCCTCCTGTTGCCCGACCGATTCACGGCCACAGTCGAAGCGGTTTGATTGAGGATCTGGCGGCAGTGATTATCCGATATCGGAGGGTTTTTCATAGGAGGTGCCTCGTTATGGCATGGGGCTGACAAGGAAGACAGGGTGCGCGTCGCCCGCGGGGTGGAGGGGGCGACCGCCGTATTCGATAGGGGCTCGGAAAAGTGTCAAGGTGCGGGTCAAAAATCCGAGTTCGGCCTGGGGCCTTGGGGCGAGGCGGCATTCAGTCGATGAGCGTTTTGGAGTGCGGCGACCTGGCGCCGCTTTTTCCAAACTCGCGCTCGTTTCACTCCCGGCGCGACAGCGCGAAGACCGAAATGCGTTTCCCGTCTGGTCGTTTCGCTTCACGGCTGCTTCCGGAATGAACGTGTCAATGGGAACCCGGGATGGACAACCAGCGCCAGGCGTTTCAACCTCAACCAGTCACCCCAACCAAACTCAAGCGCGTCTCGAAAATCCGGACCCGCCAGCCCCAGTTTGTTGACCGAAAAAGCACTGCTTATGCAAAAGACAATTAATCGTCGGAAGTTCGTGGCCAATGCGGCGCTCTCCGCGGTGGGCCTGATGCTGGGAAGTAAGCTTGATGGCGCAACGGCGGAGAAGGACGCCAAGATGTCCTCCTACGATATTATGAAGGACGTGATGAAGTATCGGAAAATCGATACGCACATGCACGCCAAGGAGGCCAACTTCGCGCCGATGATCGATATCGGTGAGCGGCTCGGGATCCAAAAGATGGTCATGGTAAACCATGCCTATCCTCCCTTTCCCGGCATGGACGCGTATCGGGCCATCAACAATATCGCCATTGCGGCGGTCAAACAGCACCCGGAGCGATTCATCGGATTTTTTACCCTGAATCCAAATTATCCCAAGGAATCGATGGAGGAGATGAAGCGCTGCCTGGATAATGGATTGATTGGTTACAAAGGCTACACCGAGGTGAAGGTCAGCGATCCCCTCTACTATCCGATCATCGAAAAGTGCATCGAACATAAGCTGCTCGTGCATATTCACTCGGAATGTGACGGCTACTTCCGGAGAAAATACGACATCAGCGTCGCCCCGAATGCTTCCCTGCCGGAAGATTATGTGATCGCGGCCAAGCGGTATCCCCAAGCCGTGTTTGAGTATGCGCACATTGGCACGGGCAACGACTTTGAGTGGGCCTGCAAGGTGCTCAAGGAATGTCCGAATATCTACGTCAATGCCGGCGCCAGTGATAACGAGGAAACGCTCATCGACACGGTCCTGAAGCATTTCGACGAAAACAAAATCTTCTTTGCCTCCGACGGATCGTATTACCAGGCGGTCGGCAAGATCCTGGCGTCCAGCGCCACCGACGCGCAGAGAAAGAAGATTTTCTGGGACAACTACGTCAATTTAATGAAGAAAGGGGGCCACAATGTTGGTTGATATCAATGCCTACGTCGGGCACTGGCCCTTCCAGCAGTTTCGGGTTACGACCTGCGAAAAGCTGCTGGAAAAAATGGACCAGTATGGAGCCGAGGTCTCGGTCGTGAGTCATCTCCACGGCCTATTTTATAAGAATGTCCAGTCGGCGAACGAGGAATTGGTGGACGAGTTGAAGTCCAACCGGCGTTTCCGCGACCGCTTTATTCCCTTTGCGGTCATCAATCCGACCTATGGTGGCTGGCGGGAGGATTTTGAAACCTGCATTTCCAAATTTGGGATGAAGGGACTGCGATTGTACCCGAAGTATCACAACTACGGACTAACGGAGCCTGCCCTCATCGAGCTGGTGAAACGGGCCCGTGACCGGGGCCTGCCGGTGGCGTTTAAGATTCGGATGGTCGACAGCCGAACGACGTCGTGGATGGACATCCCGTACATCTTTGAGTCGCCCCAGCCCGAATGGGATTTGAAGGATGTCGTCCCGATCGTGCGGGCCGTGCCGGATGCGAAATTCATCATCCTGAATGTGGCCAACAGCATGACCCTGAGTGATGATGACACGGCCCTGTTCAAGAAGACCGACCTCGTCTTTGATACGTCAGGCAAGAGCATTTCAAATCTGGGCGCGCTGATTAAGACCTTCGGTAAGGAGAAATTTGCCTGGGGCACGCATTCGCCGATCCTCGACTACCTCACAGGTTTGTTGCGGATTGAGTCCCTGCGGGCCACGGAAGCCAACGAGACCACCAAGGAGCTGATAAGATCAGGGAACGCCAAAAGGATAATCGGCGTATAACAGTGATTCAGTCCGGGGTCCTTTCCCCGACGAAGGCATGTTGAAGGACCCAATCCTTCGACCGGATGAACCGGCTGGACCGGATGCGAGCGTTAATTTCCCGACCTGTGACCGAATCTGGCCTCATCCTGTAAATCCGGTTCATCCTGTCGCTGTTTGGCAGATGCGATGATTGAAAGCCTCGATCGGATCCTACGGGGGGCCTGCGTCAGTACAATGACTTCAGCGCGGCCCGATCGTTGTCCGACAGCCCGGAAACGGTGGCGATATCCGCGCGGGAGCCCAGGCTTCTCCGATAGCGGGAAAAATACTCCACGATGTCTCCGCCATAGGTGAACGAGTACATGATGTCCTCGAATTTTCGGGTGTGCGGCAGGCCGATGACGTGACCAATCTCATGCACGCAGGTGAGGTAGACAATGCTGTCGCGCAGCAAGCGGTCTTGCTTCGTCAACGTGGCGAGCGGTTCGCCGAGGCCCGCGATCGCCGGGGCGATATTCACGATGCCGCCGGGCCTGCCCTTCACCATCAGCCGCTCGGTTTCGCCGTAGACCCCTTCGTCGGGGGAAATCCATCGAATCCGCACCAACGCGCTGGCGGGCTCGGTCGCGCGAACAAACTTCAAATGCCCGCCACTCTCCCGGGCCCAGGCCGCGAGCGCCATTTCCGCGAGTTGGCGATCCGCGGCGTCGAACCCGGCAATGCCCTTGCCGTCCTCGATGAAGTAGGACGCAGGGGAGGTGAGCCGGACGGGTTTCGGGGCCGGGGTCAGGGCGGCCAGCGAAATCAGGGAGACGAAAGCGATCAGGGTGCCGCGCATGGTTGCGGACTATGACCGAAGGTCGGTCGGCGTCACGTCGCGAAACGGGTGAGCCCCGGCGCGTCCGTTTGATAGCAGCCGGATAAAGCGGCGAGTCGCTCGGAGCGTCTGAGCTGCGTCGGGTCCCGACCGACCGCACGGGCGAGGGCTTTTGCCCTTTACCCTTCGGAGACAAAGGTCTGCCTTGGTCTGCCTCTGCCGTCGCCAAGCCCCGGCAAACCCAATCCCCCTAAAAACCCTGCTTCGAGCAGGAAAACCCATGACCAAAAGCAAACGATTCCTCGTACTCTTGCTCGCCACGGTTCCGATCCTGGCCGGCGTTGACGCGCGCGCGCAGCTTGGCCGCGGCGCCCAAGTCGATTTACCCGCTGGCGAAGGCAAGCAACTCGTGCAGGCGCTTTGTGTCACCTGCCACACGCTGAACAACATCACCCAGGGTTGGGGCTACGACAAGCAGGGTTGGGAGCAACTGCTCGCGTCGATGGTGAACCTGACCCCCGACGCGCGCACCCAAATCACCAGCTACCTCGGCGAGCATTTCAGCGCCAAGACGCGCCCGCCCACCGTCGTCGTGCCGGGTGCATTGAAGGTGGAGATCAAGGAATGGATTGTGCCCAGCCTCGGCTCGCGTCCCCACGATCCGCTCGCCACGTCCGATGGCGCCATCTGGTGGACCGGCATGTTTGCCAACGTCGTCGGGCGGCTCGATCCCAAGACCGGCGCGATGAAAGAATATCCGCTGCCGACACCCAAATCGGGCCCGCATGGACTAACCGAAGGCAAGGACGGCAGTATCTGGTTTACCGCCAATACCGGAGGCTATGTCGGGAAATTGGATCCCAAAACCGGCACCGTCACCGAATACCCGATGCCCGATCCGGCGGCGCGCGATCCGCACACCCCCGTTTTCGACGTGAAGGGCAATCTCTGGTTCACCCTGCAAAACTCCAATATGGTCGGCCGGCTCAATCCCCAAACCGGAGCCATCAAACTCGTCACGATGCCCACGCCGCGATCGAATCCCTACGGCATGGTGATGACGTCAAAGGGCACGCCGGTCGTTTGTCTCTTTGGCACGAACAAGATCGCCCGTTTCGACCTCGAGACGATGGCGATCAAAGAATACGCGCTGCCCAACGCCGAGTCCCGCCCCCGCCGTATCGCCATCACCAGCGATGATCTGATTTGGTACGCGGACTACGCGACGGGTCACCTCGGCCGGCTCAATCTGGCCACGGGAGCCGTGAAGGAATGGCCCTCACCCAGCGGCCCGCAATCGCAGCCTTATGGGATCATCGCGATCAAGGACGTCATCTGGTACAACGAATCCGCGGTCCGCCCCAACACGCTGGTCCGCTTCGAGCCCAAGACCGAAAAATTCCAATCGTGGATTATTCCGTCCGGCGGCGGGGTCGTCCGCAACGTGAGCGTCACCAAGGATAACAACCTGGCGCTGGCCGAAAGCGGCGTGAATCGCGTGGCCTTGGTCACGCTGCCGTAAACCGCGGGCCAACGGCCAACGTACCAGGTGGGCCGGCCACTCCGTGGGCGGCCGATCGGTAGGATCGGTCTCACTTTCAATGGCCGCGCACGGAGTGCCCGGCCCACCAATGAGACTCGTTTCCTAGCTTTGGAATCCGTGGTGTCCCGCTCAATTCCGCTCCTCCTGAAAATCCGGCTTCCTGTTCCTCAATAATTAATGACACTACGCCTTATGAAAATGCTCCTACCCCTGCTCGGTTTCTCGCTCGTCGGTCTCAACGCCTTTGGCCAGGATGCCGGCCGGCAGGTGTTTGCCGTGAGCTGCGCCCCGTGCCACGGCACCGATGGCAACGGCGGCGAACTCGGGCCGGGAATCGCCACGCGCGTGCCGATGCGAAGCGATGACGAACTCAGGATGGTCTTCCGGGTGGGATTCCCGGCCTCGGGCATGCCGCCGGCTCCGCCGCTGACGGACAGCGACACGTCGGCCCTTATTCAATATCTCCGCACAATAAAGCCGCGGGAAGGCAGTGCGCCCGCGCATGCGACGGTCACGGCCGGCGGCAAGACGTTCGCCGGCCTGGTGCTCAACCAGAGCCAGTTCGACCTGCAGATGCTCGGGGACGACCGCAAGCTGCACCTGTTCCGGAAAACCGGCGCGCAGCTCCGGTCTGTGACGTCGCAGACCGATTGGACCACCTACAACGGCGGACCCGCCGGCAGCCGGTACAGCGCCCTCACTCAAATCAACAAAGACAACGTGGCGTCGCTCGCCCCGAAGTGGGTGTTCAGCTTCCGCAACACGAGCAACCTGCAGGTGACACCGACCGTGTCGGAGGGCGTGATGTACGTGACGGCCGCGAATGAATGCTACGCCCTCGACGCGGGCTCCGGTCGCGAGATCTGGCACTACCAGCGCGCACGGACCAAGGAACTCGTCGGCAACGCCTCCGGCGGCATCAACCGCGGGGTCGCCATCGCCGGCGATCGGTTGTTCATGGTGACGGACCACGCGCATGTCATCGCGTTGAGCAAAGTCACCGGCGCGCTGCTCTGGGAAACCGAGATGGCCGACTGGCGCCAGAACTATAACGCCACCGGCGCTCCACTTCCGGTGGGCAACCTCGTAATCACGGGATCCTCCGGCGGCGACGAAGGCGTCCGCGGCTTCGTCGCCGCGTTTGATCAGACGACGGGGAAGGAAGTCTGGCGCTTCTGGACGACGCCGAAACGCGGCGAACCCGGTGCGGAGACCTGGCAGGGCAAGGGCATTGATCATCCCGGCGGCACGACCTGGATGACCGGCACGTACGATGCCGCGCTCGACCTCATCTACTGGACCGTCGGGAATCCCGGTCCGGATCTCTACGGCGAGGATCGCCTCGGCGACAATCTCTATACGGACTCCGTCGTCGCGCTCGACGCCAAGACCGGCAAGCTCAAGTGGCATTTTCAGTTCACGCCGCATGATGTGTGGGACTACGACGCCCAGGAAACTCCCGCGCTCATCGACACGATGTGGCAGGGCCAACCGCGCCAGCTGCTCGTGCAGGCGAATCGCAACGGTTTCTTTTATGTGCTCGACCGCACGAACGGAAAATTCCTCCAGGGCACGCAGTACGTGAAAACCGTGACGTGGGCGACGGGCCTCGACGCGAACGGACGGCCGCTGGTCGCGCCGAACATGGAGCCAACGCTTGAGGGCCGGCGCGTGTACCCCGCGCTCGACGGCGCGTCGAACTGGTACTCCACGTCGTACAATCCGATCACGAAGCTCTATTACGTGCAGACGAACGACAAGGGCGGCATCTTCACGAAGGTCCCCGCCGAGTGGGCCGCCGGCAAACGGTACATGGGCGGTTCCTTCGCGCCGGTACCCGAGGGCGCGCAGCGGGTGTTGCGAGCGATCGACATTACGACCGGCAAAGCGGTCTGGTCGTTACCCCAAGTTGGGGGAGTCGACTCGTGGGGCGGCGTGCTCAGCACCGCTGGTGGCGTGGTGATCTTCTGCGAGGACAGCGGTGCACTGATGGCGGCGGATGCCGCGAGCGGGAAAGCGCTCTGGAGTTTTCAGACGAGCGCGCTGTGGAAGGCGTCGCCGATGACGTACCAATTCGACAATAAACAGTACCTCGCGGTCGCTGCCGGCCCGAACATCATCGCGTTCGCCTTGCCGTAAGGGGCGGGGTGCCGCGCAAGTCGCGCCGGTCTCCGCCCGGCGTCGGGGGTCGGCGAGTTTAAAGTTTAAGGGGCAAAGGGTAAGCTGAGCCCAAGATCGACGATCTTCCTTCGCGTCGTCTTTGTCCCGCCTTACTCCTAAAACCTGCGACGTTCGGGCGCGCCGCGCGCCCCTGATTGTCTCGGTTCGATCTCGGATTGTCTCCTGTTTAAACAAGCCAGCCACGTAGGATGGTACAGGAGACGAACCGAGGAAAACCGAAACAACCCTGCGTTTAGGCCAAACCCATTCTCCCGCCCAGTTCCCCGGTCTTGGCTCCTTTTTCCGCCGAGGTGCTATTCCTTCCCTGCTGCGCGGAGTCGCTCAATGCCGGCGCGCGCCGGGGCAAACTCTGGATTGATCCGCAACGCCGCCTCGAAGTGCGCGAGCGCTTCGGCCCCGCGCCCGGGGGTTCCGGCCAGCAGAATCCCCAGCGCGAAATGGGCTTCGACGGAGCGCGGATTGAGCCGGACGACCGCCGCGAAGTGCTCGATGGCCTCCGGGGCCCGCCCGGGGATCCGCACGAGGGCGTTGCCGAGATTGGCCCGCGCTTCCTCGAAGTCGGGATTGAGCTGCACGGCCGTCGCGAAGTGTTCGATCGCTTCGGGCAGGCGTTCCGGCAACTGGTTCAGGGCGGCGCCGAGATTGTTGTGGGCCGCGGCCGATTGCGGAGCGAGCCGCACGGCGGCCTGAAAATGGACGATCGCCTCGGGGAGGCGCGGCGGCTGGCTGGCCAGAGCCACGCCCAGATTGCCCTGCATTTCCGCGGACGCCGGATTCAGGCGCACGGCCTCTTCCAGCTGACGGATGGCTTCGGGCATCCGTCCGGGAAGCTTGGTGAGCGCTACGCCGAGGTTGCTCCGCATGGCCGCGGAATCGGGCCGGAGACGCGCCGCCGCTTCGAAATGCGCCGTCGCTTCCGACGCCCGTTCCGGGACTTTGGCGAGCGCCACGCCGAGGTTGTCCTGCATATCCGGCAATTGGGGAGCGAGTCGGACCGCCGCCTCGAAATGCGTGATCGCCTCCGGCAATCGGCCGGGGATTTGCGAGAGGGCGACCCCGAGATTGTTGTGCGCCGGGCCGTAATCGGGATCGAGGCGCAACGCCGTTTCGTACTCGGAGATGGCCTCGGCGAGCTGGGCGGGATTCTCCGCGAGCGCGTGGCCGAGATTGTTGTGCCCGTTGACATCCCGGGGATTGAATCGGATGGCCGCCCGAAAGTGCTCGATCGCCTCGGGCACGAGGGCGGGATGTTTCACGAGGAGTACCCCCAGGTTGTCGTGGGCCATCCAACTCGCGGGATTCTGGGCGAGCGTGGTCCGATAGAGGGTGGCGGCATCGTGATAGAGGCCGCACTGGTTCCAGGTTCGCGCCCCCAGCGCGGCGAGCAGCACGGCGCTGCCGAGCGGAGCCAGCCAGGGTGCACCGCTCGGCAAGCGCTGCGCCGCGACGGTCAGGCCGGCCGCCAGCGGCACGATGATCCCGAGCTGGGCGAGATATTGAAAGTGATCGGCCACATACGAGTAGATGAACGGGTAGACGTTCACAAAACCAAGCACGGGGAAAAGCGTACCGGCAAAAATCAGGAACCCCGCGAGCAGCCCGCGCCGCGACCGGGCCGCGAACCACCAGGCGGCGAGCAGCGCCGCGATGCCGAGCGGAAAGAGCCATTGCCACCACACGGTCGCGTCCACCACCCACCGCGGATACATGAACATCAGTTCGGCGGGCCAGGCCAGTTTCCCGAGGTAGAACCAAATCACCCGACCGGCCAGCAGGCCGCGTTCGAGCGGGCCCAGACCGAAAGCCTCGCCGTGCGCGCCGATGAAGGTTCGCTCCACCCACGCGGTGAAGAGGCCGGCGGTCATGCCGAGCGCCAGCCATGGCAACAGCGGGCCCACGTCCCGTCGCCAATCGAGCCGTCCGCGCTGCCACCAGAACACCACCAGCAACGCCGCCGGCAGCGTCGCGGTCACCGTCTTGGTCAGGAGCGCGAGAAGGAACAGGCCGAGGGCGCCGAGGTATGTCGACCGCTGCCGCGTTTGATCGAAGCGAAGATAAATCAACGCCGCCCCCAGGTAGAACACGGCGGAAAGCGTGTTCTTCTGCTCCGAGATCCACGCGACCGATTCCACGCCTACCGGATGCAGCGCGAAGATCAATCCGGCGAGCTCGGCTCCGGGCAAGGCCAGCCGGCGCACCACCGCGACGACCAGGCACGCCGCCAGCGCGTGCAGGAGCACGTTCGTGAGATGATAGCCGAGGACGGCGTTGCCCCACAGGCGGTTCTCGATCCAAAAGGCGGAGTGCAGCAGCGGGTAGTATTGCTGGGTCGCGCCGAGCTCGCCCCAGATGCGCCGAAGGCCGTCGACGGATTGCAGGTCCGGACTCGTCACGTGGAAATCGTCATCCCAGAGCGGTCCGCCGCGCAGCGCCGGGAAATAGGCCACCAACGTGAGCGCAAAGATCACGAGTGCCGTCACGAGACGGCGCGTGCGCGAGGACTCCGGCTGGGTTCTGTCGAATTCCAGATTAGCGATTTTCAATTCTCAATTTTCAATCCCAGTAGTCGAGCACGCTGTCGCGCCAGTTCGCCCGTGAACGGTCGCGTACCCAGATTGAAAAATGGCAATTGAAAATCTGTAATCTCCCATTGCGGTTCCGCCGCTGTTTCGTCAGCCCCCCTTGCGGCCCGGCTGGCGCAGGGCGGCCGCTTCGGGCAGCGCGAACAGTTCCTCGTTGGTCCACGGACGGGGGCGGGCGGCGACCGCCGTTCGAGCCGTCGCTACGGCGGCTGGTTCAACCGGTGAGCCGGTCTGCCCCCATTCGCGCCGGACATAGGTCAGCACGGAAGCGACCTGGTCATCGCTCAGCACGGATCCCAGCGGCGGCATCAGACCGATCGGTCCCTCTTTGCCGTTGAGCAGAATGCGTGCGGTGACCTCGGGTGGCGCCAGCGCCAGCGGTGAATCGATCAGGTTCGCCGCAACTTTGTCCTGGCCGCGGCCATCCGGCTGGTGGCAGGCCTGGCAGATGTTCTGATAAATTTCCCGTCCGCGATCGAAGCGCTGCTGCTGCTCGCTCGAAAGCGGCGCCACCGGGGCGGCGGATCCCGGCTTGCCCGGCCAGTCCATGCGCAGAAGTACCGCGGACGCCCGGTTCTTCCATTCACCTCCCGCTGCCAGCGCAGAAAAAGCCGTCGGTTCACGGTTTAGTCGCAGCGAACGCGCCCCCGCGGGGGCGCGCCCGCCAATGGGGACATCCGTCGCGGGCGAGCGGTCGAACTTGAACTGCCCCGCCGGGCCGCCGCGAGCGCCGAGTGCCGGCCGTTCGCGCGGGATGGTGCCCGGGGTCGTCACGCCGAGCAACGCAACCTCGGCTCCCTTGAGCAGGGCGGCGCGCTGCCACGCGGGGCGGGTTTCCTCTGCCACCCAGGCAAGGACCCGTTGGGCGGCGGCATCCTGCGCGCCGCGCATCACCGTGGCCGCCAACATCGTGATCGCCGTCTCGGTGGGGAGGGCTTGGGGGGCCGCGAACATTTGTTCCAACACCGCTCCTTCTGTGCCGCGGATGCTGCTGATGGCGGCGTCCACGACGATCGGGTCGCTGGCATGGCGGGTGAGCACGCGGGCGATGGCGGTTTCCCGCGCCCCCGTGGGGAGAGCACCCAGCGAAGCCGCCAGTTGTTCCTGCACCCACCAGTCAGGATCGTCCAGTCGCTGCAAGACCGCGCGCTGCATCGGTGAGGAGGGCTCCGCGAGCCAGCGCTCCGCGATTCGAATGGCGGAGACGCGGACGTCGCGCGAGGTGTCGGCCAATGCGAGTGTGACGGTCTCCGCGTCGATGGCGTCGAGGCCGTCGAGGGTCCAGAGCGCGTGCAGCCGCGTCCGCGGATCCGGCGCCGTGGTGGCCAGCTTCGTGAGCGCCGGCGCGACCGATTTGTCCCCGCGTTCGACCAGAACTTGTTGCGCCCGATCGCGGCGCCAGCCGTTCGGATGCGCGAGCGTCGCCACCAGCTGCCCGGCGGAAAACCCGGCGAGCGCCGGCGAGGTGTCGCGCTGTGTCGTCGTGTGCATGACCCGGTAGATGCGACCGCGCTCAATGGGCTGCTCGAGTTTCCGCTTCGTGATCTCGCCGTGGAGATACTGGGTGATGCTGATGCGCTGCTGGATGATGCCGCGGTACATGTCGACCAGGTACAACGTGCCGTCCGGGGCGTTGGAAAGATAGACCGGGCGGAAGCGCTCGTCGGTCGACGCCACGAACTCGCCGTTTTCGTAGGCCTTGCGCGCCCCCAGGGTCTTGCCGGTATCCGCCACGTTCACGCGGCCCACGAGATTCGCCGCCGGTTCGGCGAGGAACACGCTCCCGTAAAGCTCGAGCGGCAGCCGGTCGCCCCGGTACACCGTCGGGGCGCAGACCGACGTGAAGCGCGCCAGCGTGCCGTCCGGCCGATCGATTCCCACCTGGTAGGCGCGGTTGGTGCCGGGATTGGGCCGCACCGGCCAGACGGTGTTGGCTTCGTCGAACCCTCCGAGCGCGTCGTAGCTGCCGCGGGTGCGCAGGAGGTTTGGGTTGCGGGCGTAATAGGGGGTCGGCACGAAATCGATATGCAGGGCCGATTCGTTGGTGTTGCGGTAAACGCGCCCGGCATCGTCCTGCGTTACGCCCCACTCGCCGCGCGGAAGCGTTTTTCTCACCTCGAACTTGCCGTTCTTGAACCGCAGGTAGATGTCGCACTCCGCGGTGTAGATCCAGTTGTCCATCGCCCAGAACAGGCCGTTGGCGTTGCCTTCGATGGCGCCCTCGCGCCGGCCGTAGCCGGTGGTGATGAGTTCCTTCGTGTCCATCTTCAGATCGCCGTCGTTATCGTGCATCAGCCAGATGTTCGGCGGCTCGGCGACGAGGACGCCGTGCTCGAGGACCTTCACGGAGCGCGGCACCACGAGCCCGTCGGCAAACACCGTGCGGCGGTCCATCTTCCCGTCGCCATCGGTGTCCTCGAGCACGACAATGCGGCAGATGGGGTCCTGATTGGGCTCCGGAAGCTCGAGGTTGCGGAGGTAGGACGGCATTTCGACCACCCACAGGCGTCCTTTGGTATCCCACTCGATCGAGACGGGATCGCGGACCAAGGGCTCGCTCGCCACCAATTCCAGGTAATAGCCCGGCGGCATGTAGATGGTCTGCAGCGCTTCTTGCGGGGTGAGCGCCGGCGATTGCGCGGGCATCTTCTGCAACGCCGGCGGAAACGCGCGATCGCGGGGCGAGGACTGCGCCCAGCCGGTGGTGACGATGACGCTGGCGAGCAGCGCGAGGGAAAGAGGCTTGAGAGCAATCATGGTGAAAGGGGAGGGTAGGCCAGCTTGGGTAATTTCCGATTACAGATTTTCTACTGGCCGAAGCGACCACAGACATTGGCAATTTTCAATCCGGGGACGCAGTCGCCCCTCGTGGATTAACGCTGCGGTGCGTTCGCTCGGTGGAGATTGAGAATTGAGAATTGAAAATCGGTAATCTGGAATTTGCCGGTAGCCAGCACGAATCGCCGAACCCCACGTACGATCCCGCGCCGGCATCGTCCCCGCCGCCTAAGCCGGCCGATGTGCCCGCAGGAAGGAACGCATTTGCCGCACCGCCAGGGGAATTCGCTCCTTGGGTTCCTTCCACGGGAATAGGCTCGCCTCGGCCTTCGGCGCGAGCATCGCGCTCTCCATGGCGACGGCGTACGGATGGGCCGGAATATCATCTGGAAGGATCAATACCGGCGTCTGGCAACTGCGCACGAAATCACGCGTCACCGTGAAAACGAAGTCGGGATTGTTGCGGTACATCTTCGTCAGAAATCTGTCGACCAGGTCGGCCGTGAGGTCAGGCCGGCGCTTTCTGATCTCCGGGCCCCAGCCGGCCGTATTGGTTTGGTAGAACAGATCGCGATTTTCGGGCCGCGACCCGCTGGGCTGCGCCACGACGGCTGCCACCACCCGATGAGGGGCCCGTTTCAGCAGATTCCAGATCAACGGGCCGCCAATGCAGAAGCCCATCACCATGAACTTGTCGATGCGCAGGTGATCCATCAGGCCGATATGATCGTCGGTGAACGCATCCCAAGGCCGGTCGATTTCTAGCGGACCGGTGGATTGGCCCGCATAGGCGGTGCGCAGGTCCGACGCGATGCAGCGGTACTCGCCCTTGAACTCCTCGATCGCGTTGAAGGGATTGGTCAGGCCAGCCATCGTCGAGTTCAATCCTCCGCCGGCGATGAGCAACAGCGGGAAGCCGGCACCGACCTCCTGATAGCGGATGCGAACGGGGCCTTTCTCAAAGAAGGTGGGCGCGCCTTCTCCTGGTCCGGCCGATTGGGCCAACATTCGCGGCGCCGCCGCCATCGCGGTCGCCACGGCGCCGGCTTTCAGTAGATTGCGTCTGATCTCATCCATGGTGGGTGTCCTCCTCGAGCATTGGGGTTATGGCTGCCTTAGCAGCACCGTGAGCACGGGACCGATTTACGGCAACTACCGATGCTGGCTCCACCGCCATTCGCCCAAACGAACTCCGTCCTTGGCGCGACCCTGCCTTGGGCTATACCTGCCTGCTTTCCCCTATGTATACTCCCCAAAACTATTCGGCCGTTTTGTTCGGCCTTGCTCTTACCGCGGTGGCCATGTCCGCCGCGCAGACGGAAGCCCCGCGCGCGACTCCGGCCCCGGCCGCAAAAAAAGAAAAAGCCAATCCGGCAGTCCAGTTCGACCGGCCGCAGTCTCCGGCGACGATGCCGGGCAAGGGGCTGGCGCAGCACGATTTCATCCTCATGGGCGTCCGTTCCTCGAGCGACGGCAAGGGAATCAAGCTGGTCAAGGGCGGCCAAGTGGTCTGGAGCTACTATGATCCGGAAGTGAAGGGCGCCTATTACGACGGGACGATGCTGGCTAACGGCAACCTGCTGCTGTCGCACGGTCGGGGCGTGCGCATCATCACGCCGGACAAGAAAGTCATTTGGAAATACGAGGTGGATCCGATCGTGAACGAAATCGATGGCGCGCAAGCGGTCGGCTCCGACCGCGTGGTGTTCCTGATGAACGGCAACCCCACGGCGCGCATCATGGTCGCAAATATTGTTACCGGAAAGATCGAGAAGGAAGTCGTGGTCCCGCTCGCGGCGACGGCCGACGTGAAGGAACCACGCTATGTGCACATGCAGGCGCGCCGGCTGCGGCTGACGCCGGCGGGAACCGCCCTGATTGCCTACACCAACGCCAACAAGGTCTCCGAATATGACGAAAACGGGAAGGAAGTCTGGACAGCGAGTGTGCCCACGCCGTGGTCGGTCGAGCGGCTGAAAAATGGCAACACGCTCGTGGAGTCGATGAAGATGGAGACGATCGAGTTGAATCCGAAAGGCGAGACCGTGTGGAAGTTCACGACGGCTGATGCCGCGGCGCAGGGTTACCTGATGGACAAGACCCAGGCGGCCATGCGGCTGCCGAACGGCAACACCTTGATCACAATCAACAATGAAACCGCCTGGAAGGCGGGCTCGAGCGGCCCGGACGCGTGGGCCCCGGCGCAGGCGATTGAGGTGACGCCGGACAAGAAGATCGTCTGGGCCCTGCGCGATTGGAATAATTTCTACTGGGTCTCGTCGATGCAGACGCTCGACGATCCGCGCATCACCGAGAAGCTGCACTTCGGCTCGGTACGATAGAAACATGCCGTGGACGAGTTTCGGCGCGGTTCAAACCCCAGGGCAGTTTTTAACCGCTAATCTTCGCTGATATTTCGCGGACCAATGGCCCGCGATGAGCGCTTGCGGCGAAACGCCGCAAGCGGGCGGCTCGCCCGGCTGCCGAGCAGCCCGCATGGCGTTGTGCGCCGACATTTCCTGTCAACCCGCTCGGGCCGCTGCGCTTCGCAGCGGTGACGGCGCATCGCGCCGGGGCGCCCTCAGCGAGCCGCGATTCGCGGTGAGCGCTCATCGCCGCAGCCATTGCGCAGGCGAAACATTAGCGTGGATTAGCGGTTAAACTCCGTCTCGGGGAGGGGAGTTTGCTGATAGGGTGGACTCATGAATTTGCCTGCGGTTGGTTCGCCTATAACGTCTTATTCTCTCCCCGCAGCGAAACCAGATACGCGACCACGTCGTCCAGTTCCGCCGACGTGAAAACCCCGCCGAAGGCCGGCATCGGGGACACGCCCTGGTCCTTGTGCAACTCGGCCAGTTCCGATTTTTGCAAGGAGTGCATCGCGCCCGTGAGGTCGCGCAACTGGATCGAGTAGGTGTTCTCGTTGATCCGGATCCCGGAGACTGCCTTGCCCTCCTTCGTCTTGACCCGGACGAACATGAAATTCAGCGGCAGGCTGATCTCGGCGCGGAAGGGCAGGAAGGACTGCGGTACTTCCGCTTGCGGTTCGAGGAGGCTCCGGCGCATGAAGGCCATGCCGCGCCGCAGGCCGATGTCGCTCAGATCGGGACCGATGGCGGGGCCCTGTCCGTTGAGCGTGTGACATGTCAGGCACGCGCCCTTGGTCTGGAAAAGTACGGCGCCTTTGGCCGCGTCTCCCGGTGCTTTCTCGATCGGCATCCGCCCGAGGGCGCGCACGTAGGCGGCGACATACGGCGCCTCGCCCGGTCGCAACCGCGCGTTCGGCATTTCCGTACCGGGGATGCCACCCTGAATGATCCGAAGCAGGCTCGGATTGTCGGTCGCCCGCGGCAACTTGGGCTGGGCGAGCGTGGGCCCCCGCGAGCCTTCGCCTTTGGGGCCGTGGCACGTCCCGCACTGCAATTCGAATATCTTCTGGCCTTTCGCCAGTTCGGCCGGGTTGGCGATGATTTTTTCGATATCCACGGCCAGGTCGGCGGCCGTGACGGCCGCTTGTTTGGATCGTTCCTGGACCCCGCCCTCGGCGCCCGCGTTCGCCCGGCCGCCGCCTTTCGTCTGGCGCGGAGCGGGCGCGGTTTTTTCGGGATCGGCATGGTCTTGCGCTCGCAGCGCGAGCACCGCCAGGCCGATCAGGACGAAGAACAGTCGGGGAAAAATCGAGGAGTTCACGGGGTAGGGGAAAATGGAGGACGAAGATTACAGCCCAAAGACAAACAACGCGGCGCCGATCGGCACCGCGATCCGCTGCTTGCCATCGACGAGGAAACTGATCGCGCCGCCGCCGATTCGGCTGCCGCCGGCGAAGGTCCAGAGTTCCTGGCCAGTCTTCGCGTCGAGGGCGTAGAATTCCCCCTCCGCGGTGCCGCTGAACACCAGTCCGGTGACCGTCGAAAGCACGTTGGCGCCGGAGCGGTTCTGCATTTTGTGCTCCCAGACGATTTTGCCGGTGGCCGCCTCGATCGCCTTGAGGGCGCCGTACGGTTCTTCGCCCAGCACATTGCGGCCGCCGCCGTTTTCGAAGTGGCCGCCCACCTCGTAGGGCCGCACCTGCTTGAAGTAGGTCTGCCCAAAATTCTCCGCGGTGTTGACGTAGATGAAACCGGTCAGCGGATTGTACGCGGGCGCCGCCCAGTTCGCGCCCCCGCCGAGACCCGGATACACCAACACCCCCTCGGGCGTGGGCGTTGTTCCCGGCAGCACAATCGGACGGCCGCGATCGTCGAGTCCCTTGGCCCAGGTTTGTTTCACGAAGGCGCCGCCGGAGATGAATTCGCCGCTGGTACGATCGAGCGCGAAATAGAATCCGTTGCGGTTCGTGAACGAGAGCATCTTGCGCGGCTTGCCGTTGACCGTGCCTTCGAACAGCACCGGGACCTGGCACGAATCCCAGTCGTGCAGGTCGTGCGGCGTGAATTGAAAATGCCACTTCAACTTGCCGGTGTCGGCATCGAGCGCGACGACGGAGTTGGCGTAAAGATTATCGCCCGGCCGGTCATCACCGTTGTAGGACGGTCCCGGATTGCCGGTGCCCCAGTAGATCGTGTTCAACGCGGGATCGAATGACCCGGTCACCCACGTGGCGGCGCTGCCGGTTTTCCAACTGTCGCCGCCGCCCCAGGTTTCGTTGCCGGGTTCGCCCTGGGCGGGAATGGTATAGAACCGCCAGGCCCGCTCCCCCGTCTTGGCATCATAGGCGTCGAGGAAACCGCGGATGCCGAATTCGCCGCCGGCGATGCCCACGATGATTTTGTCCTTCAAGGCGAGCGGAGCGCCGGTGGTCGAATAGCCCAGCTTGTAATCGATGACGACCTTGTCCCAGCGTTCCAATCCCGTGTTGGCGTCGATGCAGACCAGATGGGCGTCGAACGTGTTGAAGTAAACAGCATCGCCCAGCACGGTGACGCCGCGATTGTTCGTGCCGCAGCAAACCGGGGCGTCGGCGGGAATCGCCGGCCGGCGGTAATTCCACAGGGGTCGGCCGGTCTTGGCGTCGAGCGCGGTGACGACATTCGGCCGCTCGCTGATATACATGACGCCGTCCACGACGATCGGCGTGACTTCCCATTTGCTGGTGTCCGCCTGCTGGTAAACCCAGGCCGGCCGCAGGTTCGCCACGTTGGCGGGCGTGATTTGCGTGAGCAGCGAATGCCGCTGCGATGAATAATCCCCGCCAAACGTGAGCCAATTGCCCGGCTCGTTCCTGGCTTGGAGAATGCGCTCGTAATCGACCTTGATTTTGGTCTGGGCCAAGGTCGCCGTCGCGGCCCCGAAAAGCAGGAGGCCGAGCGCGGCCGGGCGGAACCCGTTGGACGACCGCTGGGTCGATGCACTACGCGGAGGAGGAAGCAAAGGGGAGCACATGGGGTAAACGGGGAACTGCGGTCCGGAGGGGAATCCGGCGGGAATGCCGGTGCTTTGGGACCGGCGGGTTCGTGACGGCGAAACTCGACAGACAAAAAAAGCGCGGCGCAAGCCTAAGGGGTAAGCCGACCCGAAGACCGATGATGGGACGGCACGGTTTCTTCCACCTAACACTTTATGACTTCCTCCTAAACCCGCCGTGACTGGAATGCCTGGGGTTGACCATCGCTCGATCGCCTGCAGAATTTTGTTACCCCAACCCCGCGAGAAATGACCCCGAGGCTTCAAGAGAATGGCTGTGTCCGCGTTGCAACCCTGGCGGTGAGCTTGATTTTGCTCACGACCGGAATTCGCGCGCGAGCCGCGGAATCGGATCCATTCACCTTCTCGGATCGCTATTGCTCGAGCTGCCACAACGACGTGGATCGCGAAGGCGGCCTCGATCTCACGTCGCTGGCTTTCACACCGGACGACGCGGCGAATTTTTCGACCTGGGTGAAGATCCACGATCGGGTGCGTACGGGCGAAATGCCGCCGAGGGAGAAGAAGCGCCCCGTGGCGGCGGAGCAGCAAGCGTTTGTCGCCGGCATCGCCGCGCGGCTGACGGCGGTTGACCACGCGGTCACGCAGCGCGATGGCCGCGCGACGCGGCGCCGGCTCAATCGTTACGAATACGAGAATGCCCTGCGCGATCTGCTGGACGCGCCGTGGCTGCAACTGAAGGATCGGTTGCCCGAGGACGGAGTCGCGAATGGCTTCAACAAAATCGGTGACGCACTCGATGTTTCGCACGTCCACATGGCGCGATACATGAGTGTGGCCGACTACGCGCTCCGCGAGGTTACCAAGGCCTGGCTGCTCCGGCCGGAAACGAAGACCGTGCGCTACTACGCGCGCGATGAAAGCAGCCTCACGCAATTCACCGTGGGCTTTCGTCTCGGTTCGGGTACCCCCGACCGCGCCTGGTTCCCGCTACTGGGAAACTCAGCCCAGCCGGAAGTGCGGGCGGGGCGGGCGCCGATCACCGTCGGTGATTCGGATTCCAAGACCCGCGAGTTGGAGGCCGTCGGCTGGGTCTCGAGCAACTACGTCATCGGCTACCTCACCCACTGGCGCAATTTCACCGCGCCGGTGACGGGACGCTACCGGATGCGATTCAGCGGCTACACCGTTTGGGCGGGACCCGGCGGCTACAAAATGAACTTTCACGACGCCACGCCGACCAATCCGCGCGGGCATCCCGAGCCCGCCTGGTGGTACGTGCCAAATTTCGACGACCTCTCGCCGGGCCGCCGCTCCGAACCGGTGATCATCTACTCGGGCGGTGGCGTGGCGCGACGCCTCGGGGCCTTCGATCTTACGCCCCATGCGGCGGTGCACGACTTGGGCAACGTCTGGCTAAACGCCGGCGAGTGGACCATCACCGATGCGACGCGATTCATCCGGCCCCGGCCGTCACCGGCGCCCAACGCCTGGATGCACACGAGTCCGCTCGCGCAACGCGACGGGATGCCCGGGGTGGCCTTCCGGTGGATGGAGGTCGAGGGCCCGCTGTACGACGAGAAAACGGGCGCTGGCTACCGGCTGATGTTCGGAGATCTGCCCCTCCAGCGGCAGGCGGTGGCCGCAACCGCGGCGGCCACGGACGGACCGGCACGCGGGCGGGGGCGGGGACGGGGTGCCGCGGCGGAGGTCCGGTTTGACGTCACCTCGGCGGCTCCGGCGGCCGATGCCGAGCGGCTGATTCGCTCGTTCCTGCAGCGGGCCTATCGGCGGCCGGTGCACGATTCCGACACGCAGATTTTCCTGAAACTCTTCCACACGCATTTCGCTGACATGAAGTTTAGTTTCGCCGACTCGATGCTCGCGACCTACACGGCCATCCTCGCGTCCCCCGAATTCGTGTACCTCGACGAGGCGCCGGGCAAACTGGACGACTGCGGGCTGGCGACGCGGCTGGCATTTTTCCTATGGAATTCGGAACCCGACCCGATCTTGCGCGACCGCGCCCGGCGGGGTGAGTTGCACCAGCCAGGGGTGCTCCGCGAGGAAACCGAGCGACTGCTGCAGAGCCCAAAGTCAGCCCGGTTCGTCGATGCGTTTCTCGATTACTGGCTGGAACTGCGGAAAATGGATGAGACCAATCCCGACGAAAAGCTGTATAACGATTATTACCTCGACGACTCCCTGGTCGACGCCGCGCAGGCGGAAACGCGGATGTATTTCACGGATCTCGTTGCGCGGAATCTGCCCGCCCGGAACATCATTGATTCCGATTACACGTTCCTGAACGAGCGGCTGGCCTCTCACTATGGGCTGCATGGAGTCGAGGGGGTGGCGATGCGGCCGGTGGCGCTCCCGGCCGGGACCGAGCGCGGCGGTTTCCTCACCCAGGCGAGTATTCTCAAGGTGACGGCCAACGGCACGACCACCTCGCCGGTCATCCGCGGCAAATGGGTACTCGAGCACATTCTGGGTTTCGAAGTTCCGCCGCCGCCCGCCGCCGTGCCGGCGGTCGAACCGGATATCCGCGGCGCGGTGACCATCCGCCAGCAACTCGACAAGCATCGGGCCGACGAAAGCTGCGCCGTCTGCCATCGAAAGATCGATCCCCTCGGACTCGCGCTCGAAAGCTTCGACATCCTGGGCGGCTGGCGCCAGCGCTATCGGGCGTTATCGAGCAACCGGTTTCCCGAGCCCGGGTGGGGCAAGAACGGCTGGCCGTATGCGTTCCATTACGCGCTGCCGGTCGAGCCGGATGGTCAACTTGCGGATGGACGAGCGTTCGACGACGTGCGCGATTTCAAGGCGCTCTTACTGGCGGACGAGGACATTATTGCCCGCAACCTCGTGCAGCAACTGGTCACGTACGCCACGGGTGCGCCGGTGCGGTTCGGCGATCGTCCGGCGGTGGAGGAGATTCTCCGGAAAACCCGAGCCCACGGCTTTGGCGTGCGGAGCATCATTCACGAAGTGATCCAGAGTGAGACTTTCCTGAACAAGTGACTAACGAGACTTTTAATGCAATAACGCATGAAAGGTGGACCGGGCGCTCCGCGCGCGGAGCGCACCGCCCAACCGGTAGGCCTGTCTTTGGGTAACGATTTATAATTCGGAATGAACCCGCCATGAACAAATCACGCTTTCCCCTGGGCCTTGGACCGTACCTGGCGGCACGCCGCCCGATCTCGCGACGCCATTTCCTGCGCGGAGCGGGCATCGCGCTGGGGTTGCCCCTGCTCGATGCCATGATGCCGCGCCTCGGGCGAGCGGCGGGCGCGGAAAGCGCCGCGGAAGCGAAGCCGCGCCGGATGTTTGCCATCTGCAACAACCTCGGCCTGCTCGAGCGTCATTATGCTCCCCAAGGGAGCGGCAAGGACTATGTCGCGTCCGAATACCTCCAACTGCTGCAGGAGCATCGCCGCGACTTCACGGTTTTCAACGGCGTGTACCACGTGAACGTCGACGGGGCGCACAAATCGGACATGTGTTTCCTGACGGCGGCACCGCATCCGGGCAGTGGCGCGTTTCGCAACACGATCTCGCTCGATCAACTGATGGCGGAGAAAATTGGGCTCCTGACGCGCTTTCCCTCGATTACCCTGGGCTTGAACACCCGCGAGACGCGCAGCCTCTCCTATACGGGCAATGGCGTCGCGATCCCACCGCAGGAAAAAGCGGCGGATGTCTTCAAGCAGCTCTTCCTACAGGGCACGCCCGCCCAGATCGAAGCGGAAGTCCGAAGACTCGACAGTGGACGGAGCATGCTCGACGCCGTCGCAGAGCAGACGAAACGCTTCGAAAACCAGGGGTCCAGCCGGGATCGGGAACGACTCGATCAATATTTCACCAGCGTGCGAACGCTTGAGCGACAGATGCAGGCGTCACGCGGTTGGGAGTACAAGCCGAAGCCGGTGGTCAAGGCCCCGGTTCCGATCGATCCCACCAATCCGGCGGAATACATGGGGAAACTGAGTGTACTGTATCGGCTGGCCCAGCTCGCGTTCGAGACGGACTCGACGCGCGCGATCACCCTCTTCCTGGACAGCGCGGGATCCCCGGTCCTCGAAATACCGGGGACCACGATCACGGAGGCCTATCACAACCTCTCGCACCACGGTTCGGAGCCCGATCGGCTGGCGCAATTGAAGGCGATCGAGGTCTCGCATATGAAGCTGCTCGCGAAGCTCTACACTGATTTCAAAGGGGTCCGGGAAGGAGAGGACACGCTGCTCGATCGGTCGATGCTCCTCTACGGTTCGAATTTCGGCAACTCGAACACCCACGAAACGACGAATTTGCCGGTCATCCTGGCGGGCGGTGGCTTCCGCCACGGCCAGGTCATCGCCTTCGATCGCTACAAAAATTATCCACTGTCCAATCTCTATGTCTCGATGCTCCAGCGCATGGGAATCAACGAGGACAAGTTCGGTTCCTCGACCGGGGCGATGAAGGGTTTGGAGATGACGTGAGGGTGGCGCGTTCCCACCATTTTAGATGAAAGATCGAAAACCGGCACGTGTAGGGCTGGCGCTTGCGCCATGCCGCAGTGTTCATTCGAAAACGGCCCGCCGACGGGCGGCGGCCCTACCCGGATGCAAATCTTCTGACCTTAGCCTATTAAATAGATTCGAAGCCGGCAACAAAACAGACGGGGAACCGCTGATGGATTTCGCCAACGGCGAAATCTTGTTCCAGTGCCTCCGCCTCATCGGCTCCGGCGTAGAGCTTGGGCGGCTGCTTATCGCCGCCGAAAGACAAGGAATGGTGCAGGTTCTGCCGTCCGCGATTAGCGGGCCCCAAGCCCTGAGGCGAAGGCGATTAGCCGAAGCTACCCCACCAAGATTTCGCCGTTGGCGAAATCCATTAGCGGTCAATGGTCCGGCCACGGTTTTTTTAAAAACGCTCTAGTGATTATGCTCACCTACCGTTTGTTTTTCCGTGCCACCTTCGTGCTGGCCGTCTTCCTCCTCATCCCCGCCGACGCCGCGGAATCCAAGCCGCTGACCGAAGAGCAGCAGAAACATTTTCGGGAAATCGACCGGGAACTCGCGCGCTTTGACACCGTGTTGAATTCCGTCACGGACATTCAGGTGCGCGGCGGCACGAAGCAGGTCGTGGATTTTCTGCGAAAGCGCGTCTTTGAATTGAAGGCGAACTACGATCAGACCCGCTACGACGAGCTGCGCTATGATTTGAATGCCGAGTACCAGCGGCTCGCCCGCTGGATCGCGGCTCCGGTCACCAACGGTCCCGCGGGGGCCGCCGATTCGAAGCCGATCAACTGGCTGACCCAGGCTGAAAGGGCCGCCGGCTGGAAGCTGCTCTTCGACGGCGCGACCTTCACCGGCTGGCGTGGATTTCGCCAAACGGGATTGCCCGCCCACGCCTGGGAAATTCGGGACGGCCTGCTGCACACGGTGCCGCGCGTGGGCCGCGAAAAACCGTCCGGCCCTGGCGACCTCATCACCGAGGCGAAATTCCGCGACTTCGAACTGACCTGGGAGTGGCGGCTGGCCAATGGCGCCAACAACGGAATCAAATACTTCGTGACGGAAGATCGGCCGGCGGCGCCCGGCCACGAGTACCAGATGATCGACGACTGGGGTTACCCCGGCACGCCGTTGAGTCCAACCCAGTTCACGGCCGGGTTCTACGATGTACTGCCGGCGGATACGCGGACCGCGCTGCGGCCGGTCGGCACGTGGAATACCTCCAAAGTGGTCGTCCGCGGCCGGCACGTTGAACACTGGCTGAATGGCCAGAAGGTCCTGACCTACGAGCTGGGGAGCCCGCCGGTGGTGGCCGGTCTGGCGAAGAGCAAGTTCAAGGATCTCCCGGGATTCGGTGAAAAGATCACCGGGCCCATCATGCTCACCTACCACAACGACGAGTGCTGGTTCCGGAACATCAAGATCCTCGAGCTGAAATAGGCGGGACCAGGAAATCGCGGTTAGTGCGAAGGATCTTTTCAGGGGGCCGGCAAATTTCAAATTACCAATTTTCAATTACCAATTTTCAATCCCCGTAGACGAACGCGCTGCGACGTGGATTCGCCCGATAGCAGGGGGCGGACCCGGATTGAAAATTGGTAATGGAAAATTGATTATTGGGAATTTCAGCGGGAAGTCTCAAAAGTACATTGTGACCGCACTGCGGAGCCGCATACTCCCGCCTCTTCCCCACCATGAAATCCCCCCGTTACCTTTATTCCGCTGGCATCAGTTGCGCCGTGCTCACGATCACGAGCTTTGTTTTGGCCCAGGCGCCGGCCATCATCCCATCTGCGGAGGAGCGAGCCAAGGGATCGCTCGCGCTCACTCGACATGAGGGCGGCTTCACCAAACCACAGGCTCCGGAAACGCTCCCGGGCCATGGACTGAAGGAACACGATTTTTTCGTCTCGGGCGTCAAGTCGTCGCGGGATGGCAAGGGCATCGTCATGGTCAAGGACGGCCAGATCGTGTGGAATTTTTTCGATAAGAACGTCAAAGGTAACTATTACGACGGCACGCTGATGGCGAACGGCAACCTGCTCCTGGGACATGCGCAGGGGGCGATGATTATTGCGCCGGACAAGACGATCGTGTGGCGGTACGACGTGAAGCCGCCCAAGGCCGGGAAGAAGGGTGAGACGTCGCCGGACGAGCACGAAATCGACGGCGTGCAGCCGGTGGGCAAGGACCACGTGGTCTTCCTCCAGAACGGCGATCCCAGCGCGCACATCCTCGTCGCCAACATCACGACGGGAAAAATCGAAAAGGACGTCGAGATCCCGCTCGCGGCCACCGCGAACATGAAGGAGACGCGCTATATCCATATGCAGGCGCGCCGGATGCGGCTGACGCCCCAAGGCACGGCCCTCATCGCCTACACCAACGCGGACAAAGTCGCCGAATACGACGAGAACGGCAAGGAAGTCTGGTCGGCGGCGGTTGCGCAGCCGTGGTCCGTCGAACGCCTGAAGAACGGCAACACGCTCGTCGCCTCGATGAAACTGGACACGATCGAACTGAACGCGAAGGGCGAGACCGTCTGGAAATTGACCCCGGCCGACCTCGCGGCGCAGGGCTACATCATCGACAAGCTGCAGACGGCGATGCGTCTCCCCAACGGCAATACGCTGATTGCGGTCAACAACGAGACGGCCTGGCTGCCGGGCGACACCCCGGATGCGTGGGCGCCCGTGCAGGCGATTGAAGTCAATCCCGCCAAGAAAGTCGTCTGGGCGCTCCGCGATTGGAAGAACTTCGACGTGGTCTCGACGATGCAGACGCTCGACGATCCGCGGATCAAGGAGCCGCTGCACTTCGGATCGTTCCACTGAACCTTGCTCGGCGCCCAGAAGAGGGGCGGATCTGGTATCGGGCAGAGCCAATGGCAGATCTCAGATTTTCAATTACCAATTTTCAATCCGGGGGCGCGACCTTTGGCCCGCGGAACGGCGCCATGGTCCGCTCGTTCACGGGGATTGAAAATTGCGAATTGAAAATCGGTAATCTGAAATCTGGAAAGCCCGACTTGGGGATTGTGGGCGAGCCGGCGAGCGACATACTCGCGCCTCTTTCCCCACCATGAAATCACCCCGTTTCCTTTATTCCGTGGGCGTCAGCATCGCCGCGCTCTCGATCACGAGCTTCGTTTTGGCTGAGGATGCGCCCTTCAAACCGTCCGCGGAGGCGATGAAACGAGCGGAAGGTTCAGGCGGTATCACCAAGCACCCGGGTGGCTTCACGAAACCGCAGGCTCCGGCGGCGCTCCCCGGCCGCGGACTGATGGAACATGATTTTTTTGCGTCGGGCGTGCATTCGTCGCGGGATGGCAAGGGCATCGTCATGGTCAAGAACGGCCAAGTCGCGTGGAACTTCTATGATAACACCGTCAAAGGTAATTACTACGACGGAACGCTGATGGCGAACGGCAACCTGCTCTTGGGGCACGCCAATGGGGCGATGATCATCGCGCCGGACAAAAAGATCGTCTGGCGCTATGACGTGCAGCCGAGAGAACACGAAATCGACGGGGTGCAACCCGTCGGCAAGGACCGCGTTGTGTTCCTGCAAAACGGCAACCCGAGCCCCCACATTCTCGTGGCCAATATCACGACGGGAAAAATCGAGAAGGACGTCGAACTTCCGCTCGCCGGCGCCGAGCATATGAAGGAGCCGACCTATGTGCACATGCAGGCCCGCCGGATGCGGCTGACGCCGCAAGGCACCGCGGTCATCGCTTACACCAACGCCGACAAAGTCGCCGAATACGACGAGAGCGGCAAGGAAGTCTGGTCCGCAAAAGTGGCGCAGCCGTGGTCCGTGGAGCGGCTGAAGAACGGCAACACGCTCGTTGCCTCGATGCAGTTGGACACGATCGAGCTGAACCCGAAGGGCGAAACGGTCTGGAAACTGACGCCGGCCGACCTCGAGGCGCAGGGCTATATCATCGACAAGCTGCAGGCGGCGATGCGTCTCCCCAACGGCAATACGCTGGTTACGGTCAACAACGAGACTGCCTGGCGGCCGGGCGACACGCCGGATTTGTGGGCGCCCGTGCAGGCGATTGAAGTCACTCCGGCCAAGAAAGTCGTCTGGGCGCTCCGCGACTGGAAGAATTTCGATATCATCTCGACGCTGCAGACCTTCGATGATCCGCGGATCAAAGAGCCGCTGCACTTCGGATCGTTTCGGTAATTCAGCCGCCAGGTGTAGCGCCGGTCTCCGACCGGCGTCGGGAGGCCCACGCCGTGCCTCCACGCCTCCGCGCGAAATCTTCCTTTTTCGCCAAACCCATTCTCCCGCCCGCTTCGCTCACGGCGCGGCGGCGCAGAGAAAACCAGGCACTGGCCTTTTGGGAGTGCGGCGACCCGGCGCCGCTTTTGAAAATCCGACCAGTGAAACAAACCAATCCGTGGACAGGATGGACACGATGCGCCGGATTATTGACCGCCCTGTGACCGATTCTCCGTCATCCGGTAAATCCTGTTCATCCCGTCCGTTACCGGCCGTGATGATTGTCTCGGATCGGCCTCGGATGGACTCCGGTTCAAACGAGCCAGCCACGATCGAATCCACAGGAGACGAGCCGAGACAACCCGGGTGCTATTCGCTCCACCGGCCGCCGCACCCTGAAAAATGAAAAGGATTGCGCGGGTTTGGGGCGGACACCTTGATCCGTCCGTCCCGCCGACGTTATCCGGTGAAAATATACCCCGTTTCCAGGTTTTCAATTTTTCAACGTCTGTGCGCCGGCGGCATCGCACTGATCGCTTTGACCATGGCGGCGCCAGCGGCGCAGGAACCAGTTGAGCCGGTCGACGCCCATGCGGAGGAGTTCAAGGTGTTGGACTTGGACATGGTTCGCTTCGAAACCTTGTTTCATCAGTACAACAACCTGCTGTTGAAACCCTCGATCCTCAGCCAACTCCAGACGCTGAAGGACCGGGTCGAAGCGCTCCGCTTGGCCTTTGATCGCTCGAAATTCGACGAGCTGCGATCCGACATCAATCTTCAAGCCCAGCGCCTCGCCCTGGCCATGGCGCCGCTCCGCACGCCGCCCGTCCCGAAGACCGACCGTTCCCACACGCTCAACCTGGCGCGGCTCAATCCGCGGCCGAATGACAAGGCCGAGGTGAAGGCCGCCCTCGAGGCCGTGGACGCGGAAATTCGTCGACTGGAAAGGCACGTTCCGGATTTGGGCCTGGCCGAGCGGCCGGCGGAGCAGGCGCGAATCAAGCGGTTCAAGGACCGGCGGGATCAACTCGGGAAAGAATTTTCCAAGGCCGGGTGGGATGGGTTGGTGGGCGAGTTGAAGTAGGCGCGCTCTTGCTCGCGACAATTTTCGAGCTGGGTGGTCGCCTCGCCGATCGCGCAGCAACGCTGCGGAGGGGGGCGGCTGCTGGGATTGAAAATTGAGAATTGAGAATTGAGAATCTGTAATTGGAAATTTATCCGACCTCGGCGAGGCCAGTTACAGGGTTCGTGAGTTCGATTCGATATCGCGCTCAGCTCATCTCCAACCCGCGGAAGGTGCCGGTCGAGGAGGAGAACTTGTCGGCTTCGATCCCCAGCCGGTGCAGCATGGTCAGGTGCAGGTTGGTCAGTGGATAATTGCGCGCCGAATCGAAGACCAGGTGCCGGCCGTGCTTGAACCCGCCCCCGGCGAGAATGGTCGGCAGGTTGTCGGTCAAGTGCGCGTTGCCGTCACCGAGGTTCGAGCCGTAAAGCACCATCGTGCGCTCCAGCAGCGATTCCCCGTTTTCATTCACGGCCTTGATGCCGGCCAGGAGCTTGTTGAAGAGCTTGAAGTTCTCGACGTCCAGCACCCGCAGCTGCGCCATCTTGTCCGGCGAGCGGCCGTGGTGTGAGAGGCCGTGATAGGCTTCGGTGATTGCCAGGTCGAAATTGCCCGCGACCGCGGGCGTGTTCGCACAGGCGGAGAAGAGGGTGATGGCCCGGGTCGAATCCGTCTGCAACGCGAGCACGGCCAGATCGTACATGATCTTCAGCTTTTCAAAGTATTGCGCCGGATTCGCCGGGTCCACCGGCACGGGCGCGGTCACGGCGGGCTTCGGCTTCTTTTCCCATTCCTGCGACGCCTGCAACCGGCTCTCGAGCGAGCGCACGCTGGTGAAATATTGATCGATCCGTTCGCGATCCGGCGTGCCCAGGTTCTTCTCCAGATCTTTCACGTGACCCGAGACCGTGTCCAAAATGCTGCGACGGGTGTTGAGCTGGCGAATCTGGGTCTCGACCTCGGCGGCCGTGCCCTGGACGAAGAGTTGCTTGAAGACGTTGGCGGCCCGGTCTTCCGGCGGAATGGTCACGCCGGTGCCGCTGACGGAGAGCGAGCGGTCGCGGATGTTGACCGCCAGACTCAGCGAGGGGAAGCGGGTCAGCGTTCCGATCTTTCCCGCCACGACTTGATCGAGCGAGATCGTGTTGCGGAACGAACTGCTCGCCGGGCTCGGCGCGCCCGTCAGCCAGGCGACCTCGGTGGGATGGCCGCCGTAGACGTTGGGGAGGGAGACGCCGGAAAGGACCGTGAAGTCCTGGCGGTGGTCCTTGATCAGCTCGAGATAGGGCGAGAGCTTGTAATCGCTGCCTTCGCCGCTGGGCGAGAAGTTCGAACCCAGGAATCCGAGATTATTGATGATGGCGAGCATGCGCCGGGGCTTGGCACCGGGCGCGAGCGGGGACGAGGAGGCCTGCGCGCGCGCGAAGGTCGGGAGCATCGCATCGAGGAACGGCAGCGAGAGCGCGACTCCCGCCCCGCGCAGGAAATGCCGGCGGGACAGCGGCCGGCGGGTGCTGATGTAGGGGCCGTAAGCGGGGGGCGTTTTCATTAATCGATGAGCTGTTAAACTCTTAAAAGAGGCGGGTAATTCGGGCCGAAATTACTGATGTAGCCCGCGGCGAGAGCAGCGGGACTGCGTTGGGTGATGAATGCCGCCGGTCCCTGCGCTCTCGCGCAGGGCTACGATGCGTTTGTGAATTTAGAAATTCAGATTTCACGATCCAAGATGGCACGACGTTCGGGATTTATTTATTCAAGAACTGGTCGCTCTGGATAATTTCGATAAGCAGGTTGCGAATGCCATAACCGCTCGCGCGCGTTTTTTCGAGGATGCGCTCGAGGGTGGCCCGATCACTGAAGCGCACCGGTGCGCCCGTGGCATAAACCATCAGCTGCCGCGCAATATTCCGCGCAATCTGGGTCTCATCGTTCAGCAGCTGGGCCTTCAGGCTGCGCACGTCGTTGAAGGCGCGGCCGTCCGCGAGTTGGCCGCTCGGATCGACCGGCAGCGCGTAGAAATAGGTGAGCGGCCAGCCATTGTGGCCGAAACCGACCTCGGGCGTTTGTCCGGCCGCGTTAACCGCGCGATACCTGGTCCGGAAGCCGCCGAAGACATCGAAGCTCTCCAGCGCGAAACCCGGCGGGTCGATGTTCCGGTGACACATCGCGCAGCTTTCGTCCGCCCGGTGCTTGTCGAGTTGCTGGCGGATCGTGGTGGCGCCGCGCACGTCGGGCTCGACCGCCGGCACCGCGGCCGGGGGAGGCGGCGCTTCATACCCGAGGATGCGCTCCATGACCCATTTGCCCCGGAGCACGGGGGAAGTGGTGGTGCCGTTGGCGGTGACCTTCAGGACGCTCGCCTGCGTCATCAGGCCGCCCCGCACGCTGCCGGCCGGCAGGGCCACCCGCCGCATTGCGACCCCATCGATGTCGGGAATTCCATAGTGCGTGGCCAGCCGTTCGTTGAGGAACGTGAAATCGGAATCCACGACGGTGCGCGCCGGCAGGTTCCGGCGCACGAGGTCGCCGAAAAACATGCGGGTTTCTGCCAGGGCCGCCTCCGTCAGCGAATCGTCGATGAAATAGTCGCTGTAGAGGGCAACGTCGGGCGCGGTGTCCTCGATCTTCCGCAAGTCGAGCCAGTAGTCGAGAAACGCGGTGATGAACCGGTCGGACTTCGCGTCCGCCAGCAGCCGATCCACTTCGCGGCGCAGGACCGCGGGCTGACGCAACTCTCCCTTGGCGGCCACCGCGCGCAGCGTCGCGTCGGGTTCCGAATTGCCCAGCAGAAACGCCAGGCGGGTCGCGAGCGCAAAGTCATCGAGTTTCCCGGGACCGTCCTCGTCGAGATAAACGAAACCCTCCGAAGCGATCACGGCGGTATAGGTCGCCAGCAACGACGTGGCGAAACCGTTGCCTTCGGTCAGCTGCTGTTTGAACAAACCCAGAAAACGCTGCACTTCCGGCTCCGCGACCGGACGCCGGAAGATCCGGCTCATGAAGGTCCGCAACAGTCTTTCGCCGTCTCCTTGCGGGTTGGCGGATTCGACGTCGACCATCACCGGGGCGATGACTCCGCCGGGAATCGGCGAGCCCAGGATCGCGGCCCGTTGCGCCGCGCGCCCCGGGAGCTCGCCCGCCGCGCTGGCGCCGCCCTTTTTTGCGCCCCGTCCACCGCGTCCGCCGCGGCTCTCGTTCGAATTGGAAGGAGCCAGAATCTCGATTCGGACGCCGGATGCCTCAGCGGCGACTTTCTTCAAGGGGAGATCCCCAAAGAGCAGCCGATAGCCGGCGCGCGACGACTCGTCGTACAGCGGTCCCTCGATTTCCATCCACCGGAAAGCGACGGCCGGCTGGCCGTCCGGCTGCGCCAGCTTATTGGTGTAATTGTCGTTGAGCGTGAAAGGCCGCGAACGGAAGAAGCGCGCGGCATCCGTGATGATGAATTCATTGAGGTTCAGCCACACGTTCGGGAGTTCGAAAACCTGCGGTTCGGGCGTGAGTTCAAACGTGCCGAGCCGGTGTGCCGCATTGGGGATGAGGCGGGCATAGACGTGAAGCGGCTCGTTGCGGCGTCCCGCCGAGATGTCGTAGTGATTGGGCACGGCCCATTCCGGCTGAATAAAGGCGAGCGCCATGGAATCGCCGCCCTTTGGGGTCGTACCGGCCGCCGATTGGGTGGGGTGGCGCGTGCCATTGGGTCCGACCCAAATCGTGTAGGCGCTGAAGCGAAAATTATAGCGGCCCGCCACCGGCGAATAAAAATTATTCCAATGCGTCTGCAGCGCCGGTTGGAAATGGCTTCCGGTCCAGCCCATCGCCTCGTGCTCGCGTTTTTCGGAATCCTTGTCGCCGACGGTCAAGGGCGCGGTGCGGGTGATGACGGGAAGATCGGGTCCGGAATCGAGGACGGGAAACTTGCCCCGGCTCGGATGCCCCATCGAGTCGGCCAGCGTGATGTTCTCCCGGGCCCAATAGCGTACCTTTTTCGTCGCGGGCCGCGCATATTCCACCGCCAGGACCTGCTTGATGGCGGTCTCGGCGGCATTCAGGTAGCGTTCCACGTGCACCGGCGAGACGTCGAGGGCGCGGGACACCTTGTTGAAATTCGCCGCGACGCCGTCCTCGGGCAGGAGATCCTTCACCAGAATCCACGGCGCCTGGAAAATATTCTGCAGCGAGTTCTCAAACTCCACGCGATTGAGCCGGCGCCGTTGCGTCCGGCCGAAACGGGTCGTGGCGTCGTCCTCGAAGGCGACCAGCGAGGAGGACAGGCTCTTGGTGAACGCGGCCGCCGCGGCGGGATCCGGCCGCTTCTTTTCCTTCGGCGGCATCTCGCCATTCTGGACGCGATCGTGCACGCGGACCCAGGTCAGAAAGGCATTCGGATCGGTGAGTTGATCCTTGAAGCTCGTCAGATCGAGTCCGCCTTCCTTGTCCACCTCGTTGTGACAATTTGAACAATAGCGGTCGGTGAAGGCGAAGACCTCGGGGCCAAGGGCGGGGGCGCTGCGCATCGGCGTAAGGGCAAGCCACAGCAGCGAACCGAAGGCGACGAGAGTGGCGCCCCACCGAAGGGGATTCCCACGCAAAAAAGAGGGGGTGACAGTCATTGGGGGCTTTGCAGCGATCCCACCCGGCCGGGCGGTGAACGCTACCACCAAAAGTGTAATGTTCCGCCCCGCGCCAAATCAACCCCAAGTTGGGCGCCCGCGATCGGACGGGCGTGATCAGGCGAGCAGGTGACAGGCCGGCCCCGTCGAATTGGCGCGTCGTGCTCCGGCGGGCTGTTACGGATCTTCTGTCGTCGTGAGCGGTTTGAGCAATTTGCGACGACAGATTTTCAATTGGTAATTTTCAATCAGGAGACGCTGTCGTTCTCGTGGATTTACGCCGCGGCGCGTGCGTTTGGTGAGATTGAAAATTGAGCATTGAAAATCGGTAATCGGCAATTTGTGGGAAGCTAGGAATATCGGGACGAGATCGGATCGAAACCTGTAACGAAATCCGATTCCGCATGCCACCATCCCGCCGCGCCCCTTTCAGGCGCCAGTTGTCGCACGCGGACTCGGCTCCGGCAGCGGCGGCACGCGCATCAGCCACCCAGCGACCGCCAGCGCCACGGTCAGCAGGGAGGCGATGAATCCCACCACTCCCGTCCAGCCCGCCACATGCCAGAAGTACCCGCCAGCCGTGCCGGCCAGGCTCGAACCCAGGTAATAGCACAACAGGTAAAGCGACGACGCCTGGGCGCGGGCGACCCGGGCGCGGCGCCCGATCCAACTGCTCGCCACCGAGTGGGCGCCGAAGAAGCCGGTCGCGAAAATCACCATGCCAGTGAGGATGACCCACAGCGGTCGCGCCAGCGTCACCAGCGCCCCCGCCAGCATCACCGCGATGACCACGCGAAACACCCGGCGACGGCCCAGGCGGTCGGCCAGTTCGCCGATCCTCGCTGACGTGAAGACGCCGGCCACGTACACCACCGAGAGGCAGCCGACGGTGGCCTGGCTCAGGTGATACGGCGCCGCGAGCAGGCGGTAGGTGATGTAGTTGAACAGTGTCACGAAACCGCCGAGCAGCAGGAAACCCTCGAGGAAAAGCCAGGGCAGCGCCGCATCGCGGAGATGCAGCTGGAACGCGTGCCCCACCGCGCGCAGCCGCAGTGGCGTCCGCCGGAAATGCCGGGAGGCCGGCGCGGTCCGCCAGAGCACCAGGGTCGCCACGAGCGAGAGCCCGCCGAGCGCACCCAGGGCGGTGCGCCACGAGACAAAATCCACGGCCACGCCCGCGATCAGCCGGCCGCCCATGCCACCGATGGCGGTGCCGCCGACGTAGAGCCCCATCGCGTACCCGAGCACGCGCGGGTGGATTTCCTCGCTGAGGTACGTCATCGCCACGGCCGCGAGCCAGCACAGCGAAAGTCCCAGCAGCGCGCGCATCGCGAGGATGCCGTGCCACGTGGTCATGGCCACGCTCGCGAGCGTGAAGAGCGACGCGGCCAGGAGCGCCGCGACCATCACGGGCTTGCGGCCCACGGCATCGGAGATCGGCCCGGTCACCAGTAGTCCCGCGGCCAGCGTGGCCGTCGACACCGAGAGGACGAGGCTGCTGGTGGCGGCGCTGAGCCCGAATTCCCGCGCGAACACGGGCATCAGGGGCTGGACGCAGTAGAGAAGGGCAAACGTGGCGAACCCCGCCGCGAACAGCGCCACGGCCGCGCGACGAAACTCCGGTGTGCCCCGTTCGACATATCCGGAGCCCCCGGCGGAGTCGGGCGGGCCTCCGGTGTGCCCCGGCGTCGGCGCGATGGTTCCGGCGCGGGAATCCGGATTGGCGGGCACGGCATGGCTCACAACGGCGAGACTGCAGCCCGCGCGGCCCGTAGCGCAAACGAAAGTGGCCGGGCTGCCGCCGGCGGATAGGTGATTTTTAATCCGGGGGCGCGACCTAGGCCTGGATGGCCGAGAGCCTGCTTATGGCATCTCTGTTTGCGGTGTGGTTCGCGATTTTGCGATTAGGTAGTCTGTAAAAGGCAAATTCCGCCGAATTGGCGTGCTTCGAATGTTTTTTCTCGTGGCGGCCGGAGCGGCGACCCTAATCTGTACCATCCCCTGCGCCGATTTTCCCCCAACTCCACCCCCCGGAAGAGCCGGTATTTTGATCCCGACTGTCTTCGCGATGAAACCGCTTTACCTTCAATGTCCATGAAACGCTGCGGAGCACAGATCGGCCGTTGGATATATTTAAATCCGCCTGGGAAACGCATTCACTAACCGTCCGACTCCATCCTCACATGGCCGTCTCAAACTCCCTCGCCGCCAGGTCCATGACCGGAGTCATAAAGTTAATGCTCGATTTCGGCTACGCGCTGGCACTCTCAAAAGCGAAGTCCAAGGCGCGCGGGGCCACGGAAGAAAAAGCCCAGATCGTCAGGTGGCGGAACATCTATGGTGTCACCTTAATTCCCTGGTCGCTTGAATACGATTTTTTACTCCGACGCAGCCCCGTCTATCTGCGCCTGACGAAGGAGAGCTATGAGAGCTACTACCGAAAGTTTTTTCGGGTGAACGGCGAGGCCTCGACGGTGACAACTCCCTCGGACGAGCATTTTTATCGCAGCATCACCAACACGGGCAATTCCTTTTACCTGCGACCCACGGATCGGGCCGGAGTCGAGCATATGAATATGGCCCAGTTGATGAACGTGGAGCTATTTCCCGGTTACTTTTTCGAGGTTCGGGGACTGGAGATTAATCACAACACGAAGGAGATTCTCATCATTACCCGCCATAACCGTCGCATCGGGAAAGGCGATCCCAGCTACGAGCAGGCAAAAATCCACGCGATGACCTGCGTCAGCTATTTCAACGTGGGCATCGGGCATTCCTGGGTGCATTTTCAGCTTCCCTGCGTCGTTTCCGCGCTCGTTTTCAATGCCGTCCCTCGCGACAGCGTCTTGTACCGGATTATGTCTGTTCATACCCGGTTTACCATGCGGATCAACCATCAGGCCCTGCGGATTCGACGAACCTCGAACAACCAGGACAAGTGGAGCAAACGACTTAATCCGTTCCAGGCCTTTGCCATGACCGGAAACACTTTCGTGGAAAACAATCAGGCGCGAACGGTGGATTTCTACAAATTGGATGGAGAATTTTCCGCCCCGCCCCGGCTGAACCCCGAACTGCCCTACCATCGCTTTGTTGGCGCCTACTATCAGGCCATCCGCCAGTTTATTGAAGACTTGGGCGACCGCTTGGAACTGGATCTGGTGGATCAGCTTTTCACGGCCCTCGACCAATACATCCCGGCAAGCTTGGCCGCGTTTGATCGCAAGGACCTGCTGGCCGCCTTTATCTGGCAGGTATCGGTTCTGCATTCCTCCGACCATCATACCTATTATAAATTATTCAGAAACTACTCCTGCCCCATGCTCCGCCACCGCTTGGAGGACGGGGAACCAATTCAGCCCGCAGCGATGTTCGATCCGCTCAATGTCGCCAAGTTCGAGAATTTCACCGATGTCTTCGTCAAATTCTCCTATGAGGAGAAATTTCCCAACAACCTCGCCCATCTGACCTATGGTTTCACGGATCCCGACCTGCAAGCGATCGAAGGACGGTTCTGCGCTGAATTGAAGGCGGTGGAAGCAAAGCTTGAGCAGGAGGGCCTGGCCCTGGTGCCGTTGACGCAAATGGCCCAAAGCATCTGCTTCTGACGAGGGCCGGCAGCCTCGGTGTTCGGGTCAGCCTGCTGGTTAGCGATGACAGATTTTCCATGGGCGCTTTTCAATCCGCGCCGGCGAGCTCGCTTCGCGTTCGCGGTGGTTCCGTCGGTTCGGGCGGGAGATGGAAAATTGAGCATTGAAAATTTGTCATTGGATACGGCCACTGTCTGGCTGCCTTAAACCCTACGCTGCCCGCCATGAAACCAATTTTCCTCGCGCCCCTGTTCGCCCTCGCCGCCCTGCCTCTGGCCTTCGGGCAGGACCAGAAGGTCACCCAACTCGCCCCCGGAGTTTACTTCTGGCAGGGCGACACCGTGATCCGCCGCCCCGCGAACTGCACGTGGGTGATCTTCAAGGATTACGTCCTGGTGATCGACGCCAACTTCCCCTGGGGCGCGCGGGAGATCCTGCCGGAGATCAGGCGCACCACCACCAAACCGATCCGGTTCGTGTTCAACACCCACTACCACGCCGATCACGCGTTCGGGAATGGGATCTTCGTGGAAGCGGGGGCAACCATCGTGAGCTCGCGGGAGTCCGCGGCCGAATCCCGCAGCAAGGGCGAAACCGACTGGAGGAATCAGGTCTTCAATCGCGGGCAGCGGCCGGAGGCGACGGACTACGACAAGGCCGTCGCCGCGGAGACCCGCACCAAAGGATACCAGCTCGAGCACCCGACGCTCCTCTTCGAAGACCGCCTGGTCTTTGACGACGGCGAGCATCGGGTGGAGTTGATTCGCGTGGGGCCGGGTCACACGATTGGCGACTCCGTCGCCTACCTGCCGAAGGAGAGACTTTTGGTGACCGGCGATCTCTGTGTGAATTGGCCGAGCGGCAACAACACCGGCGACCGCGACGCGGATCCTGATCATTGGGTCAAGGCCCTCGATCTGCTGGCGCAGTGGGACGTGAAGACCGTCGTGCCGGGCCATGGGCGGGTCGGTACGACCGACGCGCTCCGCGGCCAGCGGGAATATCTGGCGGACATCGTGGTGCAGGTGCGGGCCGGCCTCAAAGCCGGCAAGACGGCCGACAGCCTCGTGCAGGAAATCGACCTGTCCAAACACCAGCCGTGGGGCGCCAGCCGGGCGTCGAACGCCACGTCGATCCGCGCTATTTATCGCAACCTTTCGGAGCGGCCCTAGGAATCGCCGCGGTGAGCCCGCGGCTAGATTTAGGTTTAAGGTGTAAAGTGTGAGGCGAGCCGAAGGTCGATGACGCGGCCGTACTGTTTTTCCCCTTACTCCTTAAACCTTACCCCTTACTCCGGCGCCGCGCCGGCCTGCCCGAGATGCTGCAGGCTCCCGCCGCCCTTCGGCCGCCTCTACGGACTGCCCGTCTATGTCGCGGCGAGCCTGACGGAGGAGCGGGAGATCGCGTTCAACGCCGGCACTTACACGGAGATTATCAAGATGGACTACCAGGATTTTGATGAGTTGTGAGGCCGACCGTGCTCGACCTGAGGGCAGGGGGGAGATGACGTGCGGTGGACCAGCGGGGGCGCAGCACCCGGCTGGTCGGGGCAGGGCACGTGCACCGACCCGTCCGCCGCTTCGCCCACGGAGCGAGCCAATGTTCGGAGTGCGGCGACCTGGTGCCGCTTTGGCCGTACCCACAAGAAAGACCCCCATCCCTGGACAGGATGCAAACCGGATGAACCGGATGCGCACATTTAACCACGGCCGCGCTCCGCTTTTCCACCCTCCTGTAAATCCTGTTCATCCTGTGCTCCGATGCCCGACCCATTGGCCTGGCCCCGCCTCCGCGTTCATTTCTTGCGTTGTTCAGCTGCGCACCGCTATTGGAAAAGGACGAAACCAAGATTTGAATTTGGTTTGCGGGTTTGATTTCCCGTTTTTCCCTCCACCCCGATATCCGATCCGATCACTGGCATTGTTATGAACAACCTCACCCCCACGAACGACGCTACTCCCCCGAACGAGACCAACGCCGCGGCCGGTACGCCGCCCATCAACCGGCGCGATTTCCTCGCCGCGACGGCCGGCTTGGTCGCGTTAACTTCGGTCGCCAGCGCCCAGCAACCGGCGCTCAAGGCCGCCGCGCCGGCTCCGGCTGCGTCCGCCGGCGGTGCCGGCGGACGAGTTGGCCCGGGCTTCCCGGCTAATTCGGTCACCTTCAACACGGTCATCACGAAGTTGAAGGAGGGAAAGCAAATCTTCAGCAACACGATCATTCAACCTGACCTCGAGGCGGCGAAGAAAGCCTGCGTCGGTCAGGATTTCATCTGGATCGAGATGCAGCACTCCCGCCTGACGTGGCGTGAAACGGAGGACATCATCAAGGTGGTCGTGGAGGCCGGTTGCATCCCCTTTGTCCGCGTGCCCGGTGCGTTCGAAGGCGACATCCAGAAGGCCACCGATGCCGGTGCGCTCGGTATCATCGTCCCCATGGTTGACGACGTCGAAGAAGCGCGGAATGCGGTCAAGTTTGCCAAATGGCCGATCGGCCATCGCGACAATCCCAACGCCAAGCCCTGGGGGCATCGCAGCTCGGGTGGCGGCCAGTTCAACGCCCTGTATGGCCCCAAGTACCAGACGAACGCCAATAATAATATCCTGATCCTGATCATGATCGAGAACCCGGAGGGCGTCGGCCTCATCGACACCATTCTCGACGAGGTTCCCGGCATCGATATCGTCATGGTCGCGAGCAACGATTTCGGCTGGCAGGCGGGCGACCGCGATGGCGACGCGAGCTACAATGCGCGCGAAAAACTCGTCCGGGATTCCGTGCTCAAGCACGGCAAGATTCTGGCCGGCCCCTCAAGCTGGCAGGATCGCCCCGGCTACCGGCTGTTTCAAGGCACGCGCAACGCGACCAACACGGGCTACGACGCGTCGGGCAACCGGATTGAAACACCCCCGGCTCCCGCCCCCAAGAAAGCCTGATTCGGTCGAGCGCCGGAAGGCGTCAGCCTTCCGGCGCGCTCGTTCGTCTTTTCTCCGGACAGAAATCTCCGCGGTCAAACGGGCCGGGGTCGGGCGTTCGCCGTTCAAAGCCCGGGCCGACTTATCGCCCGATTGCGGTTCAGCGGAGTCACCGGAAAGGACAAGCTGGTGCGGGCCCGAGGCGTTTGGGCTTCGCTTCGCGCGAGATGCCCGCGGCGTCGCTGCCCGAAGTAGGGTAGGCCGTGTGATACTTCTGCCATACTGGTTCGCGTCGCCAGTTGACTACCTCCCGAACAATCCTGTCTAATCAGGCGAGAACGTTCCCCCCGGCTATTAGCCGAAAATTTTCATGGGGGAGCGGCTCGCGGCTCATGATGCCGATGTAATACGCATGACTGCCAACGGCCAAAAAAATCTCATCATTCTATTCGTGGAAGACGATTTGAATGTGCGCGAGACGACCACGGATCTCCTCAGTTTTACCGGTGCCACGGTGCTCACGGCCGCCAGCGGGCACGAAGCGAGCCGCTTTCTCGAGGCGAACGACGTGGACTTGGTCATCACCGATCTTTCGATACCCGATGGGGACGGCAACTGGCTGCTCGGCTGGATCCGTTCCTCGCCCCGGCACCAAAACACCAAGGTCGTCATCATGTCAGCCCACGCGCAAGACGAACGCGTGGAGGCTGGGCTCAAGGCGGGGGCCGACGGATATCTCACCAAACCTTTCGACCCCGGCAAACTCATCGCCACGGTCACGCGTTACCTTAATTCCGCCTCCGGCCGTGCGGATTTTTAACCCGCTGGCGACCGTTTCCCTCGCTCCGCCCATTTCATGAGCCCCGCCTCTGGCAACGCGAGCGCTCCTCATTCGCCCGCTGGTCGTGTGCTGTGGATCCTGATGCTGGCTGGCTGCGCCGGGCTGGCCGACTGGTTTGCGCCGGTGCTATTTTCGGGCCATTCGCTGGTGCTCGGGATTGTGTTCTACTGGATCGCATTGCGCCGGCTCGGCCCCAGATGGGCGATTCCCGTACTGCTCACCAGCCTGGTGGTCCTCACCCTCAAATGGGGTCAGCCGTATTCATCGACAATTGTCGCGCTCGAGGGGCTCTGGGTGGGCTGGTTCTGGAGACGGGTACGGTCCTACTTGCTGGCCGATTTAATGTTTTGGGGCCTCGTCGGCACACCCGTATCCTGGGTCCTCTACAAATACGTCTACCTCATTCCGCATCCTTCGTTTGAACAAGCGCTGGTGGTGCAAGTGGCCAACGGCTTGATCGCTGTCTGGATCGCCATCGTCGCCACGAGTTTTATTCCATTTTTCGCGCCGCGGGTCGGTCAAGAATCCGACGACAGTTTTCGTGGTTTCCTGCTCAAGCGCTACCTGGCGTTCGGAACCTTTCCGGTGTTGATCGCCGGTTTGCTGGCGGCCCGGCAATTTGAACGAAGCGCACTGGTGGAAGCGCGCAACAATCTCGCCACCACGGCCGAGAATCTGGCGCTGAAAATCGGGCATGAATTGGAAACCGGCGAAGACGCGGTCAGCACCACCGCCGCCCGCCAGTCGTATCTTGCCAAAATGGAGCGGAACGATCGCGTGGCCGCAGACCTAAAGGTCGCTCACACCCAAGCCCCCCACTTCATTACCATGCTGGCGGCTGACGCCAGTGGCGCCGTCATCGCCGCCTCCATCCGGGGCGAAACTGGGGGGGCGCAATTGGACGCCGGTGTCCGGTCGATTGCCGACCGCGAATATTTTTCCGTCCCCCTCAGTACTGGATCGGCCTATATCTCCGACGTTTTCCGCGGCCGCGGCTTCGGCCAAGACATCCTCTTTGCCGTCAGCGCTCCGGTCATCAGTCGCGCGGGCGACCGCATCGGCATCATCGAAGGTTCGTGGCAGGCGAGCATGCTCGATCCCCTGGTGCGGGTGAAAGCGTCCGGCAACGCCTGGCGGGTGCTATTGACCGACCGCAAGCTCAAGGTGATCAGCGGAACCGATCTCGACTATGCGCCCCTCACGCCCTTGGCCGGCACTGCCGTCGGCGATCTGATCAGCGCCCCCAACGCCGGAAGCCCAACCCGCTATACGGCCGAGATCGGGGGCGCAAGAGTCAGCTTCCTTTCCGTGAGCGTCACCGTGCCGCGCGCCGGCTGGACCATTACCGTGCAGCGGAAGTGGGGTGACATCCTTTCGCCCATCACCACGGGCTATCTCGCCTTGATCGCCGTCGCGCTGCTGGCGGCCCTGGTCGCCATCGGCTTCACCGCGTGGTCCATCCGCGATTTTCTTCGTGCCTGGAGTGGGCTGCTGGCGTTTGCCCGCGATCCGATCGTCAACTCCCGCCGCTTGGACCAAACCCGCGGACTCCAGCTCCCGCAAGAGTTCAACGAGCTCATCCATCATCTTTCGGCGATGGCGGACCGGCTGCAGTCAGAGCGCACCCAGCGCGAATTGCTGCTGGCGGAGCTGGAATCGCGGGTGCAAATCCGGACGCAGGAGCTTCAAGCCGCCTTGGTGTCGGCCCAGGCGGCCGATCGCGCCAAGTCGGTGTTTCTCGCCACCGTGAGCCACGAACTGCGCACACCGCTTACTTCGATCATCACGGGCACCGGGCTCTTGAAAATGAGCCCCACGGCCAAGACCGAAATGGAGCAGCGCACGTTGCGCATCCTCGAAAAATCAAGCCAGGTCCTGATGTCCGTGATCTCCGATGTCCTCGACTACTCCAAGCTGGAGGCCGGCAGCGTAAAGATCGCGCGCCAGCCTTTCCGCCCTGCGGCGGTTGCCGCCGACGCCATTACGATTCTGGCCGCCACCGCGACGCAGGCGGGACTCTCCCTCAACCTCGAAACCCGCGTCGCGCCCGAGTTCGAGTGGAACGGCGATGCGACGCACCTGCAACATGTGCTCGTCAACCTGGTGGGCAACGCGGTGAAATTCACCCCGACGGGCGGTGTGAAAATCACCACGTGGGCCACGGCGGGCACCGAGCCGCGGCTCTATTTTTCGGTGCAGGATTCCGGCGTCGGAATTCCCGCCGAGCAACTGGAGTCGATCTTCGAGCCGTTTGTGCAATTGCCGAACAGCCGGGTGTTGTCCCAAGCGGGCACCGGTCTCGGCCTTCCCATCAGCCGCAAACTCGTCCACGCCATGGGCGGCGAAATCAAGGTGTTTTCGAGATTTGGCCAAGGTTCGACGTTTGAATTCTGGGTCCCCTGAACCAGCCAGCGCTCCGTTCCGGAAAGACCGGTTCACGGGACCGGTTCACGGGGTCGAGTCGTTACACGTTACAAGTACCAGAAATGATGGAGATGGTAACATGTAACGACTCGACCCCTTTGGATTGGTGTAGGATCGGGCGGGGTTAGTCCTGGGGTTAAGAGCTGCCGCCGGCTGCGCGTGGCCGGCGGCATTTTCCCAAACCAAACCGTCCGGTTGGCGCTCGAAGTTACGAGCCCCGGCTTGGAACCTCCGGCCTTACGGCAGTTTTTTCAAATCGAGGACCACGTGCTTAATTCTTTCCCGGTTCCACGTGTAGGTGATGTGGACGAGGCCGTCCGGCGCCTGGATGACCGCCGGATACGCGTAACCGTGCTTGATCGGCTTGTCTTCGAGGGTGAGGACCTGACGCCATTCGATTCCATCCTTTGAGATGGCCACATTCAGCGGATAACGCGGACCACCGCCGCGGCTGCCGGGCGCCTTCGTGCTGTGGTTGTAGACGAGCAGATGCCGGCCGTCAGCGAGGGTGACGGCGTCGGTGCCCGCGTCTGGATTGGGCAAGGAGGTCAGGGTCATCGGGCCCCAGGTCTTGCCATTGTCCTGCGACCAGAGGTCAAAAATCTTGCCCTGACGCGTGCGGCCCAGCGCCTGCAATTTTTCGCCGCCGTGAAAGAGAATGCTCGGCTGAATCGCAGTGATCGTCACGCCGTCATTGAGTTGGGCGGTGGAGGTCCACGTCTTGCCCAAATCGGTGGAGCGTTCGAAGTAGACCATCCACTTGCTTGGTTCGTCGGGGGTTTCGACGCTCGTTGGGGAGAGGATGGTGCCATCCGCCAACTGCACCGGCTTGTTCTTGATCGGCCCGAGAATTCCTTTTGGCAGGCGCTGCGGTTTGCTCCAAGTACGCCCGCTGTCGGTCGACGTGATAAACTCGCCCCACCACACGTCCTCGGTTGCTCCCACTTTGTAGAACAGCATCAGCGGACCCTGGCGCGGCTGAAACAAGACGGGATTCCACGTCGGCAAGCGGAGGGTGGGCGACTGGACGCCGGTGGCCACTTCGGTGGCGGGGAGCCAGCGGCCGCCTTCGCGCCGCGAAAGCCAGATGCCGACATCCGGATTGCGCTCGGCTGTGCCGCCGAACCAGGCGGCGGCGAGGTTGCCGTCCGCGGTGGCGACGATGGTCGACGCATGGCTGGAGGGGTAGGAGGCGTCACCGTTGATGATGCCGGCCGAGATGATCCCGGGCGGGAGGGTGGGCTCCGCCGCGGTCAGGCCGACCGCCAGCAGCCACCCGAAAGCGATCAGTCTGCGGGCCGGGTTGCTCCCGGTGCGTATCGCGGCGGGATTCAGGGTGGAGCATTCACGGCTGAGCCGATGAGGGAGCGGTGTTTTAGACGGGGAAGCGAGCATGGGGAAAAACCGACGAGGATGTGCTGAACGGAGGACGCGTAGTTGAAATCGTCGACGTAGCAATTTTATTTTCCTTGATAGCTAAAATGTTTTAGCTTTTTGATGTTTATCAATATGTGTCCGGCTCTAACCCCGTTCCCGACCCGATGAACCAACTGCGTTTCGTCGACGGCTTGGTCATTACCCTCTACTTCGTCGCGATGGCGGGGATCGGTTTCTGGTTCTCGCGGCGGGCGAAGACCACGGACCGTTACTTCGTGGGCACGCGTGCCTATTCCGGCTGGGTCGCCGGTCTTTCGCTGTTTGGCGCGCAGATCAGCTCGATTACCTTTGTGGCCTATCCGGCGGACTCCTTCAAGACCGCGTGGCTGCGTTTTCTCATCTGTCTGACGCTGCCCGTGAGCGTCTGGATCGCCTCCCGGTATCTGCTCTCGTTCTTTCGCCGCGGCAACGTCACTTCGCTGTATGAATATCTCGAGGCGCGCTTTGGGCCGCGCACGCGCGTTTACGGGGCGAGCGTGTTCATTATTGCCCAGTGCATCCGCATCAGCCTCATCCTTTATCTGGTGGCGCTGCTCATGCACAGCCTGACGGGCTGGGACGTCTTCACGTGCATGCTCCTGGGTGGCGCGATCACGGCCTATTACACGGTCGTTGGCGGGATGGAGGCGGTGATTTGGACGGATGTCGTCCAGTCGGTCCTCCTCACGGCGGGCGGTCTGCTGCTCCTGGGGACCATTCTTTGGAAACTGCCCGGTGGTTTCGGCCAGCTGCTTTCGGTCGCGACGGCGGACGGCAAATTTCTTTTTGGCGAGGCTGGCGCGGACGGTTGGATTCACGCGATCCCGTGGGGCGTTTCCCTGACCCACAAGACCTTCGTCATGCTCCTGGTCGTGGGCGTGATCCAGTGGCTGACGGATTATGTGACGAATCAGGAAGTGGTGCAGCGGTATTGCGCCGCGAAATCTGAGTCCGCCGCGCGGCAGGGGATGTGGATCTGCTGCTGGTCCTGCCTTATGACCTGGGGTTACTTCATGCTCCTGGGCACTGGACTCTATGTCTTTTACCGGGTTTTCCCCGATCCGCGCGTCGCCGAGATGCTCTCGGGGGTGCGCAAAGCGGAGGAGATTGTGCCGTTCTTTGTCGCGACCCAACTGCCGCCAGGTCTGACCGGACTGGTTATTGCGGCGGTGTTAGCGGCCGCGATGTCCAGCATGTCCTCCGCGATGAACTCGATTTCCGCCGTGGGGATCACGGACATCTATCGGCGGCACTTGGCGACCGGGCGCGATGAAGGCCACTACGTCAGGGCGGCGAAGGTGGTCACCCTCCTCAGTTCGGGGATCATGATCGGCGGGGCGTGGCTGCTCTTTCGCGCCGAATCCAAGACGCTGCAGGACCTTTGGACGGAGTTTCAGTCGATTCTCGCGGGCGGGCTGCTGGGCTTGTTCTTGCTGGGTTTTTTCACGACGCGCGTCGATGGTCGTGCGGTGGGCATCGGCATCGCCTGCGCCGTGGGTTTCTCGACCTTGATTTCCTTTGCTAGTCTGGGCTGGCTCCCGGCCGCATGGACCAGCGCGCTCGCGAGCCATTTTGATTTTTACTTCACCGGGATTGTCGGCAATCTCCTCTCCTTTGGAGTGGGGTTCGGCTGCGCCACCCTCTTGCCTGCGAGGTCGCGTTCGCTGGCTAATCTCACGGTGTGGACGAGAGATGCGACGAAGTTGGATTAAGCCATAAGCTATGATGAAACACTCCTTTGCCGCCGGCTGGTTCATGTGCGTGCTTGTCTCGGGACTCGGGGCCGCCGGCCAGACCGCCGCGCCTGAGCATGTCGTTGTTTACCGCGAGGCCGGGCGATTCGGCGGCTGGCCCGCCAACCACGGCATTTGGTCGTGGGGCGACGAAATCGTGTTCGGCTTCAGCGCCGCGTACTTTCAGTTGAAATCGCCCGAGGTGCATCCCTATGACTCGACCAAGCCGGAAGAGCCGCGATTGGCGCGGTCGCTGGACGGCGGCAAGACCTGGTCGATCGAGGCGCCGCCCTCGCTCCTGCCGCAGGAACAGGGCGGGCCGGTCGCGGTGCCATTGCGCGAGCCGATGAACTTCCTGCAGCCCGGTTTTGTGCTGACCGTCCGGTTCAACGACGCGAACAAGGGGCCGTCCCGTTTCTGGTTCTCGACTGACCGCGGCCACACGTGGCAGGGAGCCTTCGAGTTTCCCGTCTTCGAGCAGCCCGCGGTCGCCGCGCGCACGGACTATGTCATCAACGGCGAGCACGATGCGTTCGTGTTTGTGACCGCGGCGAAGAAGAACGGGCGGGAGGGGCGCCCGTTATGCGTGCGGACCACCGACGGCGGCCTGTCGTGGAAATTTGTGTCGTGGATTGGCGAGGAACCGGAGGGATTTGCCATCATGCCCTCGACGGTGCGGTTGTCGCCGCAGCGGATGGTCACGGCCGTGCGGGTGCGCGGGGACGCGCAGCACGACTGGATCGACCTCTATGAGACCGGCGACAACGGCGCACAGTGGAAACTTCTCGGCCGGCCGGTGCCCTTCACTGGCGGGAAGGGCGGCAATCCGCCCAGTTTGATCCGGTTGAAGGACGGACGCCTTTGTCTCACCTACGGCTTTCGCTCGCCGCCTTTCAGCATTCGGGCCCGGCTCAGTGCCGACGAAGGCCGGACATGGAGCGATGACATCGTGTTGCGCAGCGACGGGGCCGCTTGGGACATCGGCTACGTTCGCACCGCCCAGCGGACGGATGGCAAGATTGTCACGGCGTACTATTTTCCGGAAAAGGCGGCGACGGAACGAATCATTGCGGCAACAATTTGGGATCCCGGGGCCGTGGGATCCCGGGGCCGCTGAAGCCGCGCCAGTGGATTCAATATCACCATGAAACTTCGAATCGTTGGGATTATTCCTTCACGCTATGCGTCGACCCGTTTGCCGGGTAAGGCCCTGAAGCCTATTCTGGGCAAACCGATGATTCAGCGCGTCTACGAGGCCGGCCGGAAGGCTCGGTCGCTGGCGGGCCTTTACGTTGCCACGGACGATGCGCGCATCGCCAGCGCCGTCGAGAGTTGGGGGGGGCAAGTGATTATGACGTCGCCGGATCATCCGAGCGGAACGGATCGTTTGGCCGAAGCCGTGCGTGCGATCGAAGCGGATATTGTGATCAATATTCAGGGGGACCAGCCATTCTTAGATCCGCTGATGATTGATGAAGTGGTCGGCCCGCTGCAGGAATTTCCGGCGCTCCAGATGGCGACGTTGATGCATCCGATCCATCGCCCCGCCGATTTCGCGGATCCCGCCGTGGTGAAGGTCGTCGTGGATTGTGCGGGTAACGCTCTGTATTTTTCCCGTTCGCTGGTTCCCTACCCACGGGTCCCGTCGCCCAGTCCCGTCTACGAGCACGTGGGCCTCTACGGATATCGACGGGATTTTCTCCTCCAACTGGCGGCGCTGCCGCCCACACCCTTGGAGCAAGCCGAGTCACTCGAACAATTGCGGGTGCTGGAACACGGGCATCGGATCCGGTGCGTGATCACCCGATGCGCTGACCACGAGTTCAGTGGATTCAGTGTGGATACCGCGGCGGATCTGGTTCGTGCCGAGGCGATGCTGCGGGAGCGCGGCCTCACGTAAGCCCGGAGTCTTTTAAGAAAATTATATGAGCATCGAACGTCAGAAAGTTGAAGCCCTGCGCCTCCAATTGGATCCGGTCATGCTCGGTCGGGTGGACCAGGCCGCGGACAACATG
>CANJNJ010000012.1 GCA_947474995.1 Opitutaceae bacterium | reverse complement strand
AGAAAGATTCCTTCCAACGCGAGCCCACCCGACGGCGTTTCCGGCCAGCCCACCCACATCGCCTCGGGGGCGCGCGCGGCAAAGGAGGCCGCCAGGGACTCCGGGACAAACGCCGTCACCAGGCCCGCCCCGCTGCGCAACGCCGCCAGCACTGTCATCAAAATCGCGCCCGGGTAAATCAGTGAGCCCCCCAGGACCAGCACGTGGCCATAATCGCGTTTATCCGAATCCGGGCGCCGCAGTCTTCCCAGGGGCGCGAGCACGGCCGGAGTCAGCACGCGCAGCCGCGCCGCGGGCGCCTCGTGGTCAAAAAAGCCGAGATCGAGATACCGCAACCGGCCCACCCATCCGGCAAAGCCGCCATTGACGACGGGCGCTTTCACGCTGCCGGTGGCATAGGTGAAATCGGCGGTAAACACCGCGCTGTGGCGGCCGCTTTCCTCGTGCAGTCCGCTCGGCAAATCGACGGCGGCCCGCAGACAAATCGACCGGGCCGCGACCGCGGCAAAAAGCGCGGCGACCTCCGGGGACACCGGCGGTCGAAATTGAAATCCGAACACCCCGTCGAGGCAGAGGGCGTGCTCCCCCGCATCGGCCTCCAACTCAGCGCTCGTGACCGTCCGCACCCGCTCCCCGCAGGCATGAACCAAACCCTGCCACGCCCGGGTCGCCAATGGCCGCAGGCACCGCGAGCCAAAGACAAAGACGATTTCAGCCGTCGCCGCCGGCCAGCGCTCGAGGATCGCCTGGGCCGCCAGGAGTGCATCGCCGCCGTTATGCCCCTTGCCCGCCAGCACGAGAATCCGACCCGCTGCGGGAAAACCGCCCATTTCCAGAAAGTCGCGCAACACGGCGTCGGCGATGGCCCGACCCGCGCGCTGCATGGCGGGCCACTCCTTCGCTTCATCCCCACCGAACAGCCGGGTTTCCAGCGCCTTCGCCTCGTCACACAACAGAACAGGATGAGCCCATTTATTCATTTTTATTTCGATCCTTGAGTCGGAACCGGGGCCGGCGATGGGCGCGGCTCGGTCGGCTGTTCCTTGCTCCCGTGCTGGAGCCATTCGCGATAGTGTTCCTCGGTCTCCGTGAACTCGAGCGGACAATTCTCCGGCAACGGCTTGCCCCGGCTGACAATTCGCCGGGTGAGCCCCGGGATGGTTCGGAAAAATATCGTGTCGCCAAAGCGCCGCCCCTCGTAGAAGTCCACGAAGCTGTTGAGTTCGGTGTTCCACAGCGCGACTTCGGTGGTTTCGTTTTCCCAGACCGCGAAGGCGCCCCACTCCGCAAACACCCCCTCGATCGTCGTGAGTTGCAGCGGTCGCGGCCGGACCGGTGGCGTCACCGGCTGGAGCAGTCGCTCCGGCGCCATGGCCGCCGGCTCAGTTTTCCGCAAAGGCAGCGCAACCACAAAGAGCACCCCCAGCACAAACCCGAGCATCACCCACGAAGGGGTCATGGACATCTTGGGCCGGGGCGGCGGAGATGAGGGATCGGAATCGTCGTCCATGTCGCGCCAGAATGCTCAGCCGCGCTTTCGATTGTCCAGCAGAACGGCCACCGCCATCGCGTGCGACTCGGTGTGGGAAAGCGTAAGCAGCACATGCGTCGCGCCCACCTGCGCCAGCAACGCCAGGCCTTTCTCGTCCAGGCGGACCAGTGGCTCGTGGCGCGATCCGTGATAAACCGAGACGGATTTCCATCCCAGCTCCTGACCGATGCCAGTGGTAAAGGCCTTGGACACCGCTTCCTTCGCGGCAAAGCGGGCCGCGATGTGCTTGTGCGGCGCACCCATGGAGGAGCAATAGGCCTTCTCCTCGTCGGTCAGGATGCGATCGAGAAACCGCTCCCCGTGCCGCTCAATCACGCCCCGGATGCGCTCGACCTCGATGAGATCGGCCCCGAGGCCCACGAGCAGACCGCCAGGAGGAAGCTGAAAGGTCATGAGGAAAGTAGCGAGTAGCGGGTAGCGAGTAGCGAGTCGGAAAACTCCGAAAGGGATGGGGACATATAAATTGAACCGTCGATTGCAGTGGAATGCTCGCTACCCGCTACGCACTACTCGCTACTTGGCCGCCTCGTTCATCTTCCCCTTCATTTCGCGGACCGCTTCCGCGGCGCCGCAGAAAAGCGCCCGGCTCACGAGGCTGTGGCCGATGTTGAGTTCATGGAGGTGAGGCAGCGTCCGCACCTCCGCAATGTTGACGTAGTTGATGCCATGCCCCGCGTTGACGAACAATTTCAAGCCGTGGGCACGTTTCGCGCCCACCCGTAACCGCTTGAATTCCGCGGCGCGTTTCCGCGTGTAATAGGCGTGGGCATAGGCGCCCGTGTGCAATTCCACAAACGGCGCGCCGAGTTCGGCGGCCAGTTCAATCTGGGCGGCATCCGGGTCGATGAAGAGACTCGTCTTGATGCCGGCGCCGGTCATCGCCGCGATGCAGTCGGCCACCCGCTTCCGGTTGGCCACCACGTCCAGGCCGCCCTCCGTGGTCACTTCCTGGCGACCCTCGGGCACCACACAGACGTACTCCGGCTTCAGTTTGAGGGCAAAGGCGATCATGGCCGGGGTGCAAGCCATCTCGAGGTTCAGTCGCGTCGCGATGCTCTCGCGCAGCCGCCAGACGTCCTGTTCCTGGATATGCCGGCGATCTTCCCGCAAGTGAACCGTGATGCCATCGGCGCCCGCCCGTTCCGCTGTCAGGGCAAACGCCACCGGGTCTGGTTCCACGGCGCCGCCATGGGTCTCCGCGGCATCGCGATAGCGCGCTTGGCGCAGCGTGGCACAGTGATCAATATTAACGCCGAGAAGAATCATGGACGGAGGTTTGACGCGAGCAAAGGCTCTGCGAGCCTCACTGGCAAAAGCGAAATGACCCAGCCGAAACCGCCCGCGAAAAAAGAGAACCCGCTCATCAACCTGGTGTGCAACATCGTCGTGCCCACGCTGGTGTTGATGAAGTTCAGCAGCGAGCGCTGGCTCGGCCCGCTGTACGGGCTGATTGTCGCCCTCGCCTTCCCGATTGGCTACGGCATCTACGACCTCGCCAGGCGCAAGAAGACCAACTTTCTCTCGATCCTGGGCTTCGTCAGCGTCCTCCTCTCCGGCGGGCTCGCCCTGATCAAGGTCGGGGGCATCTGGTTTGCCGTGAAAGACGCGCTCCTGCCCACGCTCATCGGCGTCGCCGTCCTCGCTTCCTTGCGCACGAAGAAGCCGCTCGTGCGCGAATTGTTCTACAACGATCAGATTCTCGATGTGGCGCGCATTGATGCCGCCCTCGACGCCCGCGGCGAGCGCGCACACTTCGACCGGCTGCTGCGTCGCGCCAGCCTGGGGCTCGCGCTCACCTTCCTCGCCAGCGCCCCGGTAAATTTCGCGCTCGCCCTCTACGTCTTGAAAAGCCCGCCCGGCACGCCCGAATTCAATGCCGAACTCGGGCGCATGCACATCCTGGTCTGGCCCGTCATCGCCATTCCCAGCATGGCGGCGATGATGATCGTTTTCTGGCGGCTGCTGAACGGCCTCTCTGCCCTGACCGGCCTTTCCCAGGAGGAGATCTTCCACGCGGAAAAGCCCAAGGCGTAACTCCGCTCCCCTGTTCGTCGTCCAAGAGCTGGAACTCGAGCCCCACCGCCGAGCCGCCGGTCCCGAGCGTGCCAGCGTCCTCCTTCACAAAATATTTGACGCCGCTGTTGCCGCCGGGCGGCAGCTTGAATTCGACCTGAAATTCAAAGGCCGAGAATTCCTCCTCCGTCACGATGTCACCGCCGCCGTGGGCCTCCTCGCCGCCCGTTTCAGACAGGGCAAGTTCGCCGTCCACGATCTTCCAGGTCGACGCTGGAAACGCCTTCCTGAAAGCGCCCCGCCAACCTTTGGTCGTCTTGCCATCCCAAGCCAGCCGCCCGCCCTGGGCCCGCTCAGCTGCGGCGAGCCCATTGGGGGATCATGTTTCGCACGTCGATGGCCGCGGCGGGAGACGCCTGAAGGTCCCACCGTCTGAACCCGAATGTTGCGCCAAAACGTCCGGTATCCGGCCTGCTCGGGACGCTGCAGCGCGTGCACCTGCAGCGCGATGAAGCCCTTTGCGGTGGCATGGTCGACGACATACGCCACCGTTCAAGGTGGTGCTTCGCGTGCGCAGAAATACTCGCGGCTTACGCCAACGCCGGTCGGAGACCGGCGCTACCTCGGGCCCTCTTACTTCCGCTCCGCCATCGGCACGTAGTCGCGCTTGACCGGGCCGACATAAATCTGCCGCGGGCGATAGATGCGGCCCTTGGGATTCGACGCGACTTCGTGCCAGTTGGCGATGTAGCCGGGCACCCGGCCGATCGCGAACATCGTCGTGAACATGTTCATCGGAATCCCGATAGCCCGCATGATGATGCCGGAATAGAAATCCACGTTGGGATAAAGCTTCCGCGAGACGAAATAATCATCTTTCAGCGCCGCCTGCTCGAGGTTCTTCGCGATCGCGAGCAACGGGTCATTAATCCCGAGGCGCTGCAGCACCGTGTCGCACGCCTGCCCGATGATTTTCGCCCGGGGATCGAAGTTGCGATACACCGCGTGGCCAAAGCCCATCAGGCGGTTGCTCTTGCTGCCCGACTTGGCCGCCGCGATGAAGCGGGTGCCATCATCACCCTCGTCGTGAATCGACTGCAGCATTTGCATCACCGCCACATTGGCCCCGCCGTGGAGCGGGCCCGACAAAGCACAGATGCCGGCCGAAATGGACGTGAAGAGATTCGCGGCACTCGACCCAACCATGCGCACCGTCGAGGTGGAGCAGTTCTGCTCGTGATCGGCGTGAAGGAGGAGCACCAGGTTGAGGGCCTTCGAGACCTCGGGCAGCGACAGGTGCTCCTGGTACGGCTCCGAGAACATCATGTGCAGAAAATTGTCGCAGAACGGCAATTCCTGCTTGGGAAAGATGAACGGCAGGCCGCGCTGATACCGGTAAATCATCGCGACCATCGTCCGGATTTTGGAGATTCCGATTGCCGCGGTCAGATCGAAATTCTTCAGGTCTTTTTCGAAATTATTGGTCGCCAGATCCGGATAATAGGCCGGCAGCGCGCTCACCATCGCCGAGAGCATCGCCATGGGCGAAGCACTGGTGGGGAAACCCTCGAGAATCTTCTGCATCTGCGTCTCGACCGCGGCGTTTTTCCGCAGGCGCAGGCCGAATTCCTTCCGCTGCTCCGCGCTGGGCAGCTCGCCATAGATGATGAGGTAGGCGGTTTCGACGAAATCACTGTGGTTCGCCAGTTGGTCAATCGGATAGCCCCGGTGCCGGAGGATGCCATTGTCGCCGTCGAGAAACGTGATGCGACTCTCGCAGGAACCGGTATTGCCGTAACCCTGGTCGTAGGCGATGTGGCCGGTGGTGGCGCGCAGCGTGCGGGTGTCGATTGCCAGTTCGCCCTCGGTGCCCTGCATAATCGGCAAGGGGTATTCCTTTTCGTCCAGTTTCAGCAGCGCAGTCTTAGCCATGATTCCAGCAAAGAATCTGAATCTTTGCCGCTTGCAAAGAAAAGACGCCAGCGATCCAGCCCTGCCCGGCGGGAATAAGCCCGCAGCGCCAAAGACGTTAGGCAAACTGCAGCTGACCTGATAAGCGACCGGGAGTCAGAAACCCCTCGCCTCTACCTCCTGAAACCCGCGTCCGTCCGTCCGCCTAGAGGCGGTCAGGGACTCTCGGGCAGCGTTCAGTGGGGGCCGCGACGCCCTCGTCGCGGTTTTCTCATTTTCACGCGGCGAGGGCGCAGTGTCCCCAGTAGAATGACCGTTGCGGAATGGGTTAAAGTTCCTGACAGCCGCTAAGCCGGAAAAATTCAGTTGAGAGTTGAAGGTTGAAAGCCAGGGCAGGCCATAAGTTAAATGCGGGGTAGACCGCGAAACGGGAGTCACGGATCCGTTTGCCTCGAACCCAGTCCCAACCGAGCGATTTCGCCCCGGCGTTCACCGCTTTCAACTGCACAAGTCCACCTTTCTATGCGCTCCAATTTTAATATCCCCGCCACCATAATCTCCGGCGCTGGCGCGGTAGGGGAATTGGCGGCGCAATTGCAGCGACTGCGGGTGGGGCGGGTGTTGCTCGTCACCGATGACTTCATCGCGCGCTCGGCGTTGTTGCCGCGGGTGGTGACGGACCTGCGGGCGGCGAATCTGGCGGTGGAGGTCTTCTCCGGGGTACAGCCCGATCCGACGGAGCAGAATGTGCTCGATGGGCTCGCGCGGTTTAAGGACTTTCGCGCGGAGGCGGTCGTCGCCCTCGGAGGTGGCAGTCCGATCGATTGCGCCAAGGCGATCTCGATGCTCTCCGCGAATCCGCTGCCGCTCAGTCAGTACATGGGGCGGAACAAGGTGCCGCGGGCGGGAGCACCCTTGATCGCCATTCCCACCACCGCCGGCACGGGCAGCGAAGTGACCAAGGCCACGGTGATTACCGACACGGTGAACGACGTGAAGATGTTGATCATGGACGCCCACTTGGTCCCCACCGTCGCGCTGGTTGATTTCGAGCTCTCGCTTTCCATGCCGCCCGGGCTGACCGCCGCGGTCGGGGTCGACACGTTGACCCACGGCATCGAGGCTTACGTGTCGCGGCTCGCCAACGCCATGACCGATCCGCTCGCCCTTGCCGGCATCGGGCTGGTCGGTCGATACCTCGAGACGGCGTGGCGGGAACCGGCTAACCGCGTCGCGCGCGAGGGCATGATGATCGCGGCGGCACAAGGCGGCATGGCGTTCGCCAACAGCAGCGTTTGCCTCGTGCACGGCATGAGCCGGCCGCTCGGCGCGCTGTTCCACGTCCCCCACGGCATTTCCAACGCCATGCTTCTGCCCACGGTCACGCGTTTCTCGCTGCCGGGCGCCACCGGCCGTTATGCGATCGTGGCCCGCACGATGGGTTGGGCCGGTGCGGCTGATTCTGACGCGACGGCGGCCGATGCGCTCGTCGCCGGGCTCGAGGCGTTAAACCAGCGGCTCAAGATTCCCCGCTTGCGGGACGATCCGCGCATGCAAGAGGCAAAATTCCTCGGTCTGCTCGAAAAGATGGCCGGCGATGCCCTGGCGTCCGGGAGTCCACAGAATAATCCGGTCGTGCCGACGGCGGCCGAGATTGTCGCGCTCTATCGCGCTGCGTGGTAGGAAAACCGGGCCGCGCGCGGAGTGGGTAGTCCCGCCTTCAGACGGTTCGCCAACCAGACGCGACCTTCCGCCTCAAGGCGGAACTACGAGCAAAGTGCGCACGGTCGCCAAGAATCGCACTTGCCGAGCCGCGTGGCTTGGCGTGTGCTCACCGTTTTCCCCAGTCGCACACCATGCCACAAACCATCGCCGTCCTCGACTTTGGCTCGCAACTTACGCAGGTCATCGCGCGGCGGATTCGCGAGTGCCAAGTCTACTCGAAAATCTACCACTACTCGACGCCCGCGGCGACCCTCCGGGCGGATAACGTGGTCGGCATCATCCTCTCGGGCGGCCCGCAAAGCGTTTACGCCCGCAAGGCCCCGCACCCGGATAAGGCCATCTTTGAACTGGGCGTGCCGATTCTCGGCATTTGTTACGGTGTCCAATTGATGGGGCATTTCCTCGCCGGCGACGTCGAGCATAGCAAGGAGCGGGAATACGGCCACGGCGTCCTCACGATCCGCCGGCCGGGCAAGTTGTTCGCCGGCCTGCCGCGGAAATTGCGCGTGTGGAATTCCCACGGCGACAAACTCACCCGCCTCCCGCCCGGGTTCCGGGCCATTGGCACGACGGAAAACTCGCCCTACGCGGCAGTCGAGGACGCCACGCGCCGGTTCTACGGCATCCAGTTTCACCCGGAGGTATTCCACACCGAGCGCGGCGTGGACATGATTCGCAACTTCCTGATCGGTGTCTGCGGCGCCAAGCAGGACTGGACCACGCGCGACTTCATCACGCACGCGATCGAAAAGCTCCGCGCGCAGGTCGGCAAGGGCCGCGTCATTCTTGGCTTGTCGGGCGGCGTTGATTCCTCGGTGGCCGCGGCGCTGCTGCACAAGGCCATTGGCCGCCAGCTCACGTGCGTCTTTGTCGACAACGGTCTCCTGCGCAAAAACGAGCGCACGCTCGTCGAGCAGCTCTACCAGCGTAACTTCAAGATCGACCTCCGGGTGGTCGACGCGTCGGGCTTGTTCCTGCGGCGGCTCAAGGGCGTGAGCGAGCCCGAGCAGAAGCGCAAAATCATCGGGCGGACGTTCGTCGAGATCTTCGAGAAATCGATCAAGTCTATCGGTCACACGGAATTTCTGGGGCAAGGGACGCTCTATCCCGACGTCATCGAGAGCGTATCGATCGGCAACAATCCGGCGTCGCTCATCAAGACCCATCACAACGTTGGCGGCTTGCCGGCGCGGATGAAACTCAAGCTGGTTGAACCGTTGCGCGAGTTGTTCAAGGACGAGGTGCGCAAGGTGGGCAGCGCGCTGGGCCTGCCCCGCGAAGTCGTCTGGCGGCAACCGTTCCCGGGCCCGGGTTTGGGCGTGCGCGTGATGGGTGACATCACGAAGGATAAGCTCGAAATTCTCCGCAACGCCGACGCGGTCCTGCACGAGGAAATGATGGCGTCGGGCTATTACTACAAGGTGTGGCAGTCGTTCTGCGTCTTCCTGCCCGTGAAAACGGTCGGCGTGTTTGGCGACGAGCGTACCTACGATTACGTCATCGCGATCCGCGTGGTCGAGAGCATCGACGCCATGACCGCGGACTGGGCCAAGCTGCCGCACGCGTTGCTGCAAAAGGTCTCCAGCCGGATTACCAACGAAGTCCGCGGGGTGGGCCGCGTGGTCTTCGACATCAGCTCCAAGCCGCCCGCGACGATTGAATGGGAGTAGACGGGGCTCGGCCCTCCAGAAATTCGGCGCAGACATGAAGAATCCGAACCGAGGTTAGCACCCCGGAATCAAGCCAAGGCAGGCGCCACTGAGGCCACTGCGCAGGACAGCGGGTTTGGCTCGGTGAACGCTGGGCCCGTGTTCTGCGTGCTCCGTGACGAAAAATCTGCACGAAAAGGGTGATTGCGGTGAGCTTCGGGCGCCGAGACCCTCTTTCAGAATGGGCCGCAAGTTCTCATTGCGGGGAACCGGGCGAACTGGCAGGTTTCATTGTTATTGCTGGCTGCGGCAAGACCCGGCGCCAAAACCGAAATGATTCAATCCATGACCAATCCCTTCCTGCGCTTGCTCGCCGCAGGCGCTGTTGCCCTTGCCTTCGTGGTGCCGGGCCGCGCGGCCGAACCGATAATTTTGAACAAGGCCCGGGCCTATGTCGGCGCTGACGCGGCGCTCGATGGGCTGAAGTCGCTTCACTACACGGGCACGATTGTCAGCACGGATCCGGCGGATCCGACGAAGCAAACGCGGTCGGCGATGGAGATGATTTTTCAAAAGCCGGACCAGCAGCGGATCATGGCGACCTCGGACAAGCTGATCGAAGTCACGGCGCTCGATGGCTACGACGGCTGGCAGCGGTTACAGGACCCCGCGGATCCGACGAAGTGGCGCCAGTCGCTGCTGGGCTCCGATCAAATCAAACGCCTGCGAGCGCAAGCCTGGGAGAACCTCGCCTTCTATCGCGGAATCGAGCGCGTCGGCGGCCGGGTCGAGGACCAGGGGCCGACCTCGATGGACGGCGTCGCCTGTCAGAAGGTGGCCTTCATTCACGGTCCCGGCATCGTGTTTATCCGGTATTTTGACGTCGCCACCGGTCGACTCGTTTTCACCGAACTCGAAGGTGGCGGGACCGTCAAGGAGCAGGGTGAAATCATGGCGGGAGGCATCCGGTTTCCCAAGAGCGTGATTCAGACCTCGAAGAATGCGGCCGGGCAGATTTTTACCCTGACGCTGACGTTTGAAAAAATCCTCGTGAACGAGGTTCTCTCGCCGAAACTCTTTGCGGTGCCGGGCCTCTCCAATCGTTAGTCTCCGAAGGACGAGCCCAGCCCCACTTCAATCCTGCCACGGCGAATTCGGGCGTTCCGAATAAATCCGCCCGCCCCCTAAACTCCTCCTCCTCCGCTTTCTGTCCAGTTCATGCGCACGCTGCACCACGCTTCGAAAACTTTCAGTGATGACCTGGCCGCGTTTTGTCGCGGGGCCGATGTGCCGAGGGAATTGGCCGATTCGGTCGCGGCGATCCTGGCGGACGTGCGCCTACGGGGTGACGAAGCTGTTTCCTACTATGCGGCGAAATTCGATGGGGCCAAATTGCGGGCGCGCGACTTTCCGGTTTCGCCTGCCGCCGTCGCGCTCGCCGCGCGCAAGATTCCACCCTCCGATTTAAAGGCACTGGCGGCGGCGCGGGATAACATCATCGCGTTCAACCGGCACCGCCTGCCTGAAGCGTGGAATGCCAAGAACAAACACGGCGCGATGGTCGGGGAGAAATTCGATCCGATTCGCCGCGTCGGCATTTATGTGCCGGGCGGCGAAGTCCCGCTCGTGTCGACGGTTTTGATGACCGTGGTGCTGGCCCAAATTGCAGGCTGTCCGCAGATCGCGGTTTTCACGCCGTCCAACGCCGACGGCAAAGTGGCGCCCGCCGTTTTGGCGGCGCTGCAAATGCTCGGGATCGCCGAAATTTATTGTATCGGCGGCGTGCAGGCGATCGGCGCGATGGCTTACGGGACGACCACGATTAACCCGGTGGACAAGATCTTTGGCCCGGGCAACGCGTATGTCTGCGAGGCGAAACGCCAGGTCTTCGGTGCCGTGGGCGTGGATCTTTTGCCGGGCCCGAGCGAAGTGATGATTATCGCCGACGAGAGCGCCAAGGCTTCATTTGTGGCGGCGGATTTGCTCGCGCAGGCGGAGCATGGCTCGGGCCGGGAGAAGGTCTATCTTGTCACCACCTCGGCCGACTTCATCGCGGCGGTGACTTCGGAGGTGCGGACCCAGCTGCAGATTATTGGTCGGGCGGAAAAGACCCAACGGGTCCTCGAGCAGGGGTTCCTGGCGGTCGAGGTGAAGTCGCTGGCGCAAGCAGCCGAGATCGCGAATTACGTCGCGCCCGAGCACCTCGAGTTGCTGGTGAGCGAAGCGGCCGCCAAGGACCTGACGAAGAAAATCACGACGGCCGGAGCGATCATGATCGGCAATCACACGCCGACCGCGCTGGGTGACTTTGTGGCGGGCCCAAGCCATGTGCTGCCCACAGCCCGGGCCGGGCGTTATTCGAGCGGGTTGCAGGTGACGGATTTTCTGCGGCGGACCAGCGTGATTCGTTACGATCGTCCGAGCGTGAAGAAGGCGGAGCCTGTGGTTTCCGCCATTGCCGCAATGGAGCGCCTTGATGCGCATGGGCGCTCGGTGCGGATTCGGACGCAGTAATCGGCGAAAATCCAGAAGCCATGAAGCCAGGTGGTGGCGATAGGGGCTAGTTTGGTCTTCTCCTGGTTTTCTGGCTTCTGAATTTCTAAGTTGGAGGGCCGAGGTTCCGCGAGGGCGGCGACGTTACTCGGCCTCGGCGGAACTCGGCCCACCATGAAAGCATTACACCCGGGGGCGATTCGCCTGAATGGCTGAGCAGGTGGTCGAGGAATTATTGGTGTGAATCCGCTATTTCTCTGGCTAACCTGACCCTTTTATTCGCGCATTGCTGCGCCCGCCATGTCCGACCTCTCCTCCCTCGCTCTGCCTCATATTGCGAAGCTCCACGCCTACACGCCGGGGCTGCAGCCGACCGAGTCGGGTTGGGTGAAGCTCAACACCAACGAGAGTCCTTATCCTCCGAGCCCGCGGGTCGCGGAGGCGCTGCACGGCGCCATTGGAGAGGACGCGGCTTCGCTTCGCCTTTATCCGAGTCCGACCAGCGCAGCATTGCGGGCGGCGGTGGCGAAGCTGCACGGCCTGCAGCCGGAAAACGTCTGCGTCGGCAACGGCTCCGATGACATCCTCAATCTCTTGATCCGCGCCTTTTGCACGCACGAGGCGACCGCGGGTTTTACGCTGCCGAGCTATTCGCTGTATCCGGTGCTGGTGGGGATTCAGGATGGCCGGACCGAAGTGATTGAATTCGATCGCTCGATGCGCCTGCCGCTCGAGCGGATCGCTTCATCCCGGGCCCACGTATTTTTTCTGACCTCACCGAACGCACCGACGGGCGTCGGTTTCACGAACGCCGAGATAACGCGGGCCCTCGCCTCGTTTCGCGGACTGTTGGTGGTGGACGAGGCCTATGCGCCCTTTGCCAGGGAAAACGCCGTCGAACTGCTCGCCCGGCACCCGAATCTTGTGGTGGTGCGGACGCTCTCGAAGGCCTACGCGCTGGCGGGCATCCGCGTGGGCTATGCGCTCGCCCACCCGGAAATCATCGATCTGCTCGATCGCGTCCGCGACAGCTACAACGTCAACCGGCTTTCGCAGGTCGCGGCCGTGGCGGCCATCGAGGATCAGGCACACCACGCCGCGATTGTCGCGAAGATCAAGACCACGCGGGATGAGTATGTGGCGGCCTTTGGCCAGGCCCGCGGCTGGTTTACCTATCCGACGCAGGCCAATTTCATTTTTACCGAGCCGAAGAACGCCCGGGGTGAATCCGGCCCCGCGGTGGCGAAGTCGGCCTACAACTTCCTCTTTGCGCACAAGGTCTTGGTCCGGCATTTCCCGAGCCACGCCTTGACCGCGCCGTTCCTGCGCATCAGCGTTGGTACGGACGCCGAGATGCGCGTCCTCGCCGAAACCTTAGACGCATGGCTAAAAGCACCCAACGCGCAGCCACTATAACCCGCCAAACCGCGGAAACCGACATCGCCCTGACCCTGGCGATTGACGGCCGTGGCGTGGCAAAAATCGACACGGGCGTCGCCTTTTTCGATCACATGCTGACGCTGTTTGCGAAGCATGGGTTGTTCGACCTCACCGTGAAGGCGAAGGGCGACACGGAGGTTGACTATCACCACACGGTGGAAGACGTCGGCTTGGTGCTGGGCCAAGCCTTCAAAGAGGCGCTGGGGGACAAGATCGGCATCAAGCGCTACGGCTTTTTTATTCTCCCGATGGACGAATCGCTCGTGCGAGTCGTCGTCGATGTGGGCGGCCGGCCGCACCTCGTTTACACGGCGGAAGTGCCAACCATGTTTGTGCGGGATTTCAACATCGTGCTCGTGAAGGAATTTTGCCGCGCGTTCAGTAATGCGCTTGGGGCGAATCTCCACGTGCAACTCGTATACGGCGAGGAGCCGCATCACGTGGCGGAGGCGATCTTCAAGTGCCTCGCCCGCGCCCTCGATGTGGCGACCCAGATCGAGCCGCGCGCGGCGGACTTGTTGCCGAGCACGAAGGGGAAAATATAGTCGAGGAGGCGAAGAGTCGAGCAGCCGGAGCGTCTTGCTCCTCGGCTCTTGGTCTCTTCGACTTCTCGTCTCCCGCATGATCGCCGTCATCGATACCGGAATCTGCAACCTGCGCAGCGTCACCAAGGCGCTTGAGGCCGTGGGTGCGTCCATCGCGGTCGTGCGCACGCCGGCGGAAGTGGCGGCGGTCAAGGCGACCGGCCTCGTTTTGCCCGGGGTTGGCGCGCTGCGTGATTGCGTGGCGGCGCTGCGGACGACTCGGCTCGATGCGACCGTGCGCGATTGGATTGCTGACGATCGGCCGTTTCTCGGGGTGTGTCTTGGGATGCAGGCGCTCTTCGAGCATTCGGAGGAGGGCAACATCACTGGCTTGGGCGTATTTCCCGGCCAGGTGGTCCGCTTTCGAATTTCCCCGGAGTTGAAGATTCCCCACATGGGTTGGAACACGGTGCGCTTCACCCAGCCGGGTTCGCCGCTGGCGGCCGGACTCGCACCGGAGGGCGAGGCGTTCTATTTCGTCCACAGTTTTCATTGTGTGCCCGCCGACCAAAAACTGGTGCTGGCCGAGTGTGACTACGGTGGTCAGTTCTGCGCCGCCATCGCCCGGGGACGCTGTTTTGCCACTCAGTTCCACCCGGAAAAGAGCCAGGCCAAAGGCCTCCAGATCTACCGCAATTTTGTGACCATTGCCGCGAACGTTTGAGGTCTCTGCACGGTTTCAAGCGGTTGCGAGAGGTCGGATGGATTTGTCTTTTACGAAGGCGGCCTGGCATTTGGTCGCGCAAATCCTTGAATTAATGCCGGCCGGCTTACTTGCGGCGGCTTGCCAACCTGCGCTTCCGCGCCTTGCACTCCACGAAGGTCGACAAGGCCAGTGGCCTGCGCGGTGACCAGACGATCCGACTGACACCGACGCCCTGGCCGGCCTGGAACCCGGTGGCGTCCCCCTGGCGGCCATCCTCTCCCAACTCACCCGCCGGGCCGCTCGTGCTGTTGCGCAAGGAACCCCGCGACTGGGGCACGACCGCCCCGGCCGAGGGGGCGACCTCGCCGGCCGCCGGATTGTCGGCATCGCCGACGTCGTGACGACCGGCGCGCAACTCGCCACCTCGAGCCGAGCGCTCCGTTCCGCCGGCGCGCTCGTCGCTCACGTCCTCCGTGTAATCGATCAGCAATCCAGTGTACCTGCCCTGCTCCAGAAGGAATCCGTCGCCCTCACCAGCCTCTTCACCGCCTTCGAATGGCTGGCGTGAGGCACGGCGCGATTCCCGGGCAATCCGACGGGGTCGTGGCGAAACCTGCAACACCGTCGGAAGGTCCAGGCGAATTGTTACACGTTTCGGCCAAACCCCGTCCGTTTCTCCCATCGGATAATATCCCGGAAACAGATAATTGGGCCGTGGGCCGCATCCCTTCGTATTGGAAACGAGCGAAAATCGAGGTCGGACCGCCGCGAACCAGCCGGGGACAAGCGCGGGGGGCAGCCCCATTTTCCGCCGTACCTGACGCCGGCGTTTCACGGGCTCTGCGGTGTTTCTTCAAAGGTCAACCCCGGCAGGAGATTTCGTTTCGGATCCCATTCCACATTTCGATCGAGTGCCGCGGGATTAAAATAGTAGGTGAAGCTAATCTGACACGTCTTGCTGTCACGGGGTTCGATTCCAATATCGCCCGTAATCTTGCCGTAATGGGCGGCAATAATCTTGCCGTTTTCCTCCACCGTACGCACGCGGAAGAAGTATCCTTGCTCCCGCTCTTTGGTGAGATCGAACGTTCGCTCCGGTTGCTGATCGGTTCGGGGGTCGTGATTGACAAAGCGAATCGCGTGAGGAGCGACGTATCCCGTCTCGGCGGCATTCCGCTCCCAGCAAAAGACCGAATTGCGCCCGTAGGGCGGCGCCTTCATGCGCAAGAGACCATCCAGCTGCTGAGGAAAAGTCACCTGCGCTTCCACGGTAAAGTTGAACCAGTCCTTGTAGTCACGGCGCACCTTAAAAGTGAAGTCTGACTGCGATCCTTTGCCATAAGGCGCTACCCAGTCCCCCTTCTGCAGATCGTAGCCGCAGGGCACGTCCAAGACCGGGATATCGGTCCGCACCCGTTTGACGGCAAGCAGGACCGGCTTGCCGATCGGACGCAGGACAATTCCTGCTACAGGATTCCATGGCTGCCATTTGCCTGCCAGCGGATCATGAAAAATTGTGCCCGGTGAACCCGAGTCATAGTAACCATCCATACTCGCACTGGAAAGCAATCGTCGGTCGCTAAATCCTTCTGCAGTGAATTCGCCTTGCCTATCGGTGACGCCGACGGACCACACGTCTCGGTTGGAAAGCCTTTCGCGAAAGCCAATTTTAACTTTTGCCCCAGAAATTATTTCGCCCCGCTCGCCCGTCACTCGCACTGTCATTTTAGCTAGCGGCCACCCGACTTGCGGCAGTGCGGCGGCAACACCAAGGAGAGCCCCGACCAAGATCAGAATTCTTGTTTTCATGTTTAGGGGTTGGACAACGCAACAATTCGGTCGAACACCTGAAATTCAAAAAGGTAAGCCACTTCTCGAAGGTCACTGTGCCGCCATTCGGGCACAGAGTTTATCGTAGCACGCGGCCAGTTTGAAGGGGCGATAAGGGACGTAAGGTTGGTATTTCGACCGTCTGGTAACCGAGCACTCGCGTGCGAACCCAAGCACCACGTCAACGCAGGAATCGCCTCCGCCAGGAGTTGAGAGCGATTGCTTGCCATCGCGGCCGTGGCGCTTCCCGTCGTCGTATCGGCATGGTTGTCGTAGAGCGTTGAAATCCAATTGGGCCCTCGAACGACGGATGAGTCAATTGACCGCCTGAGGCCGCTTTGTGGTCCATAGCCTGGATCAAAAAGCGGCGCGCGGCGAAATAGTTCGCGACCTGTGGACGTCGTCACCGACGGAATACCGTTGGGTGAAAGCACTCGACGCTCCGTGTAACCAGATCCCACGGCATCGACCCGATAGTAGATGGGGTCGCGAACATCCGCGGGATCGGTCAGATTGAAACCCCATCCACCATAATAGCTCCCAAGATGGGCAAGTTCCTTCACCACGATCCCGTAGTTCTGCCGAGCACCCTTTCCTTTTTCTTGGAGGACCCATCCATATGAGCCGTGGGTGCCTGAGTCCCAAAGCACACCGCCAAGTGTGGTCGGCAACTCTCCCGTATATTCCGCCAACACGTCTTCCGTGCTCGAATAGAAATTGTAGACCGCGAAGCTCGCCCCGGCGAAACGATAGCTCCAGGTCAGGGCGGCACGAGCGTCCGAAGACGGATCAAACAATTTGAACCAGTTCGCCGCATATTGCCTCGGATCGTATCCTTTCCAATCCGCAGGAGTCATTCCGTCGTTCTCCGCGGTAAAAGTATTCGGGTCACGGCCGTCGAAACATTCCCGAGCGAGAGCTGCGTCCAAAAGACAGGCGGCGCCGACCGCCATCCCGTGATCGGCAATGGCACTGGAAACGATTCCGCATCCCAAACTGTGCGCGAATACTGTCTTGGTGGACGCGCCACCTGGCAGCGCATTGATCTCCTGAGCAAGTACCGGTGCCGTGATCATCGCATTGCGAACTGAGAGGTGGAAGTCAGCCGGCAAGGGCCCAAAGGCATCGTCAGGGTTCCCAAACCACGACACACCAACGAAGCGGGCCTTGCTTCCACTCCAATAAGATCGCTTGAACATTTCCGCGTTCCATCCGCGCGAGGCCGGCCCACTCACGTTAAAACCGTGAACAAAAATGAGCCAGCGATGGTCGCTGTTTGGGGTGTCAGGAAACCCAGCGGGGTTTCCCATTGCCTCGGTTTTCGCCGCTCCACCACTCATGGCGCCAACGAGTCCCGGCAAGTTGCGATCGTGCAAATTCAAGTGCCGAAACATCGTTTCGACGGGCGAGATACTGATCTCCAGTCTCGTCTCGGCCAGCGCAGTGCCGTCGGCATTTTCAACCGAAAAGACGAGAGGACGATCAGTTGCACCTATGCCCTCAACCAATATCACGCCCTGGTTTCCGTCTCGCAACTGACCAAGCCAAACCGGATCGAGGTCATACCCACCACCCGTTAGCCAATGGACCCGGGCCTCCTGCACGCTGCGTCCGGTATTGACGTCTTTGAGATACTTGAACGCGTCCACCCGGCTTAAGTTCGTGTAGGCAAACTTCAGATTGCCGTCGGCGTGCTTGAGTTTGTATCTCACGGCATTGGTTGGTGGCAGAACCGCAAGCAACTGCTGCAAGTCGAGAAATGCCGGGAAAAAATCTACCAGGTCCCTGGTGCCCTGCACCGTCATTTCTTGTCCGTCCGGAAAGGCTGCGCCAGGAGTATCATCCCCATCAATGTCCTGCCCGTTGTCATCGTCATCATTGATCCAAAATCGAAACGGCTCGGCCGCCGTTGTGACGTCCGAACCGTCGACCGCCGGCAGCGCGATTTGTCCGTCGCGATTGGCGTCGACGGCGATGGCGGCGGGGACGAGCAGATAGCCTTGCCTTGTTTCATTTCCCTGGGCGTCCCGGACAGTCGCCGTGCCAACGATCAGACCATTGTCACTGAGGTCCGTGGCTCCCTCCTCGTTGTCCAACACCCAGCCTGCCGGCAAAAAATTCTGCACCAGGTACGGGGTGAAATCCGACACCTTGCCCACGTACACGTCTGGGACCAGCGCGGCCGGCAATAGCGCGGGCCCACCGCTGGTGGCGCCCAAGAGATCACCGCGATTGTTAATCGCGCAGGCAAAGAATCCAGGAAGGTCGTGCCGCTCGCCATCCCAGTAGACCCCATCGACGCCGAAGTAATCAAAGGCATCCCGTCCAATCACCGCCCCCTGCTCATTGATTTTTCTCGGCTCAAAATCGAGAAAATCAATCTCCACCTGGCCAATAAAATAGCCCGAACCATCGGCGTGCTGCCCAATAAGCGTGCCGGCGCCGTTGGCTCCACTCGCATACACGGGCAAAAAATTGCCGTCCGGTCGGCCTGACCCAAGACGACTCGCTTCGGAGTCGAAAGCACCCCAACGGCAGCCGTCAATGTAGACCGACCCTTCGTTATCCCCAACGTAGATCGAACCCAGGATTGCGCCCGCTTCGGTGATAAAGTCGGCACCGCTGGCCGTGCGATCCAGGCGACCTCGGCCGGACGGGGCCGCCAAAGGCGTGCGACCGTCGGCGAGACTCACGGCCATGGCTGGCCCGAGTGGCCAGTAGATCGCATGCGCATCCGCCCCTCCGAACTCATTCGCTTTGTAGCCAAGGCCCACCACTTCTCCTCGTTTGTTCATGTGGTGCGGCTCGCTGCCGGCGTCCAACTCTGCCGGCGCAACCAGCGTTTGCACGGTGCCTTGAAACCAGCGGACTGAGGAACCGAGAATCGCGCCGTTATTTGCCACCTGCGTCGGAAAAAATGGCAGCAAGATCGTCGCGTAACCCGGACTCGCCGGCTTCAAAGGGACACCATACGGCACGCTGTAGTTAAGGGCAGCTTTACCGTTCGACGTCGTCGCGCTGCCACTCGCCGTGCCCGACGACTGTGCGGCGAAATTCAACTCCAGTGCCATGCCGATGCAGCCGGCACCAAGCCACAATACCCGCCACACCGGTGAGCCCCACCCATGCCACCGCCCACCGAAAAATCGTGTCGTGCTCATGGCTGCACCTCCAAGTACGCGCGGGCCAAACCGCTGGAATCACCGCGAACGTGCACCTCGGTTTGGAACGCCATGCCGCCCGGGGTGGGCGACAGGCGGTTGTAGCCGCTCGTAATTCGAAACGTGACAGGAGCGTTCGCCCAGGGAGCGCCGTCGGGTTTGGTCACGCGTAAATCGAGCGTTCCTTCAGGCGAAAGAAATTCGCCGTAGGGCGCAGTTAGTGTTGGCAGGACGGCGTTGTAGAAATCCGTCGGATCGCTGCCATTTTTAAATTCCTGCAGATTGCCAATGCCGTCGCCGTCTTCATCTGCGTCCGGCGCGACGCCGACGTGGCCGAAGTAGCGGATTTGCCACTCGTCCGGCATGCCGTTGCCATCCGAGTCCCGCAGCGGAACCGAAACGAAGCTCGAATTACTCGGCGGCGAAAGATTTCCCGCGAAATCGACGGCCCGCACCACATATTCCTGGGTCGTGCCGTCGGGCGGATAGTAATCGATATAAGCCGTTTTCCCGACGGCCTCGAGATTCAGCAGCTGGCCATTTCGGTAAACTCGATAACCGGCCACGCCGAGATCATCGGTCGCGGCTAGCCACGCGAGGTCCACCATCGAATTGGCGAAGCTCGCCACCAGGCCGGACGGCGGCGCGGGAGGAGTGAGGTCGCTCGTCGGCCCAGTGAGACTCAGGTGCTGACTCACCCGCTGGCCGTCCGAAATTCCGTCATCGAAAGTCGAAGCCTTATCGGGGCGCAGGCCGAAAAGGAATTCGCGGATATTGGAAACCCCGTCGCCATCCAAATCGCCGTCGCGATCGTTAAACGAAGAATCGAGTCCGTGCGCCGTTTCCCACGCGTCGTCCATGCCGTCCCGGTCCGCGTCCACGAAAAGCGGGTTAGCCATGCCCAGATAAAGATCATCGAATGCCGAGGGCCCGCTGCCCTGCCCGACAAAGGCAAAAGACGAGAACGCCGCCCCTGAGTTCTGCGTGAAGCCGAGATCGCACGCCACGAGGCGCCCGTCTGCATAGAGGTCCCATCGGTGAACGTCCGCGTCTTCCCGCAGTGTCAACCGTAGCCAGGTCGTGGCCCGACCGTCGGGCGTAAGCGCTACCTTAAAACCCGTCGCTTGCCAACTCCCGCCGCCAGACCCGTCGCCGTTGAACACGTTAATTTCCCCGTCCGTACCGGTTCGGACCAATGAAATGCCCGCCGCATCCGTTCGCACAAAAGTGCCGGATATTGCCGAGGCCCCGGCAACCAAGCGTCCAAAGAAGTCGGTAAATCGCTTTGTCTGCATCGCGTTGCGCGGATACACTAAAGTGGTCTGGACCGGCGCACTTCCCTCGGAAAGCAAGAGCGCCTGGGCACCTCGATAGGTGAGCGTGTCCGCCACCGTCGCCCCGGCACTTGAAGCCCAACCCGCCTGACCATCCACGGGACCCAGCACGTTGCCGTCAGCCGTCTCGAAGCCCGTAAAATACGGCAACCCGATCGACACAGTGACACGGCGCACAGCGGAAGTGGCGACGGCACCCTTATCGTCGTAGGCGCGCGCCGTGAGTAGCCGCGAACCGGGCAAGACATTGGTCCAGATAAATTCAAAAGGCGCTATCGCCACTTCCCCTAATTTCGTCACGCCGTCGAAGAACTCCACTTTGGTCACCACTCCGTCGGGATCGCTGGCAGTCGCTGACAGTACGAGCGTTGCGGGCGTAATGAACACAGCCCCGTCCGTCGGAGACGTCAGCGAGACGACCGGAGCCTGGTTTGGAGCGGTTATGGTGACGTGAACGATGGTGGATGTCGTCGCCGCATCGTTGTTGTCGTAGGCGCGAGCCGTAAATGCGTAGCGGCCGGCCGCCAGCCCGATAAGATTCAGTTCGTACGGCGTAGTGGTCCGTTCTCCGATCTTGGAATCGCCGCTGTAGAACTCCACCCGCGCAATCGCGCCGTCGAAATCAGAGGCCGACGCGACCAGCGAGAGTGAGGCTGGCGCGAAGAATTCACTCCCATTTACCGGCGCGATGAGCTGCACCAGCGGCGATTGGTTCGGCGCATCCACCGTCACCGTCACCGGTGGCGAAACCGTCGAGGCACCGAGTTGGTCAAACGCTCGCGCCGTAAGAACGTAACGGCCGGGCGAAAGTCCACCAAGGGTCGCCGAATAGGGCGCGAAGAGGTCCTCTCCAATCTTGGTCGCGCCCACGAAAAACTCCACTCGCCCGATCACCCCATCGGCATCCACGGCGTTGGCCGAAATCGTGACCGAGGCGGGCGCGATTAACCGATCGCCGTCGGCCGGCGCCACGATCGCCACCGTGGGCGCCTGATTACCCAGAACCGTGACCACCACAGCGCTGGAGTCCTTCGAGGCCCCTTGGTCATCGATGGCCCGGGCGGTAAACGAATAGATTCCGGGCGCCAGGTTAGTGACCGAAAAACTGAATGGCGCCGCGGTGCTTTGGCCCACGATCGTGGCTCCCCGATAGAACTCCACGCGAACTACGCGGCCATCCGGGTCCACGGCGGTCGCATTCAAATTAAATGCTGCCGGAGCGATGAACGCCGCCCCTGCTGGGGGAGAGGTGAGCGAAACCTGAGGTGACTGGTTGGGCTCCCGCGCGATGAGGTGCAATGCACCTTCGCCGTTGAGCGCAAGTCGGTCACAGGCCACCCCACCCCACAACCGGCTTTCGCCCGCGATCGTCACCGTGCCATTGGGCGCCGTGACATAGCCATAAAGGTGGGACTCACCGTTCAACGTCAAATTGCCCGTGGAAATATTGAGCGTCAGCCACGACGGAGAATTTGTGGACCCCACGTCTCCGCTGAGCGTGACGTCGTCGCGCACGGTCACTGCAACGGGTCCCAGTACGCGAAGCCTCGCTTCGCCGCTGAGCGTGAGCCGCTGGAAATCGTAAACCGCCGGTTGCGCAGCGCCCGCGACCCCAAGCGTCAATCCACCGCTTCCGTTGACCGTGATATTTCCGTAGCGGCCCGGAGGAAGAGCGAACTGGCCCGCATCGCCCGCGACCGTCAGGTTGCGCAGCGTGCTGAAATCACCGGCGGTTTGCCCCGAACGGTTGAGGGTCACGCTCCGCGTTCCCAGCGGCTCGACGGGCGTCGCAACCAGCGGGAGGACGACGGGGTCAGTGCGTCGAACGACCTGACGCAACGCGGCCTCACCCGAGAGCGTAACTCGATAGTTAGACGGTGCCGCACTGCCGGCACCGTCAATGGTCCCGGCATAACTCGGCCTGCCGTTTAGCCGCACCGAGGGTGTCCCGGGAACAAACAGATCCCCGGTGATTCGAGCCTCTCCATTCAGGGCGACATTTTCACCGAGCAGAAGCTGCAGGGAACCTTCGATGGTTCCATTGATGGAAGGGGCGCGCCGAACCAGCGCCCGTGCCGGCTCGGCGTTGGCCGCCACGACGCTGGCAGCCGAAAATAAGCTGGTGCAAAGTACGACGACCCAATGGCCGGAAAAGTTCATGGCCGACCATGAGGCGTAAAATCCGTCCGTAATCCATCCCGCTAACCACCCAAAATTAGGTAGACAAACTGTCGCAGTACAATCGGGCGCGGACCACCCGTCGTTACCAACTCGGCGGCGCCGGTGGCGCGAGCGCGAGCTCGATTCCGGCCATGAGTTGATCGCGCGTGAACGGCTTGAGCACGGCGGCGTTCGCCCCGAAGACCTGCGCAATTTCCAGGCAATCGCTGCTCGCCATGTAGCGACCACCACCCGAGATCGCGAGCACCCGCGTGCCCGGTCGCGTTTTTTTCAAACCGGCGATGAGTTCGACGCCGTCGCCGTTGGGCATCAGCACATCGGTGATGACAAGGTCAAAGGGATGCTGCTTGATCTGCTGGAAAGCGCTCTCGCCATCGACGGCTTCCCTTAATTCGTGCCCGGCCGGCTGCAGCCAATTCTGGAGCAGGACCCGAATATCCTCCTCGTCGTCGACAATGAGTATCGAAAGCGGCTTCATGAACAGAAGTGGAGTATGCGGGAACCGGGGCGCAGAGCAAGCAGGGGACAGAAATTCACCGGGGCGAGGCAACGGTTGTGCAGATTTCTTCCGCCAAATCACCGTTGAGCTTACCACCGTTTCGTCTACCCTTGGTGTCCGGCGTGAAATTACGTCCACGACCGTCCACGATTACCATGAAGCCCTGTTCCCTGCTTATCTTCGTACTCTGGTTGGTCACCCGAATTTCCACCGCCGCCAATGCCGCGGATCAATCGACCCCATTGGGGCGGCCGCAGGTCTACAGTTACTCGGCCGAAAATCTCGTTGTTGCTCGACAACGCCTCGAGAAAGGAGATGCCGCGCTACAACCCGCGCTCCAGCAACTGCGCGCCGACGCCGAGCGCGCGTTAACGGTGAAGCCGGTGTCGGTCATGGACAAGACCCGGACGCCGCCGAGCGGCGACAAACACGACTACCTGAGCCAGGCGCCCTATTGGTGGCCGGATCCGGCCAAGCCCGACGGGCTCCCCTACATTCGCCGCGACGGTGATCGCAACCCCGAGGTCGATCGCGGCACGGACAAGCCGACGCTCGTCCGCATGCAGTCGACCGTGGGCACGCTGGCGCTCGCCTATTTTTTCACGCACTCCGAGGCGTACGCGGCGCACGCGGCCAAGCTGCTGCGAATCTGGTTTCTTGATCCGGCGACCCGCATGAATCCGCAGCTGGAGTTCGCCCAATACATTCCGGGCATCAACTCCGGTCGCGGGATCGGCATCATCGAGACCGCGCACTTCGGCGAATTGTGCGACGCCGTGGCGCTGCTCGCGGGTTCGCCGGCCTGGAGCGAGGCCGACGCGCGCGGTTTTCGCTCGTGGCTCAATGCCTATTTCCAATGGCTGACGACCAGCAAATACGGCCGCGACGAGGCGGCGGCCGAAAACAATCACGGCACTTGGTACGATGCGCAGGCGGCGCACCTGGCGCTCGCGCTCGGGAAGCCCGAGACGGCAAAGGCGATACTGACGGCCGGTTTGAAGAAGCGGCTGGAATTCGAAATTGAGCCGGACGGCTCGCAGCCGCGCGAAATGGCCCGCACGAAATCACTGGGCTATTCGACCATGAATCTCGAGGCCATGTTCACGAATGCCCGGCTCGCCGCGCACGTGGGAGTCGACTGGTGGAGGCACCAGAGCGCCGATGGTCGCAGCCTGCGCGCGGCGTTGGCATACCTGACACCCTACCTCGACCCGACCGTGAAGTGGCGCAAGCAGGACCTGCTCGAAGGCGATCGCGGCCAAATCCTCGCGCTCGCGGCCGAGGCGGCCAAACGCTGGGATGATGCGGCGCTGCGCACTTTGGTCGAGAAGCACGGCACGACCCCGGCCCTACAGGCCGCGCGCTGGCATCTTTTACTGAACATGCCGTGACGGAGAATGCCGGCTGTTCGTAGTTCCGCCTTCAGGCGGAAGGTTTGAGCAATTCGGATTCCGCCTAAAGGCGGGACGACAAGCGCTGTGCCTCTGGAAACCAGAAGGCACTAAGAATTTCTTTCAGCTCCCCGTCGCCAACGGCTTCAGCCCGGCCTCGATGGCCGCCCGGCGGGGCTCGAGAAACGGCGGCAAGGCCAGCCGCTGTCCGAGTGAGTCCATCGGCTCGTCAGCTGCGAAGCCGGGGCCGTCCGTCGCGATTTCGAACAAGATCCCGTTGGGTTCGCGAAAATAGAGGCTCTGAAAATAGTAGCGATTGACCGGCCCGCTGGAACGCATCCCGAGTTTAACGAGCCGCTCCGCCCAGGCTTCAAACTGATCGACGTTCGGCGTGCGAAAGGCGACGTGATGTACTCCGCCGGCGCCCGAACCCGCCGGTCGCGCGTCGGGTTCGATCAAAACGTGCAGTTCCGCGGCGGGGCCGACCTGCCCTGAGCCCGTCGAAGGGTCGGCCCCCATTTGGTAAACATGGGTGACGGCGGCCTTCCCCTCGCCGGCGCCTTTATACTCCCGGACCCGGCGCATGTTCATGACCTTCGTCACGACGACATCCGTCGGCTGGAGCGTGGGAACGCTCATCGTGATCGGCCCGAGGCCGCGGATTTGATGCTGGGCCGGGACGGGGCTGTGCTCCCAAGGATTCGCTTCGCCCTTGGTTTCATCCACGACGAGGCTGAGCCGCTGGCCCTCGAAGTCCTCGAAGTCCAGCGTCGCGCGCCCGTCGCGGGTGACGACGGCGGAATGGCTGACTTTGAGTTCGTCAAATCGCTCCGCCCACCAGCCCAGGCTGGCTTCTTCCGCCACCCGCATGCCCGTGCGGACGATGCTATGCGTGCCGCGCCGCTCCCGACCGACCGGCCAGTCGAAAAATGTGATGTCCGTCCCCGGTGACGCTTTGCCGTCAGCGTAAAACAGGTGATAGGCTGACACGTCGTCCTGGTTGACGGTTTTCTTCACGAGGCGCAGTCCGAGCGTGCGTGTGTAGAAGTCATGATTGCGCGGGGCATCGGCGGTGACCGCGGTGAGGTGGTGGAAACCGGTGAGTTGCATCCGGAAACGGTGAGCAACATTTTCCATTCGTCCAGCCTGGCCCGTACTCTCTGAGCCGGAACGTTGCAGCCCCCACCGCAAAACGCGTTTTGCTCCGGGCGGGAAGAAACCCGGGTTGGCGTAGCCCTGCTCGGAAGAGCAGGGACGGCCTTCGGTCCGTGACCGCGTCCCGCTTCGCCCGAAGCGGGATACAACGCAGAGGCTGTCTATGAACTTTTTCGTCTTCGCCTCTGCTGGGCCAACCGACGCCAGTCGAAGACCGGCGCTACGTAGCGCCAGTCTTCGACTGGCGTCAGCCGATGCCGCGGTCTGCGTTCCAAGTAATCGACACCCAAAGTGCCTGACAGCATCTGAGCAGGCCCCTTCGCCGGTTTGCCATTGGACCGACCCACGTGGTGGTGCTACTTTGGGGCCTCGCCATGAATTCGATTCCCCTCGCCCAACGCCTCGCTTCGCTTTTGGCCTTCGTTCCGTTCACCGTTGGTCTCGGCGTCACGGCACCTTCGGTCGGTGCCGCGACCCAATCGGATCCTCCGCGCCAATGGGCGCCGAATGCCTTTCTGCCCTTGACCGAGGCGCGCATCGCCGCGCTTCCGCCGGCCGAACAACCGCCGTGGCGTGCGTATTGGCAAGCTTCCCAAGAGCGGGCCCGGCCTCTATCGCCTCGGGACTTGGCCGATCACTCGTCAACGGTGCCTTCGGACGGTCCACCGATTCCATCTACCTACAGTCAGGGAGTGCGTCTCGATGCCCCGACCTCATGGTACGCGTCTCCGGAAGCGCGCACCATCGCCGATCGCGTGGTTGGCTGGCAATTGGTCACGGGTGGGTGGACCAAGACCGGGGACTACTCGCGCGCCCGCGAGGCGAAAGACGACAAACACGATTCGTGGAGCGCGGGGACGTTCGACAATGACTCGACCATTTACGAACTGCGTTACCTCGCCCTCGTGTCAAATGCGGCCGACGACCAGAGCCGCGTCAAGGCGTGGCGGGAGTCGTTTCTGCGCGGCCTCGATTACGTCTTTGCGGCGCAATATCCGAACGGCGGTTTTCCGCAGATCTATCCCCTCGCGGGTCTATATCACGATGCGATCACGTTCAACGACGACGCCATGGTTCATATTCTGGAACTCCTGCGCGACATCGCCGAAGGCAAATCCTCGTTTGCCTTTGTGCCCGCGGGCAAGGTGACCGAGGCGGGCGATCGCTTTCAGCGCGGCCTGCAGTGCGTGCTTTCGGCCCAACTGCACTTGCCCGGGGGCCACCGGTCGGTTTGGAGTCAGCAATACGATCCGTTAACCCTGCAACCGTGTGCGGCGCGCAACTTCGAACCCGTGGCCGAATGTACTTCGGAAAGCGCCGGCATCGTGCAATTCCTGCTGACCGTGTCCAATCCCACGCCCGAAATCATGACCGCGCTCGATGGAGCCACCGCGTGGTTTGCCAGCCGGGTGCTGCATGGGGTCGTTTGGGATCGCGAACTCACCACGGGCAGTGGCCTGGTGCTCCGCGAAGGCGCGCCGGACCTCTGGGCCCGATTCTATGAAATTGGTACGGGCAAACCGATTTTCGGCGAACGGGATCGCGCTATCCACTACCGGGTCACGGAACTGCTCAACGAACGCCGCAAGGGCTATGGCTGGTTTAACTCGCGACCCGCCGCGGTGCTGACAGCCTACAAGGCGTGGCAGAAGAAGTTGTTTGCGCCGCCAAAGTAGCGTGGGTCTCTGCCCCGCGTGGTCTCGGCTACACCGGCTCTCGGGGCTTCGACCGCCCAGCCAAGCCCGCTAAAAAACGCCGGCCGGAGACCGGCGCTACTTCAAAACTTCAGCCGGGCGTTTTCGTGGCCGCACTTCGGACACTCGCTGAGTCGGGTGCCCGTGGGCGCGGTGTAAAGCGCATCACAACGAATGCAGTGAAACGTAGTCTTGCGGCGTTCGAGTTCGAATCGCCGGTGGTCGCGCCGGTCGTACCACAGCCAGAACCCAAGAAATACCAGCGCGACGAGCACGCAGTAGATCACAACGGCTGTGGTGAGCGTGAACATGGCAAGGTGACGGTTCTGCCAGAAATGTCGTGCTGAACGAAGCGAAGAATCCCCTTGGCCAAAAAAAAGCGCCGGGCAAAAGCCCGGCGCTTGGTGAGGCGAACCATCACGGTTCACGTCTAGATTGAGATCGCAGCTTAGCTCTTCGCTTCGCCTTCCGCTTTCGCGGGAGCTTCGGCGGCGGGAGCGGCCTCGGCCTTCGGCGCCTTGGCTTTTTTGCCCTTGGCCTTCTTGCCCTTCGACTTCTTGTAGCCAGGGTCGTCGGCCTTGACGAATTCGATCAGCGCGAGTTCGGCGGCATCGCTGATGCGCCGCTGGCCGAGCTTGTAAATGCGGGTATAGCCGCCGTTGCGGTTCGCGAATTCCTTGTAGGTCTCGTTGAACAGCTTCGTGATCGCAGTCTCGTCGCGGACATCGGCCAGCGCGAGGCGGCGCAGGTGAATCGCGTCCTTCTTCTCGGTCTTGGCCGCGGCCTGCTTGGCCTTAGTGACGATCTTCTCGATGAAAGGACGAAGCGCCTTGGCCTTGGTCAAGGTGGTCTGGATGCGGCCGTGCGTGATGAGCGAGGTGGCCATGTTGGCGAGCATCGCGCGGCGATGCTCGACGGTGACACCCAGGGAGGCGTGATGTTTATTGTGACGCATTGGTTTTGTTTTTTAGGTGGCTCCCGATCGGCATTCCGGTCGCAGCGTGGGGCGGCAGCGGACGGCGCGAGAGCCAAAATTAGTAGCGAGGAGTGAGTAGCGGGTAGCGAGGAGAGGAAGCAGCGGAGCGAGACATGCTCGCTACTCGCTACTTTGCCTTAGGCTTCCTTCTTGGTATCGAGCAGGCGCTCGTCGAACTTCATCCCCAGCGAAAGGCCGAGGGCCTCGAGCTTTTCCTTGATTTCGTTGAGCGACTTCTTGCCGAAATTGCGGTACTTGAGCATTTCCTGCTCGGTCTTCATCGCCAGCTCGCCGACAGTCGTGATGTTGGCGTTGTTCAAGCAGTTCGCGGCGCGTACCGAGAGCTCGATTTCGTTGACCGACATGTTGAGGAGCTTGCGCAGTTTGTTCTGCTCTTCGCTGACCTCGGACTGCTGGTTCTCGAATTCGTAGGCTTCCTCGCTGACGCGATCGAACACGTCAAGGTGATGCTTGAGAATAGACGCGGCCTGCTTGAGCGAATCGTCCGGCGTAATACGACCATCGGTCCAGATCTCGAGGATGAGCTTGTCGTAATCGGTGATCTGGCCAACCCGGGTAGCCTCAACGGAGTACTTCACCAAGCGGACGGGAGAAAACAGCGAGTCGATCGGGATGACCCCAATGGCCTGCTCTTCCTTCTTGTTGTCGACGCCAGGATAGTAACCGCGGCCGGTCTTGATCTCGATCTCGGCTTCGAAGGAGCGCTTCGTGTCGAGCGTGCAGATGACCTGGTCGGGATTGATGATCGTGATGTTGGCGTCGGCCTGAATGTCGGCCGCCGTGACCGGACCCGCTTTGGAGGCCTTGATCAGGAGATTGATGGGCTCGCGCTTCGTGGAGACGATCAGAACCTTCTTCAGGTTCAGCACGATATCGGTGACATCCTCGACCACGTTGTCGATGGATTGAAATTCGTGGTTAACGCCATCGATTTTAATGGAGGAAATCGCGGCACCCTCGATGGAGCTGAGGAGAACGCGGCGGAGGGAATTACCAACAGTGTGGCCGTAACCGGCCTCGAAGGGCTCAGCGATGAACTTGCCGTAAGTGGGCGTAGCGCCTTCTTCGACCTTGGTGAGCTTGCTGGGGAGTTCGAACTTTCCGAGACGTTTAGGCATGGCAGTGAGGGACGGATATTCTAAATAAGGACTAACGTTGAAGGTGTAAGGTTTAAGGCCGCGAACGGTAGGCTGGAGTCAGCTTGCTCGTTACACCTTAAACATAAAACTGCGCGCAGCGCAAAATAGGCACTTAGAAGCGGGAATAAAATTCAACGATGATCTGTTCGTTGACGTCCTGCGTCATTTCCTCGCGGGTGGGCAGACGAACCACGGTCGCCTTGAAGGTCTCGGGATTCATCGTCAACCAGCCGGGGACGTTGCGAATGCGAGTTTCCTCGAGGCAACGGGTGGCAAGCTGGCGCGATGCTGGCGTGTTCTTGACTTCAATTTCGTCGCCGGGCTGAACGTTGTAGCTCGCGATGTCAACCTTGTGACCGTTGACGCGAATGTGCCCGTGATTGACGAACTGGCGGGCGGCCGCGCGACTCTTGGCGAGACCGAGCAGATAGACGGTGCTGTCGAGCCGCGACTCGAGGAGTTGCAGGAAGCGTTCGCCAGTGACGCCGCGTTCCTTCTTCGCCATTTCAAACAGGCGGCGGAATTGGCGTTCAAGCAGGCCGTAGATGTAACGGAGCTTTTGCTTTTCGTTGAGGCCGACGGCGTATTCGGAGACCTTGCGGCGCATCTTGGCGCCGTGCTGGCCGGGCGGGAAGCCGCGTCGTTCGAAGGCCTTGCCGGAGCCAAGGATGTGTTGACCGAATCGGCGGCTGATGCGGGTGGTGGGGCCGGTATAACGAGCCATGACTTAGTGGTTTGAAATTTGAGATCTGAGAGTGAAAAAGACTCGAAGCGCTTAGACGCGACGACGTTTACGGGGACGGCAGCCGTTGTGCGGAATCGGCGTCACGTCGACGATCGACGTGATTTCGAGCCCGATGGCCTGCAGCGCGCGGATCGCGGAATCACGGCCGAGGCCGGGACCGGAAACGCGAATGACGATATCCTTCAACCCGTGCGCCATGGCGTTGCGGGCCGCGTCCTGAGCGACGATCTGCGCCGCGTACGCGGTCGATTTGCGCGAGCCGCGGAAATTGCATTTTCCGGCGCTCGACCAAGCGATGACCTGACCCTTGTGGTCAGTGATCGAAACGATCGTATTGTTGAAGGAAGCGAGCACGTTGGCGAAGCCGGACGTGACGTTCTTGGAACCCTTGGCCTTGCGGACCTTGATGGTGCCGAGTTCTTCCTTCAGCAGGTCTTCAGCCGTGGGCTGCTTGGCGACGCCACCGATCATTTCGACCGGTTTGTCGGGGGCAGGAGCGGCGGCCGGAGCCGCGCCACCAGCCGCGGGAGCGGCACCTTCGGCGGCAGGCTTGCCCTTGCCACCGGACTTGGAGCCCTTCGCAGGCTTTTCAGCCGCAGGAGCGGTATCGGCGACGGGCTTCTCTTTCTTGGGAGCTGACTTTTCTTCGGCCATGGACAAGTTGGGTTAGGAGGCGGATGCGGTTTCTTTGACTTTGGTGACACCCACGGTCTTGCGCGGGCCCTTGCGGGTACGGGCGTTCGTGCTGGTGCGCTGGCCGCGCACGGGGAGACCGCGGCGGTGGCGGATGCCACGATAACAATTGATGGCCTGGAGCCGCTTTAAGTTGGCGGCAATCTCACGGCGGAGGTCGCCCTCGAGGACCCACTTGTGCTCCGTGATGAGCTGGAGAATCTTGTTGAGCTGTTCTTCCGTGAGGTCCTGCGCGCGCATATTGGCGTCAAGGCCCGCTTCTTTGACGAGGAGGTCGGCCCGCGTGGGGCCGATCCCGTTGATGTAACGGAGGGAGTACGCGACTTTCTTCTTCGCGGGAATTTCTACGCCGAGGAGACGAGGCATGGTGGTTTTTAGTTAGAGTTGAGAGTTGTTAGCTGAGTCCGTCTACAAGGACGGTGTTTGATTGAGTGAAAAGTGATATGGAATTTGGTTAGGGCGTGACGGTGGCGGTTGTGCGTCGCGGAAGAGTGAGAATCTCGGGTCCGGCTTCGGTGGTTAGCACCGTGTGTTCGAAGTGAGCGGAGGGCGATCCGTCGGCCGTGACCACAGTCCAACCATCGGAGAGCGTCTTGGTCTTGTAGCCACCGAGGTTTACCATGGGCTCAATCGCGAGCGTCATGCCCGGCTTGATTCTGTCCCCGGTGCCCTTGCGGCCGAAGTTCGGGATTTCGGGCGGCTCGTGCATTGAGACCCCCACTCCGTGGCCTACCATGTCGCGGACGACACTGAAACCGTTGGCTTCCACGTAGGCCTGTATGGCGTTCGCGATGTCTCCGATGCGATTTCCGATCTGCGCGGCGCGAATGCCGTGGTCGAGAGACTCACGCGTCACGCGGAGGAGCTTTTCGATAACCGGAGTAGTCGGACCGACGGGGACGGTGAAGGCGTTGTCGCCCACGTAGCCGTCGTGCCAGACCACAATGTCCAGGGAAACGATGTCTCCTTCGCGGAGGATGCGGCGAAACGACGGGATCCCGTGAACGACTTCGTCGTTAACCGAGATGCAGGTGTGCGCCGGGTAGCGACGCGAACCATGCTGGTAGCCGTAACAGGCGCTGCGGGCTCCGAGGCGGGCGATGAAATCGCGGCCTGCTTCTTCCAAGTCCTGGGTCGTGGTGCCAGGCCGGACGAGGGGCTTGAGTTGATCAAGCACCGTGGCGGCGATGGCGCACGCCTCGCGCATTTTGGCGACTCCCACTTTGTTTTTGATGGGAATCGTCATTTGCGGCTATCCTCCGAAGCCTTGGCAAGGGAGGACGAGGGCGTGCCGGCCTCTTCGAGGAGGCCGAGCGTGCGATAGTGTTGGACGACGATCTCGTTGGAGCCGGGGCCGGCGACAACTACGGCGCTGAGCGCCTCGTCGCGAGCATCGAGCCATTCGTCGAACACTTTGGCTTGGAGCAGCGTAGCCGGGAAGTCCGTGAGGATAAATCCCGCATCAGGTTTGCGCGCGAAGAACCAGCGGCGCATGAGCGCCAGCGTAGTCGCTTCCTCCGCCACGGCCGAGGCCGGGCGGCGCGAAATCTCGGGCCCTTTCAGGCGAGCCGGAGAGACGTGCTCAATATTCAAAGAACGGTCCTGATTCATCAGTTTTTCCGGAGGAAAATCAGTTGAACCGAGGAGAATGAACTTGGCTTTGGCCGCAGGGCCGCAACCAGCGAAGGGGTCGGAGATGCCAGCCATCACGACCAGAGTAAAGATCTTATTTGAAAAAGGCCTGATAAGCCCAGATTCCGGTGCCCAAAAGGAGCAAACCGAGCATCGGCAGGGCGATTTTCATTACGGCTTCGTGGCTGAGCGCCTCGCCCGTCATCCCGCCCTGCGGACTGGCACTGCGGGCCCGAATTCGGCCCTTCTTGAGAAAACCATCGTAATGGCGCTGCAAGAGGAACGTCTCGATCTGCCGCATGGTATCAAGGATGACACCGACCGTAATGAGCATCCCGGTGCCGCCAAAGAAATAGGCGATGCGCAAGGGCACGTTCAGCTCATACAGCAACACGTCGGGCATGATCGCGATGACGGTCAGGAAAATCGCGCCCGCCAGCGTGAGGCGGGTCATGATGAAATCCAGAAACTGCGCCGTCGGCTCGCCCGGACGCACACCGGGGATATAGCCGCCGTATTTCTTCAGATCGTCGGCGATCTGGATCGGCTTGAACATGACCGACACCCAGAAATAGCTGAAGAAAAGGATGAGGACCGTGTTGAGGAAGTAATACCAGAAATTACCGCGCAGCAGGTTGCTCGCGAAATCCGTCAAGAAGGGCAAGTGGAACGAAACGCCAATCCAAGAAAATATCTGCTGGGGAAAGAGCAAGATCGCCTGGGCAAAGATGACCGGCATGACGCCCGAGTAATTGACCTTAAGCGGAAGGAACGAACTCTGGCCGCCCATGACCTTGTTTCCGACTACGCGCTTGGCGTATTGGACGGGAATCTTCCGCTGCCCCTGCACGACAGCGATGATGCCCATCGTCACGATCACGAATAGCGCGATCATGATGACCGCTTGGGGCAATCCAAGGTTGTTCCCGGTGCCCACGGGTTTGAAAAACAGCTTATACGTCGCGGCCGCGGCGCCAGGACTATCTGCCAAGATCCCGATCGTGATGAGCAACGAGACCCCGTTGCCGATACCGCGCTGCGTGATTTGCTCACCCAGCCACATCAGCAACATTGTACCGGCCGTCATGAAAATCACCGACGTGACGACGAAGCTCAACTTGTCCACGATCACGATCGGACCGTAGGTCGCCAGGTCGTAGCCGGGAAAGAGCTGGCCGGGATTCTCGAGGGCAAGCAGGAGTAGCGTGCCTTGGATGAGACAGATGAGGACCGTCGCATAGCGGGTATATTGCGTCAGCTTTTGACGGCCAACGTCACCTTCCTGCTGCAGGCGACTCAGGCTCGGAACGACTGCCGTCATCAGCTGAAAAATAATCGAGGCACTGATGTAGGGCATGATGCCCAGCGCTGCGATTGCGCCTTTGATCAGCGCGCCGCCCGTGAACATGTTGTAGAGCCCAATCAGGGCGCTGGCACCACCGGCGGATTGCTCCGCGAAGAAACGCTGCAACGGATGGGGGTCGATGCCGGGCAGCGGAATGTGCGAGGCTACGCGCGCGACGAAAAGCAGCGACAGCGTGTAAAAGATGCGCGAGCGGAGCTCGGGGATCTTCAGGGAGTTCGTGAAGGCAGAAAACACAGGGAGGAAGCGGGGAGGCTTAAGGTGAGAAGCGGGAAAGCGAAGAAAGGCTCGTCAACGAAGACGAGCCCCGCGTTCAAGCGACAATGGCCTTGCCCCCGGCCTTCTCAATCTTGGCCTTGGCCGACTCGGAGAACTTCGCCGCCGTGACGGTCAGCGCCCGGCTAATTTCGCCGTCGCCCAAAATTTTGACGCTGGACTCGCCACCGCGAATCAGACCGTTCGCCGCGAGCACCGTCGCGTTGATCTCGGTAACCTTGGCATCGAGCGAGGCCAAATCACCCACGTTCAACACCGCGATTTCGGTACGATGATTGTAATTATTGAAACCGCGGTGCGGCAACTTGCGGTACAGGGGCATCTGGCCGCCTTCAAAGCCGGGCCGGATGCTGCTGCCGGAACGAGCCGACTGGCCCTTGCCACCGCGACCAGAGGTCTTGCCGTGTCCGCCGCCTTCGCCACAGCCGACCCGCTTCTTGCGATGCACAGCGCCGGCGACGTTCTTGAGTTCGTGGAGTTTCATGGATGTTTCCTAGGAAGGGGCGCCCCGATTCGCCAACGGGCGAAACGAGACTCGGATTTGGATGACGGTTTAAATTTAGCGATGGGCGCGCTGGTCCCTTTACGGCCAAGGAAAATCCCCGGCCGCCGCCTCAGATCTTACGGATGTTTGAGATGGTTTCCGCCAGTCGCAGTTGCAGGAGGCCGTTGAGCGTAGCATGCACGACCGCGATGTGGTTCGAGGAGCCCATCGACTTGGTGAGAATGTTCTTCACGCCGGCCGCTTCGAGGACCGCGCGAACTCCACCACCCGCAATTAACCCGGTACCGGGCGAAGCGGGCTTGAGCATGACGCGACCGCCGTCGTAGATGCCGAGGACATCGTGCGGAATCGTATCGCCCTTGAGCTTAACGTTCACGAGGTGTTTGTGGGCGTTAGCCGTGCCCTTCTTGATCGCATCGGGCACTTCGTTGGCCTTGCCATAGCCGATCCCGACTTTGCCCTTGCCATCGCCGACAACGGCGAGGGCCGAAAAGCTGAAACGACGTCCACCCTTCACGACCTTGGCGCAGCGATTGATGAAGACGACCTTCTCGATCATCGTCGGACCGTCGCCCGCATCTTTGGGACGCTGGTCGCGGCGCTGGCCACCACCATCCCGCCGGGGGCCACGGCCGCCGCCTTGGCCGCGAAAGCCACCGCCGCCGCCATGGCCACGCGGATCGCGCTGTTCACGGGCGGGCGCAGCCGCCGCTGCTACGGCAGGCGCAGCAGGTTCCACCGTCGCGGTGGGTTTGGCGGAGGTATCAGGGGCGGAAGTCGATTCGGTACTCATGCGGTTTTTTTAGAATTTGAGGCCACCTTCGCGCGCAGCGTCGGCGAATGTTTTAACTTTGCCGTGATACGGCGCGCCGCTCCGATCGAAGACGACGGAGGAGATGCCGGCCACTTTGGCCTTGGCGGCGAAAGCGACACCAAGTTTTTTGGCACTGGCGATGTTGGCGTGGAGCTTTTCCTTGCGCAGTTCGGGATCGACGCTGGCCAAGAATACGAGGGTTGTGCCGTTGTCGTCGTTGATGGCCTGGGCGTAAACGTGCTTGGCCGTGAAACGCACGCACAGTCGCGGGCGGGCCGCGGTGCCATTGACTTTTTTACGAATTCTCCAGCGCCGGTTTTGGAGGAGAGTGGCTTTGGAAGTGCTCACGCGATTGGTGTTTTTAAAGTTTTGATTTGAGAGAGGGGCAGGCCGCGCGATTAGGCGACGGTCTTGCCTTCCTTGCGGCGGACGCGCTCGCCCACCAAACGGACGCCCTTGCCCTTGTAGGGTTCAGGCGGATAGTAGCCGCGAATTTCCGCGGTGATCTTGCCGACCAGCTGCTTGTCGGCGCCTTCGACCTTGATCTTCGTCTGGTCGGTCACGGTGACCTTAATTCCCTCGGGAATCTCCATGAAGATCGGGTGCGAGTAGCCCAACGCGAGGTCGAGCTGCTTGCCCTTCAGGTTGGCCTTAAAGCCGACGCCCTGGATTTCGAGATCCTTGACGTAGCCGTCGGTGACTCCTTTCACCATGCCAGCGATGACCGACCGGACCGTGCCATACATCGCCTTCGCGAAGCGGCTGTCGTCCTCGGTCGGCGAGACCGTGACTTTGTTATCGGCGACGGTGATTTTGACGACGGGAGCGAAAAGTTTGGAGACTTTGCCCTTGGGGCCCTCAACGAGGACGGTGTCACCAGTAATGGTGACCTTGACCTTGTCGGGGATGGGAACGGGTTGTTTGCCAATGCGGCTCATGGGCGGAAAATTCTTACCAGACGTTGCAGATCATTTCGCCGCCTGCCTTATTACGACGGCAGTCGGCATCCTTCATCAGGCCCTTCGAAGTCGAAAGGATGCCGATGCCGAGCCCATTGAGGACGCGCGGAATTTCGGTGTAGCGAAAATAGAGGCGGCGGCCCGGCGTGGAGACGCGCGTGATGCCGGTGATGGCGGGCGCGTTGTCGACGTACTTCATTTTTACGACGAGGGTCTTGTGGCCCTGCGCATCGGTTCCATCGGAATGGTTGGTGATGTAGCCCTCGCGCTTCAGTATGCCAGCAATGCTGGCTTTGAGCGTGGAGTGCGGAATCACGCACTCATCGAGGCGCGCCTTGCCGGCATTGCGGAGGCGGGTGAGAAGGTCACTGATCGGGTCGGTCATGTTGGATGTTTTGTTTTCTGGATCGTCGGATCATATCCGAGCGCCGAGGCGCTTAAACTTCCGACGAAATAAAACTGGAGGAAATGTAAGGGTACTGCAGGAAGGCGTGGCGCCGCGACGGATTACCAGGAAGACTTGATCACTCCGGGGATTTTCCCGGCGAGGGCCAGTTCGCGAAACGTAATACGCGAAACCCCGTACTTTCGCTTGTAGCCGCGCGGACGGCCGCTCAACGAGCAGCGATTGCGGATGCGCGTGGGCGACGAATTGCGGGGAAGCTTCTGCAACTTCTTTTGCGCGGCGTAGAACTCGGCGTCGGTGGTAACCGGATTGGCGAGCGTCGCCTTCAATTCGGCGCGCTTGACGGCAAACTTGGCGGAAAGGGTGATGCGCTTCTTGTTGCGCTCGATGGCGGAGGTCTTCGGCATGTTCTAAAGAAGAGTAAGGTTTTAGGTGTAAGATTTAAGGTGAAGAAGGAGATCGACGGTGGAGTACTCTTTAAATTCTAAACCTTAAACGCCCGCAGGGCTTTAGGCGGCGTTTACTTTCGGGGCCGCTTCGATACGGCGGAAAGGCATGCCGAGGAGCTTGAGCAACTCGCGACCCTCGTCATCGTTCTCGGCGGTCGTGACAATCGTGATATCAAGACCGATATGCTTCTTGATCGTCTCGACGGTGATTTCCGGGAAAATCGAGTGGTCGGTGATGCCCAGCGTGTAATTACCCTGGCCGTCGAGCTTCGAACCAACACCGCGAAAGTCGCGAATGGTTGGGAGCGCCACCGCGAGGAGCCGGTAAAGGAATTCCCACATGGCCATACCGCGTAGCGTCACGTGACACCCGGTGACTTGGTTCGGCTTCAGCTTGAAATTGGCAATGGCCCTCCGCGTCCGGGCGAGCACGGGCTTCTGTCCGGCAATGAGACCCATGTCGCGAGCGACGTCGGCGATCTGGTTCTTGTCGGCCTCGGCATCGATCCCGGTGTTCAGATTGATCTTTACCAGCTTCGGCACCTGGTGCTTGTTCTTGTAGCCGCGTCTCTTCACGAGCTCGGGAACTACCTGTTCGGCGTAGAGTTTTTTAAGAGTGGGAACGTAGCTCATTTTCGTTGCCCCGGATTACCGACCCGGAGGCGTTGAATGTGATGTTTTGAGTGGAAAAGGGCCAAGTAACGCAGGTGCGCCGCCGGGTTGGCAAGCGCGCAGTCGCGTTATTAGACGGCCGGAGCCGGCTTCTTGCGTTTGCTGGCGTCGAAAGTCGCCTGCAGCATGAGATTAGAGATGTGGATCGAGCCTTCGCGCTCGGCGATGGTCCCTTGGGGATGTTCCTGAGACTTCTTCAAGTGCCGCTTCATCATGGCGACGCCTTCTACCCGGGCGCGTTGCTTCGCCAGGAGGACCTCAAGGACCTTGCCGGTCTTGCCCTTTTGGGAACCTGCGATGACGACGACTGAGTCGCCGCGTTTAACGTGGAATTTCTGCATGTTAGAGGACCTCCGGAGCAAGTGAGATGATCTTCATGAAGTTCTTCGCCCGCAATTCGCGCGCGACAGGCCCAAAGATGCGGGTGCCGCGGGGATTGTTGGTCGCGTCAATGATGACGATCGCGTTGCTGTCAAAGCGCAGGTAGCTGCCATCCGGACGGCGCACGGCGGCCTTGGTGCGGACGACGACCGCCTTAGCTACTTCACCCTTCTTGACCGTGGCTTCGGTGGAGCTTTGTTTGATGTGGACAGTGATAATGTCGCCTACACCCGCGGTTGCGGTGATCTGGCCTTTACGGCTGATCATCGCTGCACGGCGGGCGCCGGTGTTATCGGCGACTTCGAGAATTGAGCGCAGTTGGATCATGACGGGCCTCCGTAGATATTAATGGATTGTTGAGAACTCAGGCTTTGGACGCAGGAGCGGCCGCCTTGGGAGCAGTGGTTTTGGTTGGCACCTGGGCGGCGACATCCGTTTCCGAGATTGCAATGCCATCGGCCGCGACGGCTTTTTGGATAATGCGGGTCACGCGCCAACGCTTGAGGCGGCTGATCGGGCGCGTCTCCATGACCTCGACCTTGTCGCCCACCTTCGTCTCGTTCTTTTCGTCGTGGACGTGCAGCACCGTCTGCCGATTAACCACCTTGTGGTAAAGCGGGTGCGGCGTCTTGTAGGCGATAGTGACCTTGATCGACTTGTCACCCGAGCGGCTCGAAACGAAGCCGATCTGGGTCTTGCGCTTGGTGCGCTGGTCGGAAGTGGCAGTGGACATGGCGGGAAAAGTAAAAGTGAGGATTAAGGTGTAAGGCGTAAGGCGGCGTTATTCGTGCAACTTTACACCTTACTTCCGGCGCTTAGGCAGCGGTCGGAGTGGTCTGCGCCTTCTTCTCGTTGTGGATGGTTTCGAGGCGGGCGATGTCCTTGCGGAGTGTGCGCAGCTCGTGAGTCTTTTCGACTTGGCCCGTCTGCTTGCGCAGTTTGAGCTGGAGGAGTTGGCCGCGAAGTTCGCGGGACTTGACGCTAATCTCGCCGGCCGAGAGATCGCGGATTTCTTTGGAAGTCATGACGGAAGTTTTTGAAGTTTAGGCTCAGGCCGCGGTGCCTTCACGCATGATGAAGCGGCAGCGGAACGGCAGTTTCGCATCCGCCAGGCGGAAGGCCTCGCGGGCAACGGTCAGCGGGATACCCGCGAGTTCGAACAACACGGCGCCGGGCTTAATGACCGCGACATAGTACTCGACCGGGCCCTTGCCCTGACCCATGCGCACCTCGGCGGGCTTTTTGCTGATCGGCTTGTGCGGGAAAACGCGAATCCAAAGCTTACCCTTGCGCTTCAAGTGACGCGAAATGGTGACGCGCGCGGCCTCGATTTGCTGGCCGGTCATCGGGCCGCGGGAAAGCGACTGGAGCCCGAATTCGCCGAACGCGAGCGTGTTGCCACGTTTGGCATTGCCGGCGCGGGAGCCTTTCTGGGACTTACGGTATTTGGTGCGGGCGGGAGCTAAGGCCATGGGACTTGAGAATTGAGAGGTGAGATTTCAGGTCTGAAATCTCGCGCCGCGGAGCAGCGCGAAGGAATCAGTTATTGTCGGCTTCTTTTTTGCAGATCCAGCACTTGACGCCGATCTTGCCGTAAACGGTCAGCGCTTCCGCGAAGCCGTAGTCGATATTTTCGCGGAGGGTGTGCAACGGCACGCGGCCCTTGCGCTGCCATTCGCGGCGGGCGATGTCCGCGCCACCGAGTCGGCCGGAGCATTGGATGCGGATGCCCTCGGCGCCGAGCGCCATCGCCATTTCAACTGCCTTCTTCATGGCGCGGCGGAAAGCGATGCGGCGTTCAAGCTGAAGTGCGACGTTTTCAGCCACCAGAGCGGCTTCGATTTCGGGCTTCTTGACTTCCTGGATATCGAGGAGAATTTCTTTGCCGGTGAGCTTCGCGAGCTCTTCCTTGATCTTCTCGATTTCCTGGCCCTTGCGGCCAATGACGATGCCGGGACGGGCGGTGTAAATCTTGACGCGGACGCGGTTCGAAGCGCGTTCGATGAAGATGCGCGGCACGGAAGCCTGCTTCAGCTTCTCCATCAACTTGCTCCGGATGAGCTGATCTTCAAAGAGCAGCTTGCCGAAATCTTTCTTGCTCGCGTACCAGCGGGACTGCCAGTTGCGGCGGACGGCAAGACGGAAACCGATCGGGTTGGTTTTTTGGCCCATGGAAGGAAATTAGTTGGAGTTGCCGTCGCTGAGCACGATGCGGATATGCGACATCTTCTTGCGGCGGGGCATCGCGGTTCCCCGTGCACCGGCTTTGAAACGCTTCAAGACCGGACCGTTTTCAATCAGCGCGAATTTAATCGTCAGGCTGTCCGCGGAGAGATTGTTGTTATTTTCCGCGTTCGCGATCGCGCTCTTGAGCGTCTTCGCGATGAGTCGCGCGGACTTGCGCGGAATGAGCGCGAGATAGTCGACGGCTTCGGCGGCTTTCCGCCCTTGAATGATGCGCGTGACGTCACGCATCTTTTTCGGCGACATGCGCGCGTAACGGGTGAGGGCTTGAACTTCCATGGTGATGGTGAAGATTCCGGGAAGGTCCCGGCGATAGTGGTTCCGCTGACGCGGTCCCCTACCCTTTTATTGGTTTTTCCTTTTAGGTTTTGAGAATCTTGATGCGGGCCAGGTCGCCCGATCGAATGGATTGATTATGCGTCAGGGCCGTGATCAACGCCGCGCTGCAAGTCGGGCGGAGCTCGACGAGAAGAATTTCAGCAATCTCGGAATTTTCCCGGGTCACACGACAGACCATGCCTTGGCGCAGACCGGCATCGAACCCGCCCTCAAGCAGCACCAAGTCCGCGACGCGGGTGGGCTGAACGGAGATAACCTTGCCCGCTGGCGCGACGGTGGCGGCAATCCCCAATGACATTTGACCAATGACCAATGCCGCCAGCACGCCGACACGAATGCCGGAGAAGCGGAAATGGACTGGAGCTAATTTGGTCATTAGACGTTGGGGCTTGGTCGTTACGCGGCAAAACTCGCGTTAGATTTCCTTGCGCGTCATACCGCCGTGCGACTTGAAGATGCGCGTCGGAGCAAATTCGCCCAACTTGTGGCCCACCATGTTTTCGGTGACGTAAACGGCCATGAAAATCTTGCCGTTGTGAACGCTGAAAGTGTGGCCGATGAAATCGGGGGTGATGGTCGAACGACGGGACCAAGTCTGGATGGGCTTCTTCAGGCCGGTCTTCACCGCCTTCTCGATTTTTTCGAGCAGGTGGTAATCGACGAAGAAACCTTTTTTGATGGAACGTGCCATGGTGCGAAAGGTGCGGCTTACTTCTTATTGCGCGGCTTGCGGCCGTTGTGGTGGACGAGAATCATGCTGGTGGAGAGCTTCGAGCGCCGACGGGTGACATAACCCTTGGCGAGCTGACCCCAAGGAGACACGAGATGCTGGCGACCGCCACCACCCTTGGATTTGCCCTGGCCACCACCGTTCGGGTGATCGACTGGGTTCATCGCGACACCGCGGACCGTCGGACGAACGCCGAGCCAGCGCCGGCGACCGGCCTTGCCCAGCGACTGTTGGTTGTGGTCACCGTTGCCCACTTCACCGATCGTCGCGCGGCATTTGCCGTGCAGCAGGCGAAGTTCGCCGGAGGGCATCTTGAGCGTGGCCTGCCCGTTTTCGACGGCCACCAACTCCAAGCTGGTCCCGGCTGAACGGGCGATCTTCGCACCACGACCTGGGACGAGTTCGACGCAGTGAACCAAGGTGGACGGCGGGATGAGCTCGAGCGGGAAATTATTTCCGATCTTGAAATCGTTCGTCGTCGCCTTGTTTGAGGCGAAAACCGTGTCGCCGACATTCAGGCCCTTCGGGGCGAGGATATAGCGTTTGTCGCCATTGCCGTAGACAATGAGAGCAAGATTCGCGGTGCGATTCGGATCGTATTCGAGGGCTTCGACCTTCGCCGGCAAATCAAGCACGGCGCGGTGAAAATCGATGATCCGGTAGAGCTGCTTGTGGCCGCCGCCGCGATGGCGCGACGTGACGCGACCGTAGGCGTTGCGTCCACCGGTCTTGTGCTTGTGCTCGGTGAGGGCGCGTTCCGGGCGTTTTTTCGACAGCTCCTTCTGCTTGTTCAGCGAGGTAAAGCGGCCGGAAGGCGTGAGCGGGCGAAATGAATGAATAGCCATGGTGGGATTTCTCCGAATGCGTCAGCGCGATTAAACGAGCTCGATCTTGTCGCCGACCTTGAGCGTCACGATGGCCTTCTTGTAGTCCGAGCCGATGCTCGGGCGGCCCTGGCGGCTCTTCTTGTTTTTGCCGCGATAAATTTGGGTGTTCACGCGCCGGACCGTGACCTTAAAGGTCTGCTCCACGGCCTCGGCGATCTGATGCTTGTTGGCGTGGCCGTACACCTCGAAGGTGTACTGACCGAGCTCAGACGAGAGCTTGTTGGACTTCTCCGTCAGGCGGACAAGTTTAAGAATTTGGTCGGCTTGCATCAGTTTTTGCCTCCGTTGACGCGGGCGAGAATTGCTTCGAGCGCCTTCGTGCTGACGATGATTTTCACGTATTGGGCGAGATCGACGGTGTTTAGCTTCGCGGCTTCCTGGAGGGAAACCCGGTCGAGATTGCGGGAAGCGCGGGCGGTATCGGCCGCGAACGGTGCGTCGACGAGGAGCACTTTGCCCTTGGGGGCGATCAGCGAAACGACGGCACCCATGGCCTTGGTCTTGGCAGTCGGGGCCACGAACGATTCGATGACCGCAATTTCACCCGCGCTGGCGCGGTCAAAAAGGGCGCGACTGAAAGCGAGCGCCTTCACCTTGCCATTGATCTTCTTGGAATAATCGCGGGGTTTCGGGCCGAACACGACACCACCACCACCCCAAAGGGGCGAGCGGATGGAACCGGCGCGAGCGCGACCGGTGCCCTTTTGGCGCCACGGCTTCTTACCGCCGCCCCGGACTTCACCACGCGTCTTCGTCGAGTGTGTGCCTTGGCGATTGTTCGCGTTGATCGCGACGATGACTTCCTTGACGGCTTGGAGGCCCTTGTCGCCTTCGAAGGTCGGTAGGCCGGCGAAATCTTTTTCGCTGCTGGTTTTGCCGTCGGAACTAAAAACAGTGAGTTTCATGTCGAGGTGTCTTCGGTTCAGGCTTTGGCCGCCGTCTTGGGCTGGCCCTTGATGGCGGAGCGGACAACGACATCGTCGCCGTTGGCGCCGGGAATCGCGCCCTTCACCAGGATAAGATTCTTTTCGGCAATGATTTTGACCACCCGCAGGTTTTGCACGGTGCGCGATTCGCTGCCCATATGGCCGGGCATGCGTTGATTCTTCCAAACGCGACCAGGTGTCTGGCGCATGCCGATCGAGCCGATGCGGCGATGGAACATCGAACCGTGTGCGGCCGGGCCGCCAGCGACGCGGAAACGCTTCACGACGCCTTGAAAACCTTTGCCCTTGCTGATGCCGCTGACGTCGACGAGTTGGCCTTCGCTGAAGGCCGCGACCGTCACGAGGTCACCGACTTTGAGGGTCGGGGCATCCGTCAGGCGAACTTCGCCGAGGACGCGGGGAGCCGAATCGAGTCCCGCTTTTTTCGCGTGGCCAAGCTCACCGGCGGGGGTGTTCTTGGTTTTCTTTTGCGCGAAACCTATTTGGACTGCGTTGTAGCCGTCGGTGGCGACGGTCTTGACTTGGACGACCGCGCAGGGTCCGGCCTCTACTACGGAGACGGGGACTAGGACGTTTTGCGCGTCATAGACCTGCGTCATGCCGATCTTTTTGCCTAAAATTTCTGAGATCATGGGCTAAGCGGTAGGTGGAAAGTTTTCCGTTTAACGACCTACATTAGTGGGAACCTGGCGGTCCCGCTGGAGCGGGACACAGGCAACTGCTAACGGTTGTGGTTAAGGTGGAGTCTTAAACGTTGATGGTAATGTCTACGCCTGATGGCAGGTTAAGTTTCTTGAGTTCGTCCACCGTCTGGGCAGTGGGCTCAATAATGTCGATCAGACGCTTGTGCGTCCGCGTTTCGAATTGCTCCATCGATTTTTTGTCGACGTGCGGCGAACGGTTAACCGAAAGCTTTTCGATGCGGGTGGGCAGCGGAATTGGGCCGGAAACGCGGGCGCCCGAGCGCTTGGCGGTTTCGACGATGTCCTGAGCAGACTGATCGATGACTCGATAGTCGAAGCCCTGGAGTTTGATGCGAATGCGTTGGCCTTTCATGCGAAAAAAGAACGGGAGTTAGGTGCGAGCCGGCCCCTTGGCGTTGGACTCGACGATCTTGGCGAGTAGCGAATTCGGAACCTGCTCGAAATGCGAGGGCGAGACTGCGGCGGACGCGCGACCCTTGGAGAGCGAGCGAATGTCCGTAATGTAACCAAAGAGCAGTTCAAGCGGGACACGGGCATCGATTATACACGCGCCGGACTTGTTCTCCATGCCGAGAATCGTGCCACGGCGACGGTTGATGTCACCGATGAGATCGCCCTGATAGTCTTCCGGTGTGGTGACTTCGACACCCATGATTGGCTCGAGCAGAATTGGGGTCGCCTTCTTCATCGCATCCTTGAACGCGAAGATGCCGGCCATCTTGAACGCCATTTCCGATGAGTCCACCTCGTGGAAGGAGCCGTCCGTGATACGGACGATGACATCGACCACGGGAAAGCCAGCAACAACCCCGTTGTTACAGCCTTCCATGATACCTTCAATCGAAGGCTTGATGAATTCTTTCGGGATCGAACCACCCACGGTCTCGTTGAGGACCTCGATGCCCTTGCCCTTAACATTCGCCTCGAGCTTGATGCAGACGTGACCGTATTGGCCCTTACCACCGGATTGACGGATGAACTTACCTTCGCCGTCAGCGGACTTGAGAATGGTTTCGCGATACGCGATCTGCGGCTTGCCCGCGGTGGCCTCAACTTTGAACTCGCGCTTCATGCGATCGCGAATGATGTCGAGGTGGAGCTCGCCCATCCCGGCGAGAATTGTCTGTCCGGTGTCCGGGTCAGTCTTAACCTTGAGGGTTGGATCCTCGGCGACCAGACGCTGGAGGGCGGTGCCCATTTTTTCCTGGTCGGCCTTCGAGTTCGGCTCGATGGACATTGAGATGACGGGCTCCGGGAAGGACGGGGGCTCGAGACGAATGTCGAAATCTTCATCGCACAACGTGTCGCCGGTGATGACGTCCTTAACGCCCACGAGCGCACAGATGTCGCCCGCGTAGGCCTTGTCAATTTCTTCGCGCTCGATCGCGCGCATGAGCACGAGGCGCGAAACGCGCTCGGTACGCCGGGTGCGCGGATTGTACAGCGGCATGCCCTTCGGCAGTGTGCCGGTGTAGACGCGGAAGAACACGAGGCGACCCACGAACGGATCGTTCCACAGCTTGAACGCGAGACCGGCCAGCTTGGCCTTGTCATCGACGACGGCCTCGATGGCCTTGCCGTCGCTATCTTGACCCTGCATCGGCGGAACGTCGATCGGGCTCGGGAGATAATTCACGACGCAATCGAGGAGGCGCTGCACACCCTTCTTCTTGAAAGCCGAGCCGGGAAACACGCCGGTGAATTGGAGCGAAATCGTCGCCTTACGGACGCCCAGCATCAACTCTTCCACGCTGATTTCCTCACCGTTGAGATATTTTTCCGCGATGACGTCGTCGAAATCGGAAACCGCTTCGATGAGCTTGTCGCGATATTCCTTCGACTGCGCCTTCATCGCGTCGGGAATCTCGACCGTGACCGGCTTCATTCCGAGCGGATCGCTCGGATCGTCTTGGAAGGTATAGGCGACGTTCTGGACGAGATCGACGAGGCCGGTAAAATCTTCCTCAGCGCCAATCGGCAGGTAGATCGCGTGGGCGTTCGCCTTGAGCTTATTACGGATGTCGTCGATGCAACGGAAGAAATTCGCTCCGACCCGGTCCATCTTATTGATGAACGCGATGCGCGGCACCTTGTACTTGTTCGCCTGACGCCAGACGGTTTCTGACTGGGGCTGCACCCCGGCGACCGCGTCAAATACCGCGACCGCGCCATCAAGCACTCGGAGCGAGCGCTCCACCTCGGCCGTGAAATCCACGTGCCCGGGAGTGTCGATGATATTGATGCGCTGCTTGATTCCCTTCCACGGACCCCAAGAGGCATTCCAGGCACAGGAAATAGCGGCAGCAGTAATCGTGATGCCACGTTCGCGCTCTTGCTCCATCCAGTCGGTCACCGTCGTACCCTCGTGGACTTCGCCCATTTTATGCACGGCCCCGGAGTAGAAAAGAATGCGCTCGGTCGTCGTGGTCTTACCGGCATCGATGTGCGCGGCGATTCCGATATTGCGCGTCCACTCGAGCGGGAATGGACGTTCCTTGGCGTTGACCGGCGAGGTCTTCGCTTTGTCAGTGACGATAGTAATGGCAGGTGCCGCGGAAGCAGACATGGGCAAAGGACTGGTCTGATTACCAGCGGAGGTGGGCGAAGGCGCGATTTGCCTGGGCCATCTTGTGAGTATCTTCCTTCTTCTTCACCACGGTGCCCGTGTTGTTATAGGCATCGATGATTTCGGCCGCGAGGGCGTCTTTCATCGGCACGCCCTTGCGTGCGTCCGCCGCGGCAACGATCCAGCGCAATGCGAGGGATTCCTGCCGCTCAAAAGAAATTTCAACCGGCACCTGGTAGGTGGCACCGCCGACGCGACGGCTCTTCACCTCAAGGCGAGGGCGAGCATTTTCCAATGCGCCCAACATCAGGTCGACCGGATCGCCCTTCTCGAGCTTTTCAGAAACCTTCTCGAACGCACCGTAAACGATACGTTGCGCCAAGTTCTTCTTGCCGCTCTTCATGATGACATTGACCAAGTGCGCGACTAGCGGACTTTTATAGCGAACGTCAGGAAGGACATTGCGTTTCTCAGCTCGGTGACGACGTGACATGGCGAAATCGGTTGGAAACTGCGGTTACTTGGCGGCCTTAGGACGCTTGACTCCGTATTTGGAGCGGCTGCGACGGCGCTTCTCTACTCCCGTGGCGTCCAGCGTGCCGCGGACGATATGATAACGAACACCGGGTAAATCCTTCACGCGGCCGCCTCGCACCAAAACAATGGAATGCTCTTGGAGGTTATGACCTTCATCCGGGATGTAAGAAATGACTTCGTTGCCGTTTGTCAGCCGAACCTTGGCCACTTTGCGAATAGCGGAATTGGGCTTCTTCGGCGTGCGGGTCATGACCTGCACGCAAACACCGCGGCGGAACGGATTTCCGTCCAACGCCGGTGACTTCGACTTGGTGCGCACTTGGCGGCGGCCTTTGCGCACGAGTTGATTAATGGTCGGCATACGAATCGAAGATGGAGTGGCTTGAGATAGGAGAAATTGACGAAAAGAGGTAAACGCTACTGCGCGCCGAAAGCTCCGCAAGAACTTTTTGGCTAAAAATAACTAATGCTCGCTGAAACCGTTTTGCTGCGCGGTTCCGCGAATAAAAATTTGTTCATCAGTGGTGGCTGAGAACTCGCAGCTGTAAGAGAAAAGAGGGTTCACAGTTGGGGCCGATTCGGATAACTCAAGCAGAATTCTTACGAGTTTGTAGAAATCTGGAAAATCTTTAGCGCACTTCACCATCAACGCACGTGCGCGGCCTCTGTGGTAGCGCTTCGACTTTTCGCCCAGGTGATGCATCCTAGTGTAGTGTCCCGCAAATAAGTGCTCATAAAGGCAGAGTGGGCAGGATGGCCGAATGTCACGAAAAAGTGCGCCGGTGGTTTTAACGAACGCGGAGCACATCCGCCTTGAACAATGGATTCGCGCTGGTTCGACGCCGCAGCAAGTCGTGCTGCGAGCGCGGATCATCCTCGCGGCGGCGGCGGGGCAGTCGACAAAGGTGAGCGCCGCGCAACTCGGAGTCCAACGCCGCACGGTCGCGCTGTGGCGCCGGCGCGTGCGCGCTCAGGGCATCGGCTGCGTGTGGGAGATTGCGGCCGGTCGCGGCCGCAAACCCAGCTACGATGCCACCCGTGTCGGGCAACTGGTCGAGGCCACGCTGCAAACCAAACCGCCTGGCGCGACGCACTGGAGCACCCGGACGATGGCCCGCGCCCAAGGTGTGAGCAAAAACACGATTCACCGGGTGTGGCAGGACCATGGGTTGAAGCCGCATCTGACCAAGAGCTTCAAACTTTCCCGCGATCCGAAGTTTTTGGAGAAGCTCACGGATGTGGTCGGCGTCTACCTGACCCCGCCGCAAAATACCGTGGTGCTGTGCGTCGATGAGAAGAGCCAGATCCAAGCGTTGGATCGCACTCAACCCGGTCTGCCGCTCAAGCCCGGTCGCTGCGGCACCTACACTCACGACTACCAGCGGCACGGGACCACCACGCTGTTTGCCGCGCTCCACGTCGTCGAAGGCCGCGTCATCGGCCAATGCTATCCCCGGCATCGTCATCAGGAGTTCTTGAAGTTTCTCCAGCGACTCGACGCCGAGTTTCCCGGCGAAACGACGCTGCACCTGATCCTCGACAACTATGGCACCCACGGTCACGCGCGCGTCCAGCGCTGGCTGAAGCGGCATCCGCGCTTTGTGCTGCACTTTATTCCCACCAGTTCGAGTTGGCTCAATCTGATCGAACGCTGGTTCGCCGAACTCAGCCAAAAGGCCGTGCGCCGCGGCGCCTTCCACAGCGTGCGCGATCTGCAACGCACCATCACTGCATTCCTCGAATCTTGGAACGCCAACCCCACACCCTTCGTGTGGACCGCCAGCGTGGAACGCATCCTCAAGAAGATCACCCGCGCACGCCAACGCCTCGAACAAATCCAGCCGGGCTGCACGCTGCCGAAACGCCGCACCAAAACCGCGCACAAGTGACCGCATCATACCAACGTCCCTTAATTTATATACTTTAGATTGGAACGCCAGAGTTTGCTTGATCCGCGAGCCAAGTGTGGATGAGACCGGCGACTTTGGCTGGATGGGTCCATTCCCGCGAGGCGGCGAAGAGGTGATCCTCCAACCGGCGCAGGTTCGGGTAAAGCCGGTTGGACACCTGGGCTTTCAGGAGGCCGCCGAAGCGTTCCACCGGATTGAGTTCCGGACTGTAGGGCGGCAGGGGCAGCAGACGCAGGTTGGCTGGCACGCGAGGGTCCGCCGGTGGCAGGTGGAAGCCGGCCTGATCGGCGATGACCACGTGCAGCGCTTGAGGATCGGAGTCGGCGATCTGCTGGAGAAAAACCGCGTGGATGTCCCGGTCGATGGCCGGGGTGAACAGCAATTCCACCCGGTTTTCACCATCCACCTCCAGCGCTTCGTGGAGGTCGCCCCATTGATATTTGGTGGCGTAGGGCGCATGCACCCGCACGCCCCGGCGCGCCCAGACTCGCCGGAGGACCGGCAACAGTCCGTCACGATGTTCGTCGAGCACCCACAGTCGCACGGGTTGGGTGGGCGCCGAGCCGACCAACGCCGTCAGCCGCGCGGGCAACTCCACCTTGAAGGCGGAGGCCTTCACCGGATCCTTCTTCGCGTGACTCTTGCGCGGCACTTTGAGTTTGCCGCCCAACCGGCGCAAAACCTTGCGCACCCCGCTCTCGCTCAGGCTCTGCCGGGTGCGCTTTTTGATCCACGCCTGCGCGTCCTTGGCCCGGCGGAACTGGCCCGCCTCCAAACATTCCAGAAATTCGGTTTTCACCGCCCCACGCACCGCCGGCTGGCGCCCCGCCGCCGGCTCCCAGCGCAACAACTCCGCCACGCCTCCGGCCACCACTTTGTCCCGATAAACGAACACCGTCTGCCGGCACACATCCGCCACCCGCATGATCTGCGCCGCTGTCAATTCGTGCTGCGCGATCAAGCGCACCACCAGCAACCGGCGCCGCGCCCAGTCCGGCTGGGGCTGCGCCCATGCCGCTTCAATCTCTGCCACCACCGCATCACCTAATTTTGGAAAATATCGGGCCATGCCCCATTCTGAACTGAACCAAAGGCCTTTGTATAGTCTATTCATCTAGGGACGTTGGTATAACAGCTATAATTTCGGGTAGAGTCTGAGAAGTTTGTTCCGGGCGTGGTCGGTGGTGAAGCGCCAGTGGATGGGAGCGCCGCGCGTGTTACGGTGTTGCGGCCAAGCGGAGACTTCACGACGCATGGTGCCGAGATCTGGGAGGCGGCGGGACAGGCATTGGCCGCTGAGTGCGCTTGGCTCGATCTCGGCGATGTTCAGCCAACTGCCGTGCTTGGGCGTGTGATGGATTTCCAAGCGCTCGGCCAGACGGCGCCTCAGCGGGCGGAAAAGTTTCGTAGAGCGAGGCCAGATCTTGGGTGTTGAGGTTGTCCATGACCAGACGCACCTTGATCGCGGCAGGGTAACGCTCGTCGAGCATGGCTTTGATGAAGCGGGCCCAGTCCTGCCGAGTGCGGCGCTCGGTCACCTCGACATGGCGGCGCCCGGCCAGCGGTTCGACTTCCACAAACAGCGTGGCGACGCCGTGGCGCACGTATTCGTGATCGACGATCTGGCCACGGCCGGGAGCGGCGGGAATCGGCGCGCGCACTTCGCCGACCAACTGCTTGCTCGACTCGTCCATGCAGACGACCGGAAAGCGTGGGTCGTGGGCCAGGCGATAAACCGCCAGCACGTCTTCCATCGCGGCGACAAAAGCGGCGTCTCCGTGGGGCGGGATCTTCCAGTATTTACTCAGGTGAGGACGCAGTTCGTTTTTTTAGCGACCGCTGCGCGCTCATCGTCGAGATGGGGTCCACAATCTTCAGCTCGACGAGCTTGTCGGACAGCAGCCGTATTCTCCATCGCTGGTATCCAGCCGGTGCCTGTGAGCACGCCAGCGCGGTGAGGCGTTGGACCGGGGGAAGTCAACCCTATGATGACAAGACAAACCTCACCCTGAGACGCAGGTGGTGTGGTATTGAAAGAAAAAAGCCGCGGACTTTCGTCCGCGGCTTTGGTAAAATTCCAAGCAATCGTTATTACAGCATCTACTTAGCTTGCGCTAGCTTCTGTGGGTTTTGCCTCTTCTACCGGGATCTCGGCTCCAAAAGGCAACGAGATCTTGAGCTGCTTGAATTTCGGCAGCCCAGTGCCCGCCGGAATTAAGTGCCCCATGATCACGTTCTCCTTGAAACCCTTCAGCAAGTCCACCTTACCGAGAGTCGAGGCGTCCGTGAGCACACGTGTCGTCTCCTGGAAGGATGCCGCTGAAATGAAGCTTTCGGTTTCGAGCGAGGCCTTGGTGATACCAAGGAGAATCGGCTCGGCTTCGGCGGGTTTGCCGCCGGCCTCTTCGATTCGCTTGTTTTCAGCCAGGAACATCGCGCGATCAACCTGCTCGCCCCAGAAGTTCTCCGTGTCGCCCGGATCAGTAATACGGACCTTACGAAGCATCTGACGGATGATGATTTCGATGTGCTTGTCGTTGATCGTCACGCCCTGCAGGCGATAGACTTCCTGCACTTGCGAGATCAAGAAATCGTAGAGCGCGGACGGCCCGAGAATTTCGAGGATCTCGTGCGGATCGGCAGAACCTTCCGTGAGGTGCTGTCCTTTATGCACAACGTCGCCGGGTTGCACGATGATGTGCTTACCGGTGGCGATCAGATGCTCTTCTTCCTGCTGGGTCTCCTCATTCTTCACGATGAGTTTGCGCTTGCCACGAACGGTTCCCTCAAAGGCAACGATGCCATCGATGCGGGACATTTCGGCTGCGTCCTTGGGTCGGCGGGCTTCGAACAATTCAGCCACCCGCGGCAGACCACCGGTGATATCCTTGGTCTTGGAGGCCTGACGGGGCGTCTTGGCGAGCAGCGCGCCGGGAGCGATGGTGTCGCCCTCGTTGACGGCAATCTGCGCACCGACCGGAATGGAATAGGCCGCTAGCGGCTTGTTCTTCCCGTCGCGAATTTCGATCTGCGGGTTAAGGTCCTCTTTGTGCTCGATGACGACCGTGGCAATGCGGCCAGACGATTCGTCGAGTTCCCGCTTCACGGTAACACCGGGGATCATGTCCTTGAAGTGGATCGAACCACCTTTTTCGGACAGAACCGGGACGTTGTAAGGATCCCATTGCGCGAGGACCGCGCCCTTCTCGATTTTCTCGCCGTCGCCAACGTGGAGGAAGGAACCGACCACGATGTTGTAAACTTCGATTTCCTTATCGTCGGAATCGAGGATATGAATCGTACCGGTCTTGTTAAGAACGATCGAACCACCGTCCGCCGTTTCGACGAGCCGGAGAGCGCGATACTTGACGGTCCCACTCGCGCGAACACGAATTTCAGGGGTCTTGAATCCGCCGCTCGCGACACCACCGATGTGGAACGTACGCATCGTGAGCTGCGTGCCAGGTTCCCCGATGGATTGCGCGGCGATGATGCCGACGGAATCACCAATCTTCGCCACGCGGTTCGTGGCGGGATTGATACCGTAAGACTTCGCATCGATGCCACCTTTGGAAATCGACGTGAGCGGGGACATGACCTTGACGCGCTCAATGCCGAGTTCGTCGATCTTGGCGGCCATTTCCTCCGTGATGAGTTCGCCCGCCTCAACGAGTGCTTCGGAGGGATTGATTGGATTGTAAACGTCGTCGCTGGAGAACCGGCCGATGATGCGTTCCTTGAGGCCGACGATTTCGTCGTCGCCTTCAAAGATGGCCTTCTTCCACACGCCGTCGCGCGAACCGCAATCGTCTTCGGCAATGATCACGTCCATCGCCACGTCGCAAAGCTTGCGGGTGAGATAGCCGGCGTCAGCCGTCTTGAGTGCGGTATCGGCGAGACCCTTACGGGCGCCGTGCGTGGAGATGAAGTATTCAAGCACCGTCAGGCCCTCGCGGAACGAGGACAAGATGGGACGCTCGATGATTTCGCCGGACGGCTTGGCCATCAAACCACGGGTGCCGCACAGCTGGCGGACCTGCTGTTTGTTACCACGCGCGCCCGAGTCCATCATGATATACACGGGATTAACCTCGGTCTTGCCGTCGTTGTTTTCGAGCTTGGCGAAAACCTCTTTGGCAATCTTGTCGGTGGCACCTGTCCAGATATCGACGACCTTGTTGTAGCGCTCGCCGTCAGTAATGATGCCCTTGTTGAACTGGGCCTCGACTTCGGTGATTTTCCGGCGCGAGTCGGCAACAATCTCCTTCTTGGAGTCTGGGATGATCATATCGTCGATCCCGATCGAGATGCCGGCCTGCATGGCAGTCTGGAAGCCGAGCTCCTTGAGCTTGTCGAGCGTCTCAACCGTGATGAGGTTGCCGGATATCTTGTAAGTATTGAGAATCAGATCGCCGAGTTTGCTCTTCGGGACCGGGAAATTGACGAAGCCGAGGCCGGCCGGCCAAATCTGGTTGAAGATGACGCGGCCAACCGTGGTCCGCAGAACCTTGCGCTTGGTGTCACCGAAAACCGTTTCCCGGCCAAAGTCGGGATTCGGCACTTCGACCCAATCGTGCATTTTCAGCGCGCCGTCCGCCTTGACGTAGAGCACTTCCTGCAAACCGCTGAGCAGCGGCACGCGGACGCCCTTGGCCGGCTTGGTGCGCGGCTCGATGGTGAGATAGTAGGCACCGAGGACGATGTCCTGCGAAGGGGTGAGAATCGGCTTGCCCGAGGAGGGCGAGAAGATGTTCGACGTCGCCATCATGAGGAGTTTGCACTCCATGATCGCTTCGAGCGAAAGCGGCACGTGCACCGCCATCTGGTCACCGTCGAAGTCCGCGTTGTAAGCGGTGCAAACAAGCGGGTGAATGCGGATAGCCTCGCCCTCGATCAAAATCGGCTCGAAGGCCTGGATCGAAAGACGGTGAAGCGTCGGCGCGCGATTGAGCAGCACCGGATGGCCCTTGGTCACCTCTTCGAGAATGTCCCAGACTTCCGGCGACTTTTTCTCGATCATCTTGCGCGCACCGCGGACGGTGTGCACGAAGCCGAGT
>CANJNJ010000011.1 GCA_947474995.1 Opitutaceae bacterium | reverse complement strand
TTTTTGCAGGCCCAACCCAAGTGCGTCTCGAGCACCTGCCCGATGTTCATGCGCGAAGGCACGCCCAGCGGGTTGAGGCAGATTTCGATCGGCGTGCCGTCGGGGAGGAAAGGCATGTCTTCCTCAGGGACGATCTTAGCGACCACACCTTTGTTGCCATGGCGACCAGCCATCTTGTCACCGACCTCGAGCTTTTGCTTCGTGGCGATATAGACCTTGACCTGCTTGATCGCCCCATCGGCCGAGCCTTCGCCCGCCTCGATGCTGCCGAGCTTGCGCTCGCGATCGCTTTCGAGCTCGTCGAACTTCGTCTGATAGGAACCGATGATCTCCATGATCTTGATCCGAACCGGAGAAGGGTCGATCTGGACGTGCTTGGAGACGGCCGCCAGCTTGCGCAGGAGCGTCTTGGTGATTTTCCGGTTGGCCGGGATGATGATTTCCCCGGTCTCGCCGTTGATCACGTCAAGCGGAATTTTTTCGCCAAGGAGGATGTTCGAGAGCGCTTCGGTCAAACCCTCGCGGAGTTTGTCCATCTGCGTCTTGTACTCTTCCTGAATCTGCTTCGCCTGGCGGCGACGATCGGACGGCGAAAGCTTTTCCTCCTGATTGTCGATCCGGGAGGAGACCTTCACGTCCATGATGATTCCGGTGACGCCGGATGGGACGATGAGCGAAGTATCCTTAACGTCCGCAGCCTTTTCACCGAAGATGGCGCGGAGGAGCTTTTCCTCGGGCGCAAGTTCAGTTTCAGACTTGGGGGTGATTTTGCCGACGAGGATATCGCCGGGCTTCACTTCCGCCCCGATGCGGATGACCCCGTTGTGATCGAGGTTCTTGAGGGCCTCTTCACCGACGTTCGGAATATCCCGCGTGATTTCTTCCGGCCCGAGCTTGGTGTCGCGCGCGGTAACCTCGAATTCCTGAATGTGGATCGAGGTGAAAATATCTTCGCGCAGAATTTTCTCCGAGATCAAGATCGCGTCTTCGAAGTTGTAACCGTTCCACGGCATGAACGCCACGAGGACGTTCCGACCGAGTGCCATTTCGCCCTGATCGGTCGACGGACCGTCAGCAATGATCTGGCCGGCTTTGATCTTCTGGCCGACCTTGACGATCGGCTTCTGGTTGAAGCAGGTACCGGCGTTCGAGCGCATGAATTTCCGCAGCTCGTAAACGTAGGTGTGGTTCTTCGGATCGGTCTTGAGATTGCGCGGCAGCTCGCCCTCTTTGGTGACGATGATCCGTTTCGCATCAACGGATGCGACGACGCCCGCCTCTTCGGCGACGACGACGATCTTTGAGTCGCGAGCGACACGTTCTTCAATACCGGTACCGACGAACGGCGACTCGGCCTGAAGGAGTGGCACGCCCTGGCGCTGCATGTTCGCACCCATGAGCGCGCGATTCGCATCGTCGTGCTCCAGGAACGGAATCATGCCGGCTGCGATCGAAATGACCTGCTTCGGCGAGACGTCCATCAGGTGAACTTCGCTGGAGGGCACTTCGATGAAGTTGCCGTCCTGCCGCGAGGTGACCTTGCCGATGAAGTGACCCTTGTCGTCGATCTCGGAATTGGCCTGAGCGATGACCTTGCCCTCTTCCTGGTCGGCGGTGAGGTACTCGATCTTGTCGGTCACGCGACCGTCCTTCGCGGTGCGATACGGCGTTTCGATAAAGCCGAATTCGTTGACGCGGGCGTAGGTCGAGAGGGAATTGATCAACCCGATGTTCGGACCTTCGGGGGTCTCGATGGGACAAATGCGGCCGTAGTGCGACGGGTGCACGTCGCGGACTTCGAAGCCGGCGCGTTCGCGGTTCAGACCTCCCGGCCCGAGCGCGGAAAGGCGGCGCTTGTGCGTCACCTCGGCGAGCGGGTTGATTTGGTCCATGAACTGCGAGAGCTGGCTCCGGGCGAAGAAATCGCGGATGACGGTCGTCAGGGCCTTCGGATTGATCAGCTTCTGCGGCGTGATCGAATCGACGCTCTGGTCGTACATCGTCATGCGCTCGCGAACGAGACGCTCGGTGCGGCTCAGACCGACGCGGCACTGGTTGGCGAGCAACTCGCCTACGGTCCGGACGCGGCGGCTACCCAAGTGATCGATATCGTCGACGACGCCCACGCCGCGCTTGAGACGGACGAGGTACTTGGTCGCAGCGACAATGTCCGCGCTCTCGAGGATGCGCTGCTCGAGTTCGGCCTTGAGCCCAAGTTTCTGGTTAACCTTGTAGCGCCCCACGCGGCCGAGGTCATAACGCTTCGGGTCGAAAAAGAGCCGCTTGAGCAACGCTTTCGCGTTGGCGGTGGTCGGTGGTTCGCCGGGACGGAGACGCTTGTAAATTTCCTTCAGCGCTTCTTCTTCGTTGCGCGTCGGGTCTTTCTTGAGCGCACGGATCAGCGCGCCCTCGTCGATCGACGTGTCGATGATCCGCAGGGTCGTGATCTCGTGCTTCTCGAAGGTGCGGACGATCGCCTTGGTCAGCGGTTCGAACGCGCGCGCCAGCACGACGCCCTTTTGGGCGTCGATCGCGTCTTCCACGAGGACGAGCGTGGAGACATTCTCCATGTCCAGTGCCTTGGAGACCTTGAGGTCCTTGATTTCGTAAAACAGATTCAGCAGATCGATGTCACTCGAATAGCCGATGGCCCGGAGCATCGTCGTGATGAGGAATTTCCGGCGGCGACGGCGGCGATCGAGATAAACGTAGAGGAGGTCGTTATTATCGAACTGGACTTCGAGCCAGGTGCCGCGATCCGGGATGATGCGGAAGGAGTGCAACGGCTTGCCGTTCGGGTGCGGCGTGACTTCGAACGCAATACCGGGCGAACGATGGAGCTGCGAAACGACGACGCGCTCGGCGCCGTTGATGATGAACGAGCCGCGCTCGGTCACCATCGGGATTTCGCCCATGTAGATATCTTCGTCCTTGATGAAATCTTCCTCGCGGAGGCGGAGCTTCACGTAGAGCGGCACCGAATAGGTGATGCCCTCGCGTAGGCACTCAAGCTCGGTGTTCTTGGGATCACCGAGATTATAGGAAACGTATTCGAGCGTCAGGCGCTCGTCGTAGGACAAAATGGGGAAGACCTCGCGAAACACGGCTTCCAGGCCCTGGGGCTTGCGCTGCTTCTCGGGCACGCCCTTTTGCAGGAAGTCGAGGTAGGACGTGATTTGAATCTCAATGAGATTCGGCGGCTGGATTACTTCGCGGAGTTTGCCGAAGTTGATGCGTTCAGAGTGAGTGCGGTCGGCCATGAGAGTTTCCCGGTAAAGATTACAACAAAACAGAAAATGGGCGCGTCGCGGAGCTGGTCACCGCAGACGGCCGGCATCGAACAAAAGCACGGAACAAGAAAAGGCAAAGGACAGGCCACGCACGGGCGTGGCCTGTCCCGCAGAATTGGCAGAGAATACGAGTGAAATCGCCAAGCGGGTTCGCTTACTTGAGCTCGACCTTGGCCCCGGCGGCCTCGAGCTTCTTCTTGATTTCCTCGGCTTCGGCCTTGGGGGCGTTTTCCTTGACCGGTTTCGGTGCACTTTCAACCAGGTCCTTGGCTTCCTTGAGGCCGAGACCCGTGATGGCACGGACTTCCTTGATGACGCCGATCTTGTTCGCACCGGCCTCCTTGAGGATAACCGTGAATTCGGTCTGGGCCTCGGCAGCGGGGGCGGCGGCAGCGGCGCCGCCAGCAGGGGCAGCGGCGACGGCCGCAGCAGCGGACACGCCCCACTTGCCTTCGAGGGTCTTAACCAGCTCGGAAAGCTGAAGAACCGTTTTGCTGTTCAGCCACTCGATGCCTTGTTCGTCAGTGATGTTGCTCATGTTGATGGTTCCTTGGGCGGACTAGCGGTTTCGGGAAGTGAAACGCGTTTAAGGGACGTATCCCCTAGCCTACCTTGTGGATGTTATTCTCCGGCTTACGCCGGAAGAAAATTATTGGTTTAAAGTTTAAGGATTAAGGAATCAGGCGGCGGGAGCAGCAGGCTGCTCCTTTTTGACCTTGGCATCGAGCACGCGCACGAAGGCCGCGGCATTGCTCGTGAGGAGGCCGAGGAACTGCGCGCGCAGGGCCTCGAACGGCGGCAAGTCCGCGATTTTTGCGAGGTCCTTGGCGGTGACGAGCTTCTTGTCCATCACGCCAACCTTCACCTCGAGCTTCTGCTTTTCCTCGAAGAATTTCTTCAGGATCTTGGCGACGCCCGCGGAATTTTTTCCGCCGACGACGACGGCCGTGGGGCCGAGCAGCGAGGATTCGAACTCGGGCAGGCCCAGCGCCTTCGCGGCCACGCGCAACGAACTGTTCTTCACCACGTGAAACTCGGCCTTCTCCACAGCAAGCCGCTTGCGCAGCTCGGCCGTGTCAGCGACCGTCACCTTGGTGAAATTGGCAAGGATAACGTAGTCGGACTTCTTCAGGTGAGTCTCGACCTCGGAAATCAGGTATTTTTTTTCGGCTCTCATGGTCGGTCTTCAGTATTTGCTGAATTCGGTGGAAGCGACACGCACCGCCGGGCTCATGCTCGACGAGATGCTGACGCCTTTGATGAACTGGCCGCCCTTGAAGGTGTTCGGCTTGGCTTTGCCCACGGCATCGAGCACGGACTGGAGGTTCTCGAGAATCTGACCCGAGGTGAACGAACGCTTGCCGACGCCGACGCCGATGTTGGCGGTCTTGTCCATCTTGAATTCCACGCGACCGGCTTTGACCGCCTTGATGCCGGCAGCGATGTCGTCGGTCACGGTGCCGGACTTCGGATTCGGCATCAGGCCCTTTGGGCCGAGCACGCGGGCCAAAGTACGAACGGTCTTCATCGCTTCGGTGGTCGCGATCGCGACATCGAAATCGAGCCAACCCTCGTTGATCTTCGTCATGATGTCCTGCAGGCCGGCGTGATCCGCACCCGCGGCGAGGGCCTTCGCCACATCGTCGGTGAAGACGAGCACGCGAACTTTTTTACCCGAGCCATTCGGCAAGGGCGTCGTACCACGGACGTTTTGTTCGCCCGAGGTGGCGTCCACTCCGAGGAGGAATGAAAGCTCGACGGTTTCGTCGAACTTGGTCTTCGGGAACTTCGCGAGTATTTCGACCGCTTCCTTGAGCGGATACTCACGGGTGAGATCAGCGACCTTGAGGGCGCTGTTGTAGCGTTTGCTGTGTTTTTTGGGCATGGATGACTCCTTGCGGTGCGAACGTCCCGGTGGGGACTCCCGCGATGAGTTTGGTTGGACGAGACGAAAACTTAATCGACGACTTCGATGCCCATGTTGCGGGCCGTACCGGCGATGACCTTGATACCAGCCTCGGGATCCTTGGCGTTCATGTCGGCCTTCTTGATATTGTAGATCTCGAGCAATTGCTGCTTCGTCACCTTGCCGACCTTGTCCTGGTTGGGCTTGCCTGAACCGCTGGCGATATTGGCGGCTTTCTTGAGCAGCACCGCCGCCGGCGGAGACTTGAGGATGAACGTAAAGCTCTTGTCCGAGAACACCGTGATGACCACGGGGAGAATCATCCCGTTCTGGTCTTTGGTGCGCGCGTTGAAGTCTTTGCAGAACGCCATGATGTTGACGCCTTGCGCACCAAGCGCAGGACCAACCGGGGGCGCGGGATTAGCGGCACCGGCCGGCAACTGGAGGCGGATGTAACCTTGGATCTTCTTAGCCATGGGAAATTAGGAGAGAGACGGTGGATTGATGGTTCGTTAAATCGGGCGGCGGCAGCTGGGAGCGCGCTTTATTCAGTCGCGCGCTGCACCTGCCAGTATTCGAGCTCCACCGGCGTGAAGCGGCCGAAAATGGAAACCGAGACTTTCAACTTGCCGCGATCGGGATCGATTTCGTCGATGCGGCCGGTGAGGGAGGCGAAAGCGCCGTCCGTAATCTTTACTTCCTCGCCGACGGAGTACTGCACCTTCGGCACTTCCTTGCCACTCGCGGCTTCGATGCGGGCGTAAATTTCGTCGATTTCGGTCTGGCGCAGCGCCGCGGGGCGATCGCCCCCGACAAAACCGATCACACCGGTCGTCTCTTTGACGAAATACCACGGTTTGTTGACGAGTTTGCTGTCGTCGCCGTAGAGTTTCGCCTGGATGAAAACGTAGCCGGGATAAAGCTTGCGCACCTTGGTGCTCTTCTTGCCACCTTTCACTTCGGACACGACTTCAGTCGGCAGGAGAATTTTGAAGATATGGTCGTCGAGTTCTTCGGCCTTTTTGAATTTTTCGATGTAATTCTTAACCTTGTTCTCCTGACCGGAGAGCGTATGAAGAGCGAACCACTGCGCACCCGGAGGTGCGGAAGTTTGGGCGGGCATAGTGCGGAGGAGTTAGCTGACCCAGCCGGTGAAAAGGAACACGACCTGATTCAGCGAAAAATCGCTAATCGAAGTAAACAGGCCGAGAATAGCCGCGGCCACCACAACGACAATTGTGGAATCGCGCAGTTCAGTCCAGGTGGGCCAAGTGCATTTCAGCAACTCGTCCCAAGTTTCCCGGGTGAACACACGAACACTGCGGAACGGGTTTTTCATGGTCAGTTTTGGAAGTTATTTGGCAGGCGCGGAGGGACTCGAACCCCCAACCGACGGTTTTGGAGACCGCTACTCTACCAATTGAGCTACACGCCTGTAGGTGTTCCTTTAGACGACGCAGCCGAGGTCCCGTTTCGAGACCTCGGCAATGTCGGTTAAACGATGGAAGATCTTACTCGGTGATCTCCGTGATGCGGCCGGCACCGATGGTGCGACCACCTTCGCGAATGGCGAACTTCTGGGTCTTCTCCATGGCGATGGGCGAGATGAGCTCGATGTCGACGGCAATGTTGTCGCCGGGCATGATCATTTCGACGCCCTTCGGCAGATTGACGACTCCGGTCACGTCCGTGGTGCGGAAGTAGAATTGCGGACGGTAGCCGTTGAAGAACGGCGTGTGGCGGCCACCCTCGTCCTTCGACAAGACATAGATTTCAGCCTTCGCCTTGCGATGCGGAAGTATGCTCTTCGGTGCGGCCAAGACCTGACCGCGCTCGATGGCTTCTTTTTCAATACCGCGGAGGAGAATACCGACGTTGTCACCCGCCTGGCCGCTATCGAGCAGCTTGCGGAACATTTCGATGCCCGTGACCACGGAGGTCACGGTGTCCTTGAGGCCGACGATCTCGATGGTTTCGTTGATCTTGACAATACCGCGCTCGATACGACCGGTAGCGACCGTGCCGCGGCCCGTGATCGAGAACACGTCTTCAACGGACATCAGGAAGGGCTTGTCCATCTCGCGCACGGGCTCAGGGATGTCCTTGTCGATCGCGTCCATCAATTCGCCGAAAGCCTTGATTCCCTCGGGCGTACCCGCGAGCGCCGCTGTGGCCGAACCGCGGACGATGGTGGCGGTGTCACCCTCAAATTGATATTTGGTCAGCAGCTCGCGGATTTCCATCTCAACGAGGTCAAGGAGTTCCGCGTCTTCGAGTAAATCGACCTTGTTCAGGAATACCACGATCTTCGGCACGCCGACCTGGCGGGCAAGGAGGATGTGCTCACGGGTCTGCGGCATTGGGCCGTCAGCCGCGGAAACCACGAGGATCGCGCCGTCCATCTGGGCGGCACCGGTGATCATGTTTTTGACGAAATCGGCGTGGCCGGGGCAATCGACGTGAGCGTAGTGGCGCTTGTCGGTCTGGTATTCCACGTGAGCTACGGAAATCGTCACGGTCTTGGTGGCATCGCGCACCGTGCCGCCCTTGGCGATTTCAGAATAAGCCTTGACCTCGGCCAGGCCTTTTTTCGCCTGGACAGCCAGAATGGCGGCGGTCGTCGTCGTTTTGCCGTGGTCGACGTGGCCGATGGTGCCTACGTTGACGTGCGGCTTGGTGCGTTCGAAATTGGCTTTAGCCATGGTGGATTGGTGACGTTGGTTTGGGTAGCGTGATGATGATGAAATTTGCCTCTGGTTTAACGTCGTAGAAGCCTGAACCGACGTGCCTTCTGACCCTGGAGCCCAGAACGAGATTCGAACTCGTGACCTCCCCCTTACCAAGGGGGTGCTCTGCCAACTGAGCTATCTGGGCAGACTGAGGCAGTGCCAAAAAACGAAAAGAGCCGGTGAAAGTGCAACCCACCGTTTGCACCGTCAACAGCAAATTCGCGTAATCTTCGAAAATTCTACGGGCCGACCACAATTCGATAGAATCCGGGCGATAGCCGCTCGCCAATACGGAAGGTCTGTCCGAGGTAGCGACGGAAGTAAACATCCACCTCTTCCACCCCCGAACCTAAAGTCACCACGAGCGGACCTACTAACCCAGCGGCATCGACCGCCGCGAAAAATTCCATCGGCTGCCAGGCTTTTTCCACCGCAGGACGTGCTGAGACCGGCAGGGTCTCCGCCAGCGCCCTCCGCCCGGTGGAGGCCGCCACCACCTCGACAAATCCCCCGCGCGGCGGCAGCGGCAACTGCGGCGCTTCGGTTTGGCCGAAGCCCAGCAGTAATTGCCCCGGGTCGTCGACTGACAGTAAATCGACCGGCGCCGCCTTGGACGGAAGTTTGCCTCCCAGAGTCACGACCGGGGGGAAATCCTTCGCCAGATTTAAGTTCGCCTCGGCAAATCCCAATTTCAGGGTTTCCTTATCGAGAAAGGTTTTACCGGGTTCCCGACGCGGCAGCTCCTTGACCGTGGCGTTTCGCGAGGTCGGCAGAAATAGCGGAGTTGGGTCATGGACGGCGGCTTCTTCATCCAACGCGCTGTGACTGCCATCGGGTTCGACCAGCCGGACGACCGGTTTAGATTCCGCAACTATTTTCACCGGCGTTATCTCCGGGGCACGTATAAGCCAGAAAACCAGCCCGACAGCCATGATGGCACCCGCGGCGGACATGAGCCAGCGCTGCCGATCAACAGGTCGAACCACGCTCATTCAAGGCCTTCCCGCGATGCCACTTGGCTCGACCGCGGCGTACATTACACCCACAAACCCAGTGGCTCTGGCGGCGGTCGTAATTTCCGTGAGAAGCGAGAACTTCACTCCCTTGCTCGCACGAACCAAGAGCACGGGTTGTCGACGGGCCAATTTGGCCTGATCCCGAAGCCAGCCCGGCAGTTGCGCCAAGGATCGTAAACCGTCGCCGGCGAAGATCTGACCGGAATCCGTCACGCTGATAAAACTCGTCGGCGACCGGGCCTCAGCCACCGCCCCACTTTCGGCCGGCAGCTGAAAGTCAATCCCGAGCGCCGGCGCGATGACAAATTGCGAACCGAAAAGCATGAAAAACACGACAATCAAACCGCCGTTCATGAAGAACAGCCAGTCCAGGCTCCGCGGCTCGGTTCGCAAGCGTGAGGCAAGATCGAGCGGACGCGTAATCATCGTGATTTCGCGCCCCCCTCCTCCTCGGTCGGCTCCGCGCCGCGGTACTCGGTCAGAAGGTACTTCATCATCTCATTACCCGACCATTCGACGTCCCGGACGATCGCCCGGACACGGCCGACGAGGAAGTGATGCGCGAGGTGCGCTGGAATCGCCAGCATGAGGCTGCCCGCGGTGGACAACAAAGCCTGCCACATCCCGGCGGAGAGCGTGTTGGCCATCGCGTAAGCCCCGCCTTTTTCAAAGGCGAGAAACGTCGCAATCATTCCCAGAACTGTTCCCAGCAAACCGACCAAGGGCGCCACCTGGGCGATGGCGGCAATCGAACCCAACCGGCGCTCGAGCGCGGGCAACTCCACCACCGCAGCCTCCTGCACATGGAACCGCATCGCGTCGGCCGAATCGTCCGCGTGAAGCAGAGCGGCCTTGACCACGGCGGCCACGGGACCAGGCGTCTCCTCACACACCGTCAGTGCCTCGATCAGGCGGCGCTTGACGAGAATGTTCTTAATTCCGTCCACAAAAGCCTTGGCCCGGATCTGTCCGCGATGAAGATAGAGCGTGCGCTCGATAAAGAGCATGACGCCGAGCAAACCGAGCACCAGCAACACCCAGATCATTGGGCCGCCCCTGGCAAAAAGAGTGAGGTCGAATCCGGACATGAAATCGTCAGCTGGCCGCGGACGACGCGTCCGCCGCGAAGGCTGGTCTGCAATTGGGATTCATTCGTCGGGCAAGGTCCATCGTGAAAATGCTCATCGGGCCGCCGGCACCCTCCCATAGCGCTCGAGCCGGGCCTTCGCCACCGCTTCGCCGTGGCCGAGTTTCTTCGCCAGCAGCAGCGTGTACACGCGCTTGGCCTCCTCCAGTTTTTCCTGCTTTTCCAACAGCGCCCCCAGGTCCAGCAACGTGCGGGCCAGCCAGTAGGGACGCTTGGCGGTGGGTTCGATTGGATTCTTGTCCTCGAGCAAGAACGGCGTGACGACATCGCGCCACCACACGTCGACCGCCTTGGCCTCCTGGCCGCGCCGCACGAGCAGGGCGCCCAGGTTCCAACCGGCCTCGACTCGCACATCGGGCGGGGCATCGACGCGATCGCGGAGTTCCTCAAACTTGAGCTGCGCGATTTCCGCATGGGAGGGATCGGCCGAGGACTGCGCGTTGTGCGTTTCGGCCAGGGCGAGTTGGGCAAGGACGACGTCCGGCCGCTGCGAATACTTGTTGACCAGGTCCTCGTACGCCCGCTGCGCGGCCGGAAAGTCATTCAATTTCCGGAAGAGGTCGCCCTGTTTCAACCGGGCCGTGAAAACAAGATCCGTCTGGCCCGCCGTCGCGGCAATGCCGACGAGTTGCTCGATCCGGCGGTTGGCTTCCTGCAGGTTTTTCTCGCCGCCGAGGCGTTCCGACAACAGCGCGAGTTGAAATAAGGCATCGGGCACGTACTCGCTCCCCTGATACTCCGGGTTGTCGGTCAGGCTGGTGAGCCGGCGCTGCGCCTCGCCAATCTTCTCCTGGTCCGCGTAGTGCGCCGCTTCAATCAGGTAGGAGTAGATCGCCGCATCGGTCTGGAGATAATCGGCCCGGAGTCGCGCCAGGGTCTCCAGTGCCGCCGGTTCGCGGCCCAGCGCAAATTCCGCCCGCGCCTTCAACAACGCCGCGGTGCTGGCGATTTCCTTTTTCAAGCCCGGGTCCACGTCGCCCGGCGCCACCAGCAAGACGTCGACGGAGCTCAAGGTCTGCTCAAACTTTCCGACTTCGAACGAAAGTCTCGCCTGCAGCCAGGCCATGCGCGCCTGGAGTTCCGGCCTGAGGCCGACGGCGATCGTCGCGCCGCCCGCCCGGGCGTCGGCCAGCAGCTTGTTCACCCGGCCGAAAGCCTCGGCGGTCTTCCCCTGCACCTGCAAGGTCCGGGCGAGATTCCACTCCGCCTGCCAGCGATTTTCGAGGTCGAACGCCGGATCATTTTCGAGGGTGTCGAGCACCTTGGCCGCATCGGTTGAACCCGATCGGATCTCCGCCAGCACACGTTGAAACATCAATTCCCCGAGCTTCTTGGCCTCGAGCCCCGCCGGTCGCTCGCTCAAGACCGCGGCATAGGCGTCAGCCGCATTACGATAGTCTCCCGCGCGGAACCAGGCCTCGGCCTCGAGTACGCCCAAGTCCGCGCGCGCCAGCCCAGCTGTCGCCGGGAGTTCGGCTCGCGCTTTGCGCGCGTTATCCGCCACCGAACGGTAGCGGCGTTGTTCCCATGCCGACTGCGTCAACACGCCATAGGCGTGCACCCGGAGCGGCGAACCCGGGAACTGTTCGAGCAGCCCGGTCGCGTCCTTTTCCGCCTGGGCAAAGTCCGCTTCGGCGAGCGCCAGCTGCGCCCGGTAGTAGAGGAGACTCTCTTTGATCGGATGGCGCGACACGGCATTGAGCAACTTGTTGAGTTCGGCCCGAAACTGCCCGCGCTCGGGCTCGACCCGCGACGATTCGGCGAGGAGGTGCAGGGCCTGGCGCTGGCGTTCGGAATTGGTGCCAGTTTCCAGCAACTGGTTGAGCGCAATCCGTCCAGCGCCGGTTCTTCCGCGATCACCGATCATCCCGATCATGAAATTGTACTGATCCCGCCAGCCGCGTTCCGCGGCCGGCAAAGCGAGCAAAACCTGGCGCTGGAGAAACTGGACGGCGTCGCCCGGGCGCTCCAGCATGCTCAGCATCACGGCATACGACTGGGCAAATTGATAGCCCGTCGCGCTCCCCTGCCATTGCTCATAGCTTTTCCGCGTTTGCTCGAGCACCTCGCGCGAGGGCCCCCCCAGCATCCGCAGTCTGACTTCTTCGCCCGCCAGTTGAAAGCGCGTCCGCACGAGCTCCGTGGGTGCCGAGCTTTCGGCCCGGATGTAGAACTCATTCGCCTTTGAAATATCCCGTACGGGTGCGGTATCCCAAAGCGCCCCCGCCAGAAACCAGTACCACGCGCGGTCCGCCGTCGTCAGGTCATCCACCTTCGTCGCATCCCACTCCATCTGGGCGGCATCCCGGTTCTTTGACTGCAGCGCCGCGAGACCGGCCCGCAGGTGCCAGGCCGCGCCATGGGGCTCGGGCAACGACGTCAAAGCCTCCTTCGCTTCGGCCGAGCGGCCTGCCTCCAGCAAGGCCGTGGCGAGCGCGAGAGTGATGGCCGGACGATCGGCGCCTGGGGCCGCCAGCATTTGCTGGTAAAGGCCGGCCGCAATGGACGACAACCCGAGACTTTGCGCGCGTGCCGCCGCCTCCAGGGTGACCGCACTTTGGCCCTGCGATGCACCCACGTTCCGCCTTAAAAGCGGCGACGGCGGATTCAACGGTTCCTGGGCAGGCAGAGTCACCCCAGCGACCGCCCACAGGACAGCCGCCGCACCGATCAAGAGGAGTCTCCCAAGCATGCTCACGCGGACGCCACGTTGTTCGCCGCCATAGAAACAATCAACCGCGTTGTAATGAGTTCCGTCTCGCGCGTCACGGGAGACCCGACACACTCGCTGGCGTCTTCGTTCCTTACCTCAACCCACTAAACACATGACCTTATTCCTTGGTGTGCTCGGTGCCCTGCTCCTCATTGCGGTCGTCCTCGTCCTCTGGGTCACGGGCATTTACAATTCCCTGGTTACACTGCGCAACGTGTTCAAGAATGCCTTTGCGCAGATCGACGTCCAGCTGAAGCGCCGCTACGATCTCATTCCCAATCTGGTCGAGGTCGCGAAGGGTTATCTCAAGCACGAACGCGAAACCCTCGAAGCAGTGATCAAGGCCCGCAACATTGCGATCGGGGCGGCGCAGTCGGCCGCCGCCAATCCCGCCGACGCCATCGCCATGAAAGGCCTGATCTCGGCCGAAGGAGGCCTGTCCGGCGCCTTGTCCCGGCTGATGGTCGTCGTCGAAAAATATCCCGATCTGAAGGCCAACCAAAACATGCTGCAGCTCACCGAGGAGCTGACCTCGACGGAGAACAAAATCGCCTTCGCCCGCCAAGCTTACAACGACAGCGTGATGATCTACAACAATACCCGCGAAACCGTGCCCAATGTTTTCTTCGCGGGGATATTTGGGTTCCTGCCCGCCGAGTTGTTCAAAATCGAGGACCCGACTGAGCGCAACGCCCCGAAGGTCAGCTTCGCCTAATCGGCGAAGCCAGGTCTTAAGTTTTAGGGCTAAGGTGGAAGGACGATGCACGCACCACTGTTCGCGGCGCCGGGTGACGGCCTAAACCTTGTTCCTTAATCCTTCCACCACTCCGGCGCGGACGATGGACTTCTTCGAAGCCCAGGCGCGCGCCAAGAAGCGCACCTCCCGCCTCGTGTGGCTTTTTGCCCTCGCGGTGGTCGGCACGATTGCCGCCGGTTATTTCGTCGCCGTCTTCACGGTCGGCACGGCCCAACAATATCGTCCCAACCGCGCCCGCAGCCGCAGCAATTCCTATTATGAAACCGCCGGTTCGGCCACCACGTCCCTTTGGCAGCCGAAAATCCTGGCCGCCGTAACCCTGGGCACCTTCGCGGTTGTCGGCCTCGCTTCGCTGTACAAATGGCACCAATATTCCGGGGGTGGTTCCAGCGTGGCCGAAAGCGTCGGGGCCAAAAAAATTGATTCGAATACCACCAACCTCAGCGAGCGACGTCTCCTCAACGTCGTCGAGGAAATGGCCATCGCCTCGGGCACGCCAATACCCGAGGTCTACGTCCTGGACAATGAACCGGCGATCAATGCCTTCGCGGCCGGACTGACGACGAGTGACGCCGCCGTCTGCGTGACCCGCGGGACCATGGAAAAACTCACGCGCGACGAACTGCAGGGCGTCATCGCGCATGAGTTCAGCCACATCCTCAATGGCGACATGCGGCTGAACCTGCGCCTCGCCGCGATCATCTTCGGCATTCTCGTCATCGGCATCAGCGGACGCGGCATTCTGTCTTCGGTGGGCCGGATCCGAACCAGTTCCCGCGACAGTCGTGGTGCCGCCGGCGCCGTCGCCTTCGCCTTCGGGGCGGGTCTGGCGGCCATGTGCATCGGTTATATCGGCTATTTCTTCGGCCGGCTGATCCAGGCCGCGGTTTCCCGTCAGCGCGAATTTCTCGCTGACGCCTCTGCCGTGCAATTCACGCGCAATCCCACCGGCATCACGGGCGCCTTGAAAAAGATCGGCGGCTACGCGTTGGGATCGTCGCTGCAAACGTCCCAAGCCACGGCCATCGGTCACTTTTTTTTCGCGCAGGGCTTTCGCTCGGCCTTCGGCGGACTGTGGGCGACCCACCCGCCGCTCGCCGAGCGCATCCGGGCCATCGATCCCGCCTTCGACGGCCAGATGTTTGAACCTCCCGAGGTGGTCGACGTGGCGCACGAATCGTTCGTCGCGGCGGGCCTGGTGCCGGCGTTGCCACCCAAGCGCGGGAGTCGAGCCCTCGCGGGCCATGGAACACTCCCCGACCCAGCGGAAACCGCGGAGCCAACCGCGGATCCCCTCGGGGCAACCGTTTCCGCGGTCGCTGCCATTGGCACGTTGACGACCGAACAACTCGCGAACGCTCAACTCCTTCTCGACGCCACGCCCGCCGCCCTTCGCGCCGCCACGAAAACGCCCACCGAGGCAGCCGTCTTGCTGTACGGACTTCTGCTGGACGCCGCGCCCGCCATCCGCGCCCATCAACGCTCGCTGATTGCGAGCCGCGCCGGCGGCGATGCCCTGCGGCGGCTCGACGAGTTCGAACCGCAACTTCGCCAGGTGCGCGACGCGCAGAAACTTCCGCTAGTGCAACTCGCCCTGCCCGTCCTCCGCACGCTGCCACCGACGGCACTCGCGCCGTTTCTCGATACGCTCGACGAACTCGTCCACGCGGACGGCCGCGTTTCCCCGTTTGAGTTCGCCCTGCAAAAACTGCTCATCCGCACGCTCGCCCTCGGGCGCGCGCCCGGCGCCGCCGTGGTCCAAATCTATTCGTTCAACGCCGTGATCGACGAAATCTCCGTGGTCCTGTCCGTGCTGGCCCGGGCCACCACGCGTAATCCCGAACAAGCGGCCGACGCGTTTGCCGCCGGCGCGACGCAATTGGGTTTGATCGAGCAGCGCCTGAGTTTTCTCGACGAGTCCGCCGCCGATCTCGCGACCCTGGACGCCGCCCTCGACGAACTTGCCACCGCGAGCCCGGCCATCAAGCAACGCACGCTGCTGGCCGCCGCGCACGTGGTCAGCGACAACGGGCAGGTGTTGGTGACGGAATTTGAACTGCTGCGCGCCATCGCGGCGACGCTGGACTGCCCGATGCCGCCACTGGTGCCGGCGCCGTGAACCTACACTAATCTCCTGCTTTCGCGACCGGCAGGTCATCCGGCACCGCCCACTGGGGAAACGTTTCGTGCGAGTAGCGCCGCACTTCCTCGATCACCGACCGGACCAACGGCGACGGTTCTCCCCGCCACAACGCCCCCATCGTCATCGGCTCAAATCCGTCCAGCGGCAGTACCCCGACACCCCGATGTTTGATAATGGACGGAATGGCGAGATTCACGCCATGCCCCGCGCCGTTGGCCACGTAGCGGGTGATGAGTTCGGCCGAAGCGGCCTCAACCGTTTGCGACCAGGTGATTCGAAGTTTTTTCAGGTCCCTCTGAAAGCCCTGCATGATGCTTGTGACCGCCGGTTGCCCGACGAGCGGCTCGGTGATTTTCTTCCGTGCCCAGAGTTCCGCCGCCGTCTTCAGTGGCGAACTGCGATGCACGATCAGCACCAACGGAATCCGCAACTGCCGCAACTTCGAGGGCGCGCGCGCGGCGGCAGCGGTTACCGCCAGATCGATCTCCCCATCGCGCAACCAATCCTCGACCTGCGCCTGAAAGCCCGAGTGCAGGCTCAGTCGCATCCGGGGATGCTGCGAGCGCACCCGCTGCATCACGACGGAAACGTGATCGCGCAGGACCAGTTCCGCGCCTCCGATTCGTAGCTCCGGCTCCGCCGGGCCGCGCAGACCCGCGAGAACGCCGTCGCGATCGAAGACCCTGCGCCTTACCGCGATTTCTTCACCGCGCTCGCGAAATCGCTGTTTATCGAAGCCCAGGAAGTCGGCTGAGCCGCGCTCCCGTTTGGCCGGGCCCATTCTTATGCTCCTCGTTTCTTCGCCAGAATCTCCCCCGCCTTCGATTCGTCGAGCGCGCCTTCCCAGCGCGCGATCACGAGGGTGCCGACGGTGTTGCCGATGAAATTCGTCAGCGTCCGGATCTCCGACATGAAGCGATCGATCCCGAAGACGATCGCCAGCGCCGCGACGGGGATCTTGCCCGTCGATTCCAGCGTCGCCGCCAGCACGATGAAACCACTTCCCGTCACCCCCGCCGCGCCTTTCGAGGTGATCAGCATCACGGCGAGCAGGCCGATTTGCTGCGCCAGCGTCATCGGTGTGTCGGTCGCCTGGGCGAGGAATATCGCGGCGCACGTCAGGTAGATGCAGGTGCCGTCAAGGTTGAACGAGTAACCCGCCGGCACCACGACCCCCACCACCGGGCGCGAGCACCCAATGCGTTCCATCTTGTCCATCAGCCCGGGCAGCGCCGCCTCGGACGAGGAGGTGCCGACCGCGATGAGGATTTCCTCCTTCACATATTTCAGCACGCGCCAAAAATTGAAACCCGCCGCCCGCGCGATGCTGCCCAGCACGACGAGGATGAACACCGCGCAGGTTGCATAGACCGTGAGCAGGAGCTGCCCGAGCGACACGAGCGCATGCAGCCCGTATTTCCCGATAGTGAAGCCCATCGCGCCAAACGCTCCCACCGGAGCCAGCCGCGTGACGATCCACACGATCCCAAAAATCGCGCGGGCGATGTCGTTGACGAACGTGATGACCGGCCGGGCGTACTCGCCGAGCCGGCCGAGCGCGCACCCGAACAGCAGCGCGAGCAGGAGCACCTGCAAGATCTCCCCGTCGGCAAACGCCCCGACGAAGGTCTTCGGGATGATATTGAGGAAAAACCCGACCGTCGTCTGCGCATGCCCCTGGTTCACATAGCTCGCAACCGACTTGGCATCGAGTGAGGCGGGGTTGACGTGCATGCCGACACCGGGAGCAAAAACGTTCGCGACGACGAGCCCGATGACGAGTGCGAGCGTGGTGACAATTTCGAAATAGATCAGCGACTTCACCCCCACCCGGCCAAGGCGCTTGAGATCGCCCATGCCCGCGATGCCCGCGACGACGGTGGTAAAGATGATCGGTGCGATCAGCATCTTGATCAGCTTGATGAAGCCGTCCCCCAACGGGCCCACCGCGACACCCCAGTCCGGTCTGAAGTGTCCGACCGCAATACCCGCGCCGATGCCAAAGAGCACCTGGAGGTAGAGGGTATCGCGCTTTTTCTTCGGGGCGTCTTCGCCCGGGGCTGGGGTGGGATTGAGGTGCATCCTCCGCGACGCTGCGAGCCCCGCCGCGGCGCGTCAAAGCTGGAGATGAGATTTTGCGGTTGGGGCCAAGCCGACTGTGGCCCGAAAGCATTGTGTCGCCGGCCTGTCCCTCCAATCTTTCCGCCGAAATCGCCCCGTGGTTTCAATTGCTTGAAACCACGGGATCACGGAAGCGTCTCCGAGCCCAACCACGTCCGCCCACCCATTGTCCGGTCGCCCTCTTTCCCCATGCCACTGTCACACCAACCGCACCTGCACCCTTACCCCTGTTGCGGGCGGTCGACGAATATCGAGGACTACTTTCTTACCCGCCGCCAGTTCCTCAATCGCATGGGCCTGGGCCTCGGCGGCCTGGCGCTGGCGGGATTGCTGGATCCGCGCGACTTGATCGGTGGCCAGGCACCCGGCACCGTGAAACCGGGTCCGCTCTCGCCACATCCGCCGCATTTTCCCGGCAAGGCCAAGGCGATCATCCACATCTTTGCCCAAGGGGCGCCATCGCACGTCGACACCTGGGATCCCAAGCCCGCGCTGACTAAAATGGATGGCAAGACCATCGGCGGTGATGGCGTCGCCATGGGTTCGCCGTTCAAGTTTTCCCGTTTTGGCCAGAGCGGCCTCGAGGTTAGCGAGCTGTTCGCGAAAACCGCCGCCCACGCCGACGACCTCGCGATCATTCGCTCCATGTGGACCGACATCCCGGCCCACGAAGTCGCCACCGTGTTCATGAACACCGGTTCGCTGCGCATCACGAAACCGAGCATGGGCTCCTGGCTCGTCTACGGCCTCGGCACGGAAAACCAAAATCTCCCCGGCTTCATCGCACTGCGCGGCGGCCGGCTTCCGCCCGGCGGGGCTTCGAACTATCAGGCGGCCTTCCTCCCGGGGGTGTATCAGGGCGCCAGCATCAACACCCAGGCGCCCTCGGTCCCGCTGATGATTCAAAACATCCGCAACCGATACGTCGGCAAGGCCGAACAGCGCCGGCAGCTCAATTTCGTCCAGCAGCTCAACGAACTTCACGCGCAAAACCTCCAGCGCGACGCCGCGCTCGAGACGAGGCTCGAAAGTTTTGAGATCGCGTTCCGCATGCAGGCGGAGGCACTCGATGCCTTTGATATCAACAAGGAGTCCGCCGCCACCCGCGCCGCCTACGGCACCGGTGAACAGGGGAAGCAATTGCTGATCGCGCGGCGCCTCGTGGAACGCGGGGTTCGCGTGGTCCAAGTTTGGCACGACGGCTGGGACCATCACCAGCAGCTCCAGCAGCGTATCACGCAGAAGGCCGGAGAAATCGATCAGCCGCTCGCCGCCCTCCTCAGCGATCTCAAGCAGCGCGGCCTGCTCGATTCCACGCTCGTCATCTGGGGCGGTGAATTCGGCCGCAAGCCAACCAAGGATCGCAACGGCTACGACGACCCGGGGCGCGACCACAACGCGAAGGCCTTCTCCGTCGTGCTCGCCGGCGGCGGCGTAAAGGGTGGCACGGTTTACGGCGCGACGGACGAATTCGGCGCCGCGGCGGTCAAGGACAAGGTCCACGTCCATGATTTGCATGCGACTATTCTGCAGTGCCTGGGCCTCGATCACACGAAGCTCACCTACCGCTTCAACGGCCGCGATTTCCGCCTGACCGACGTCGCGGGGAATGTGGTGAAACCGATTTTGGCGTGAACGCGAACTCGCGAAACTCCTCCATGTTTGTAGTCCCGGCTTCAGCCGGCTGTCGGTCTTTCCGCCTAAAGGCGGAACTACAAACGTGCGTCTTCGCTTTCATTGCGATCACCTCGGCCGTTCGGGCCGCTGACGCCATCGTCCCCGCCGATCTCCAGTTCTTCGAATCCAAGATCCGCCCCCTCCTCGTCGAGAAGTGCTACAACTGTCACAGCAAGGGCGCTGACAAAATCAAAGGCGGCCTGCTCCTCGACACCCGCGAAGCCTGGCAAAGCGGCGGCAACAGCGGCCCCGTGATTGTTCCCGGCAAACCCGACAAGAGCCCGTTAATCGAAGCGGTCCGATACAAGAACGAGGATCTGCAAATGCCGCCGAAGGGAGAAAGGCTTTCGGACCAGCAGATCGCGGATCTCACCGAGTGGGTTCGCCGCGGAGCGCCCGACCCGCGCACGCTGGTCGCCAAGGGCAGTTCCGCCACCTACGGGGGCGTGGGCAAAGCGCACTGGTCGTTTCAGCCGGTCAAGAAACCGGATGTGCCCGTCGTCCAAAACACCGCGTGGCCCCGGAACCCGGTCGACAACTTCATCCTCGCGAAACTTGAGGCCAATGAGATGAAGCCCAACGCGCCGGCCGACAAGATGACGCTTATCCGCCGCGTGTACTTTGATCTCATCGGACTGCCGCCGAGTGTCCTCGATGTGCAGGCGTTCCTCGACGACACGTCGCCCGACGCCGACGCCAAGGTGGTTGACCGCCTGCTCGCCTCACCGTTCTACGGCGAACACTGGGGCCGCTACTGGCTCGATGTCGCCCGCTTCTCCGACACCAAGGGCGACGCGCCCAAGCAGGACGACGTGCGTTATCCGCACGCCTGGACGTATCGCGACTGGGTCATCGGCGCCCTGAATGCGGACATGCCCTACAATCAGTTCGTCTTTGAACAACTGGCCGGCGAGCGGCTTCAAGCCGTCGCGGACAAGAAAGCAAAGGACAAGGGCCAGCCCCCACCCAATCGCGAAGCGCTCGCGGCGCTCGGTTTTCTCACGCTCGGCAACACCTTTGATGGCCGCCGCGACGACATCATCGCCGACCAAATTGATGTCACCTGCAAGGCCTTCCTCGGCCTGACCGTTTCTTGCGCGCGCTGCCACGACCACAAGTTCGATCCGATTCCGACCAAGGACTATTATTCGCTCTACGGGGTCTTCGCGAACACCCAGCAGCCGGCCATCCTGCCGACCTTCGTGCCCGAGCCGCCCAAGACTCCCGAGTATCTCGCCTACCTCGCCAAGTCGGCCGATCTGACGAAGCGCGAAGAAGGGCTCCGGGCCGAGTTAGTGGGGCTCCGCAAAGCCGGCCGCGGCAAACCCGATCCCCTGAAGCGCCGCGAAATCATTCGGCAAGAGCGAGGACTGCAGCGAGAGATAGGAGATCTGGAAGCCAACGACCCAGGCGCGCCTCCCCGTGTCAATGCGTTGTACGACGTGCCACGCTCGCGAGACTACCCGGTTTTGCTCCGCGGCGAAGTGGCAAACAAGGGAGACATCGTGCCGCGCCGTTTCCTTGAAATCCTTTCGCCGGAGCCGAAGAAACGTCCGGAGTGGCACAACGGCTCCGGCCGAGTCGAGCTCGCCACCGCGATCATCGATCCAAAGAACCCGCTGACCGCGCGCGTCCTCGTCAACCGCGTCTGGCAGCAGCATTGGGGCGAGGGCTTCGTCGCCACACCCGACGATCTCGGCAACATGTCCGCCCCGCCGACCAATCCCGAACTGCTCGACTGGCTGGCCGCCACGTTTGTCGCCGACGGCTGGTCGCTCAAGAAACTCCACCGGACGATCGTCCTCAGCGCCGCCTATCAGCAGAGCGGCCGGAATAATCCCGCCTACGCCGAACGCGATCCCAACAACAAGCTCCTCTGGCGCTTCAATCTTCGCCGGTTGGATTTCGAGCAGATGCATGACGCGCTCCTGACGATTACCGGTGAACTCGACCCCACCATGGGCGGCAAACCCGTTCCGATCAGCAGCGAGGGCTTCGCGAAACGACGCGCCATCTATACCGTAATTGATCGGACGAATCCGCCGGAGTTGCTCACGCAATTCGATTTTCCCAATCCCGACACCGAGTCCGGCCGGCGCTACGAGACCATCGTGCCGCAACAGGCGCTCTTCCTGATGAACAGCCCGATGGTCGTGGAAGCCGCGCGCAAACTCGTCGACCATCCGGCGTTTGCCGCCCTCAAGTCTGACGAGGATCGCGTCAAGGCCCTCTACATTACGATTTATCAGCGGCTGCCCACGGCCAGGGAAGTCGAACTCGGTTCCCGCTACGTTAAAGCGAATCCCGCGGGGACGGCGATTCAAACAGTCGACAGCCTGCCACCGGACCAACAGGAAGCCCGCGAAGTGCGGATGGCGGCGCGCAAGGCCAAGCAGCCGAAGAAACAGGGCAAGTTTTCCAACCAAGTGGGCGGTATCTACGACACCGCCACGCCGCCCGATGCGTGGACCAAACTCGCCCACGCCCTTTTCCAGTCGAACGAAGCGATGTTCTATAATTAGATCAGCGGCTTGACATGACGTTGGTCGAAAAACAGCAGCAACTGGTCGAAGACTTCTCCTACTTCGAGGATCCGCACGAACGGCTGGCGGCGGTGATTGACCGGGCGAAGAAGAAGCCCCCGCTCGATGCGGCCGAGCGCGTGGAGACGAATCGCGTGCACGGCTGCATCTCGGTCGTGTGGTTGACCGGCTCCATCCGCGACGGAGGGTGCCATTTCCGAAGCGACGCCGATTCGCCGCTGGTGCGCGGCCTCGTGGCGCTCGTGGCCGATTTCTTCAGTGGCGTTCCTGCCGCCGAAATCGCCACTTCCGAAATTGACCCCCTCTCGGATCTTCGCCTGATCGAAAACCTTTCCCCCACACGTCGCAACGGGCTAGCCGCCGTGCGGGCCGCGATCCGCGCATTCGCAGAAAAACAGGCAACCGCTCGCCAATCTGATTAGCCACAGATTACACCAATAACACAGATACCTTCACTCGGCAGCTGTCCCCATCTGTGAAATCTGTGGCCAAAAGGTTTTGTTCCGGCGCCTTGCCCTCCATGCTCCCGCTCTACGACGCCCACAATCACCTGCAGGATGCCCGGCTGGCTCCGCATCGAGCGCAGATCCTGACCGACTTGGCCTCGGTTGGGGTCCGGCATGCCGTCGTCAACGGCACCTGTGAATCCGACTGGCCCGAGGTCGCGGCGCTCGCCGCCGCGTCGCCCGTCGTCCTTCCCAGCTATGGGCTGCACCCGTGGGATGTCGGCAACCGCTCCCCCGATTGGCAACAAAACCTCCGCACCGCGCTCCAGCCCGCGCCTGCCAGCGTGGGCCTGCCCACCGCCGCCTTGGCGAAGGTGGGGGAAATCGGCCTCGACCGCTGGATTCTCGATCGCGCTCGACCGGACGATTCGCGTCTCGCCGGACTCCGTCGCGCACCACTGGCGGAACAGACCGAAGTCTTCCTCTGGCAACTCGACCTGGCAGCCCAGGGCAATTTCCCGACGTCCATCCACTGCCTCGACGCCTGGGGCCCGCTGTTCGACTTGCTTCGTGTGTCGAAGCGCCCGACCCGTGGCTTCCTGCTCCACGCGTACAGCGGGCCCGCTGAAATGGTCACGGGCTTCGCCGATCTCGGCGCCCACTTTTCGTTTAACGGGAATTTTCTCGAGCCACGCAAAACCCGCCTCAGCGAACTCTACACCACGCTTCCGGCTGATCGCCTGCTCGTCGAAACGGACGCACCGGCGATGCGCCTGCCGCCGGCCGTCGAAAAATTTCCAGCCATTGCCACCCACGATGGCCCGCTCGCCAATCATCCGGCCAATCTGGCCGCGACGTATCAGGCGCTGGCTGAGTTGCGAGGCACGGAGCTGGAAACTCTCACGACCCAGGTGGCGGAGAATTTTCAGCGCTTGTTCCTGATTTGCTAGGAGCCGTCACGGACTTTGGAGTGCGGCGACCTGGCGCCGCTTTCCGCGGCGGACCCCGGCGCGCTGATCGAAAGCAGCGACGAGTTGGCACTCGTCGGCAAAAGCGGCGCCGGGTCGCCGCACTCCAAAGGTACCTTATCCGTGTTATCCGTGAAATCCGCGGTCAAAGTCCCTGGATCGTACCGCCCGACGCCGGTTCCGAGACCGCGGGACCGGCGTTACTCAACGCGATCGCCCGCACGACTTCGCCGGCCGCGGCGAGTCCGAAAGCGCCGGTGACAAACACCGCGGTGCCCAAGCCGCTCTCGCAGTCCAGCTTGAGATTGCTGCCCGGCTCCGGTTCCGCGCCACACGATCCGTCAGCCTGGGGAAACACGGGCTTTTCTTCGGACCATACGCAACGGATCCCAAAGTGCATTCGCCCTTTTTCCTCGCCCGGAGCATAGCCATGAAGCCGCCGCAGTTTTTTTCGCACTTGGCGCAAGAGTTCATCCTTTGAGGCCTCTCCGAGATCGCCCGTCCGAATCTGTGCCGGATCTCGCCGGCCGCCCGCAGCGCCCACCGTCAGCACCGGCCAGCCGCGCTGGGTGCACTCCGCAATCAGCAGGGCCTTGGGCGTCATCCGGTCGATGGCATCGATTACGAAGCTAAACGGCCCCTGCAACAGATGTCCCGCCGAGGCTGGGGTGAAGAATTCCGCCACAGGCCTCACGCGGCACGCCGGATTAATCAGCCGCACCCGCTCGGCGAGTACCTCGATCTTGGGCCGGCCGATCTGCCCGTCGAGCGCCGGCAACTGCCGGTTCACGTTCGTCACGCACACGTCGTCGAGATCAACCAGCGTCAACGCGCCCACGCCGCTTCGGGCCAGTCCCTCCACCGCCCAGGAACCGACGCCGCCGACGCCAATGATGCAGACATGCGCCGCCCGGAGCCGTTCGAGCCCCGGACTGCCGAACAGCCGCCCCACTCCGCCGAAACGCTGGGCATAGTCATCAATCATCCGTGCGGATGTATCCGACCAGCGCAGGGCGTAAAGCGCGAGCTGCTTAAACAAATTCAGCTCCGGCGCAAACACCCGCCGCCGGATGGTCGCGGCAGCGGGAAAGAAAGGTGCCTAGAACTGTTTGGATGTTTCCACAGACAACGCGCGTCCGGAGAGCAGGTTTTGTTGCACCGCTGCACTATACCCGGCGGGCAATTCGGGCTTCTTGTCGAACAGGTTGTTGATCGTCACGCGGACCTTGGTGTTCTTCAGCCACCGGCTATCTGATCGGAAACTGTAACCCACATTCGCGTTGTAGGTCATTGTGCTGCGAATGGTGTCGAAGTAAAAGGTCCGTCCCTGGTCGTTCTCCACCGCAATGTAGCTGGGCCGGCCCAGTGATTCATACACTGCCGCCGTGGTCGAAGCCCCGGTATTAAGCAGGTCGCCGACATAGTAGCCAACGAAGCCCGCATTCCAGGAGCCTTTGCGCCAAAAAACGCTGGCGTCTCCTCTCAAACGAGCGGCGCCGGCTCGTTTCATCCGTGAACTCCTGACTCCGCCGGCGTCCGCGACGGTGTAAGAGTCGATAAAATATGCGGCGTTCGACGACAACGTGAACCGGCCTAGCGGCAAGGCCGGCAGCACATAGTTCAACCCGACATCGATCCCCGAGGCGTAACCGGTGGAGCGATTCTCGGTCAGCGTCTTCGTGTTGAACGGCCGACCGGCGGGCGCCTTCTGCTGGGCCGCAGAATGCGTCGCATTCCAGGCGGCGAACGCGGCCCGATCGGGGTCGGTCAGCGGAATGCGGGTCATGCGGGGATCTCCCTTATAGCTCGTACCCGAGCCAATATCGATCTGGTCGGGCTTGGTCCCCGCCGCCATTTGCTGCCGGGTGTAGGCCTCGATCAAGGCGACATCCAAGAGCAGAATATCATTACCCGCAAAGGATCCGAGCAATGCCGACTGGTCGATCTGCCAATAGTCGACGGCCAGCGACAACCCCTTCACGAAGGGCACGTCTACCACCACGCCGGCCGTCCGGCCTTTGCTGAGTTCGGGCTGCAGTTTCGGATTGGATCCCGTGGTGTTGTTGGTGGGCACGCTGCCCTCATTCAAGAACGAGCGATAAGGATCCGTCAGGGTGCTCGTAGCCGTGTTTTGTCCACGGTAGAGCGCCGGCAACGGCGGAGCCCGGTAGCCTTTGTTTCCCGAAGCCCGGACCATCAGCCACGTGGCGGGCTTCCAATTGACCCCCACTTTCGGATTAGTCGTGCCGCCGAAGTCGCTATAGTTTTCGTACCGTCCGGCAGCGGTCAGCTCGAGCGAATTGAACAGCGGCACATCGTGCTTGGGCGCAAAAAGCGGGATCACCGATTCGGCATACACGCTGAAAATCGTGCGACCGCCGGCGCAATCGGGATTGGCGCTGGCCCCGAGAAAGGTGCGCTGGTCCGGCAGGGATAGCCCCTGCCGCACCTGGGTGAAATGCTCCTTGCGGTATTCCGTCCCCACGGCGAGCGAAACCGTGTGATCCCGCACCGTGAAGAGTTCACCGTCGGCACGGGCCACCACGCCGGCCAAGCCGGAGAATCCACCTTGGTGAAAGGGCGCCTCCATTTGTTTCAGCACGCTCTGAGGGTTACTGAAGGCCTGGTTGGTCACCACGCGGCCATTGTCGACCTTGAAGGTGTAGCGGAAGGGGTTGTACGCCGTAGCGTCGGTCCGGGCCAGGGCGAGTTGGTAGGTGGGAATGTAGACATTGTGCTCATCGATATCGCTGTGCGTGGAGGCGGAATAGACGCCGGCGACATCCCAGTTCCAGGTTTGCGCGTACTTCCCGCGGAGGCCGGTGGCGATCCGGTAGATCTGGGAACGGCTGTCGATCGTCTCCCGTGGATAGCCGGGCAGCAGGTAATCGCTGATGAAGATATCCTGAGGGGTGCCCACCAGGCGCGTCGTGCCATCGGGATTCGGAGCTCCGGTCGGCGAATAGAAATTCGCCCCGAACGGATTATAGGGATTTCCCGCCGCCATCCGCTGCCGGCCTTCCGCCGAATTGCTGGAGAACATCGGGTTGCGGTGCACCGGCGAGTTCGCGCTGTAAATGTAGTAGTCGGCGAACGCGGTCAGTCGCTCGGTCACCTTATAGGTCGCCTTTTCGTAGAGGCTCAACCGGTCCGTCCTCGGCTGGTTGCCGAACTGGGCGTTGTTCATGTAGTACTCCGGACTCGAGACGCGATCGGGCACAATGTTGGTGAGGATCGGCACGCCGTTGATCGGGCGCAGATAAGTATTGGAGCCCGAAGTGCCGACGCGGAAGGTGGGCCAGAGGCCGGTGGAGCTCGTGAGATCGTACGGCCCGGCGGGGGCGTTCCACGGCGCTCGCGCCCACCGACTGGTGTTGTCGTTGGCGGCGAACGGCCGATCGACATACTCGATGGATTCGCGATACATGTAGCTCCAAGTCGAAAGCAGGTTGCCCTTCCCACCGGCGAAGGTCGTTCCATTGGTCAGGACGATTTCCCCGGTTTCGCCGCCGCCATGCTCGGTTAAACCTCCGCGGAGAATCAACTCCGTGCCCACATAGTCACGTTTCGTAATGTAGTTCACGACGCCGGCCACGGCATCTGAACCATAAGACGCCGAGGCGCCATCGCGCAAAACGTCGATCCGATCCAGTCCGCGCGAGGGCAGCGCGTTAACGTTGTTGGGCATCTCGTTGCCGAGGATGCCCGCGCGGGGCGCCATGCGGAGCCCATCCAGCAACAACAGCGTGTTGCCGGCCCCGATGCCGCGCAGATTGATGCTCGCCGCATCCCCGCGGGCGGAAAGCGGCGAGCCGCCACCTTCCGTGATTCCCTGGCCGGTCACCTGCGGCATTGACGTGAGCATCTCCACCGGCGTCGAGGGATTCCGGATCTCAATGGCCTCCTGATTAAAAACGGTAACGGGCAGGACTTTTTCAATCTCCAGTCGCTTGATCTGCGTTCCGGTAACCTTGAAGGCATCGAGCTTGATGGCGGATTCCTTTTCCGCAGCGGCGGAGGCATCCGGGCGGACTTGGGCTCGGAGGAACAATGCCGGCATGAGGGCCAGCACGAGGCTGAGGGCACGAAGCCCCCGGGGGTTAGGATTCAGGAGTAACATGGCGGGGTAAGGCTTAACTGACGTCCAACGCGATTGGGGCTGACCTCAACAAGCGGCCACACCCCTTCATGGGGAAATCTGATTGGAGAAATTATCGTCCGCCTTCGCTTTGGCGCGAAGAGGTCGGGAGGGGTACAGCAAGACAGCGGGCCCGCCTAAAGCGGAGCCCGCGCGATCACGAGACCTCTCAGGCTTTGACCTCGAGGTTCGCGACGTCGATCAGGGCCTTGATATAGCCGAAGGCGAAGGTGAAGGCCTGGAGCTTGCCGGGATCATCGGGATGGGTCGGAGCATGATCCGGCAGCATGGCGCCAGCATAACCCGCGTCGCGCAGGATGCGGATAACTTCGATGAAGTTCATGTCGCCTTCATCGTGATAAACTTCCTGGAAATCATGCAGGCCGCCGCGGACGTTGCGCATGTGGACATTGTGGATCTTCCCCCGATCGGCAAGGTACTGCACAATCGGCAGAATCTCGGTCTTCATGTTTTTCAATCCCTCCGCGCAGGTACCGAGGCACAATTGGAAGCCATTAAAGGGGCTATCGACAATGGCCTCGTAGCGCTTGAGGGAGTCCAACACGGTGGTCGGGGCACAGTCCCAATTGTCGACGCCCTGATAGCCCTTGGGCAGGCCCGGAGGATCGTACGGATGCACCGCCATCTTAACGTTGTACTGTTTCGCGACCGGGATGATTTTCTTCAGGAAATATTCGATCCGCTCCCAATAATCCTCACTGGAAACCACGCCGTTGGACTCGACCGGCAGGTCCTTCCAATTCGTCTCGAGCTTGAAGGAATTATAGAAGGCCCCACCCCGGCCCGGCGTGTTGCCGTTGCGGCGGATGGGAATCATCGTCCAGTGGTGGGTGAACATCTTCACCCCCACCTGGGAGGCCTTCTGGATGTTGCCGATCATGGACTCGATTTTCTTATCCCGTTCCGCGCCCGGCCGCAGATAGATGTAGCGTGAATCGATCCGGATGCCTTCCCAATTCAGACCGCCATTGTCGCACGCGTCCTTCCAGCGCTTCATGTCGTCGAGCTTCCATTCATCCCCGATGGCCGCGGCGCCGCCCCCTTTCTTGGTGCCGCCCTTCGCTCCCCCGCCGCCTTCGCCGCCACCGCCGAAACCCATGTTGGCGTGAAAAGTTTTCACCCCATGACGAAGGTGAAACTCGATGTTCTGCTTCGACGACCAATGCTCCCCCATCGTGCAGTGATAGTCACCGCCGACATGGTGCAGGGTGTTCTTTCGCGGCGCGCGGGCCGGCGCCGTGGCCGCCGCTTGCGCGCTGCTGGCTTGGCCGATGAGGCCAGCGCCAATGACCCCACTGGCGATCATTTTGGCGAAGTCCCGACGTTCCATCGAATCAAATGGCGGAGTCTGGTTCATAACGAGTCCTGATAGGGGTTGGATTGATCCGCGCGAAAAAATTCACGCGGCAAAGGGGTTTAGCGATACCGCTCGCACCGCCTCGTGGTAGCAAGCACTTAATCGTTCAGCCGGCCCCCCCCCCCGGCAAAAATTTCGTGCGTACGCCCCGTTCCGATACGAGCCAGGCTCGATCGGGATCGAAGAGGACGTCGGAAAAGGCCTGTCATTCTGAGCGCCAGCGAAAAATCCATGCCAGCGGAGCCACCGACCTCATGGAGGTCTTCGCTAGCGCTCAGAATGAAAATCAAGGGAGTCTTTCTGGACGCCCTCTAAATCCAGACCGGGGGCTGCTCAACGGCTCGCGGCACCACCCGGACCACTTGCTTCCGGTAAGTTCCGCGTGGCCCGATGGCTGCTCAGTTGCCCCGGGCTGGAGCCGCGCCCTCGGGCGTCGCCATCGCGCCGAGCCCGTTGCCAAACTGGTTCGCCACGCGGGTCAGCTTCCCATTGGTGAACACCATATCGAGCAGCTTCTCGCTGTACATCGGCCGGCCAAATTCATCCTTCAATTGCCCGACGATCTTCCGCGTCTTCATGTCGATGACGTCGCCGGAGGAGCAATAGGCCAGATTTCCGTCCAAGCCGACAGTGATCCAATACGGTCCGGCGGAAGTCTTGATGCTCTCGATTTGCTTCGGGGGCATCTGCGTGTTGTCGAAAATGTGGATGTAGTTGTTGAGCCCGTCGCACACCCACACTTCTTTTTCGTCATTGGTGAAGGCGATGCCGTGGCTCGGGCAGCCGTGCGGGATGCGTGGGCGCGGCGTGACATTCCACTTCTCCGGCCAGCCAAAGCCCTTCACTTCCACCCGATGGAGAATCTGGCCGGTCTTCACATCCGCGATCACGAAGCCGAGCAGGTTGTTCAGGTTGGAATAAATCAACGACGAGTCGTGATTCACGACGAAGACACGGACATTATCCGGGAACGCGATCGTCCGGAGCAGCTTGTGCGTCGTGGTGTCGGCCACGCCCATGACTTTGCCATTCGGAGCCATGAACGCGATCTTGCCATCGCCACTGAGATTCAGGTTGTGCGCGTTGGGGCTCAGCGGCGACCGCACGGTCGTAATCAGTTCGCCCGTCTTCGGATTCACGACGTACCAAAAATCCTTCAAGTCCGAGCCGACATACATGAACGAGCCATCCGGCGCGATCTGCGGCCGCTCGCAGCAGCTGCCGTCGAACGCATTTTCCCAGACCTTCTTTTCGGTTTGCAGGTCCCACGCCGCGAGCCGGCCGCGCGTCGCCACATAAATCATCTGCGTCGCCACGCTGGCCGTCACGCCCGCCACCTGCTCCGGAAACCGGCTCGCCGGAATTTCCCACGTCTGGATGCGTTTGACGAAATTAAAGTTGTCCGTGGCATCGAGAATGACGATGCCACTCCCGTTCTGGTCCCAGGAGCCCTCGAGCGTGCCCGGGAGCGTCACGTAGATGAGTTCCTTCTCCGTCGGCGCCTTGAGGCCGCCTTGTGGCCGGGGTTTTAGATTCGCGCTCTTGACGCGCGGAGCTTCGGAGGCCCGGGTCAGGGTGACCGTCGGCGCGAAGCCGAGGCCGCCGACAAAAATCAGAACTGCGTAGCGAGCAATCGTCGTCTGGTTCATCATCGTGATTCTTCGATTCAGGAGTTGGCTCGCATCAGAAGTGCGGCGGGGTTGGTGAAGCGCGGCGATCGAATGAACCTTGGCCAGCAATGTCAACGCCCCGACCCGGGGCTATCGGAAACGGGGTGGGCCTCCGACTCGTCCATCCCGCCGTCGGGTGAGCCTCAGGCGTGAATTCTTCGCTTCGCTACTGCTGACCTCGCGGGAAGCGTGCTGCCCTAACCCGCCAAAGGCGTAGTGGGTGGACCGTGCGCTCCGCGCGCCCCAGACTGCGCGCGGAACGCACGGTCCACCTTTCGCCCTCTTCGTGACGTGCCTCCGAACGACCGTCCTTTTTGCCTGGTCAGGTGAGGAGCGGATCCATCCAGAAGCGCCGGCAATAGGCCTTGTCCGCCACGCCCGACCGAACCACTTTGCAGTTGTCAACCCACCGGTGCGCATCTGCCCGGGAAACTTGTTCAGCCATGAAGATCGCGACCCAAATATTCCGTTGCTCATCGCGGATACCCGGCCTTGTCCTTCTCCTCCTGCTGGCACCGGCCCTCGCGCCGGCGCAGGGCATCGCCTCTGACACCGGGAGTCCCCCGACCCCGAACCTCGCGGCGGACGGAACCGTGGTCCTGTCGCCATTCGAAGTCAGAAACGACCGCGACAACGGATTTGCCGCCAGCAGTTCGCTCGCCGGCGGACGCCTCGCCCTCGATTTGCGCGACACTCCCGCCGCGTATTCGGTCATCACCCGCGAATTCATCGATGCCCTCGGACTGATCGACCTGCAGAGCGCCGCCGAGTGGGCGCCCAGCAGCACGCTGAACGTGGACAACGGCATGCAGAATTTCTTCGCGTCGCCGATCAACTACACCATCCGCGGTGCCGGCAACAGCCGCCCGCAGCGGAACTTTTTTCCGCAGTTCAACAACGGCGACAGCTACAACCTCGAACGCTACGATTTTGGCCGCGGCCCCAACTCCATTCTCTTCGGCAATGGTTCCCTGAGCGGCGTGAGTTCCGCCACGACGAAGCGGGCTCAGACCGATCGCCCGTTTCAAACCGCCCAGCTGAGTGTCGGTTCCTGGCGGAATTACCGGGCGACCGTCGATCTCAACCAGCCGCTCGGCCCCAAGGCGGCAGTTCGCGCCGCCGCCGTCTGGGGCGACGCCGCTGGCTGGCGTCTCAAGGATTTCGACACGCGCAAGGCGGCATTCCTGACCGGGACGTTCAAACCTTACCGCGATACCGAGATCCGGCTGGAGGGCGAATACGGCAACAACTCCCGCCAATCGGGCTTCACGACCATCGATGACCGGCTCTCCGGGTGGGATGGGCGCACCGTCTACAACGCCGCGGCCGCGGCCACGACCCTGCCGTCGAACGCCAACGCGCTCGGCGTGAGCCGCCGCGGCGCCAACTATTACGTTTTCGATCCCTTCTCGCCCGCCAATGCGATCATGAATTACCAGAATGATCCGATCACGCTGCCCGGCGGCAACAGCACCACCACGCCCATTGCCGGATTCGTGCAAGGGAGCCTGCCCGCGTTCAACAGCGCCGGCGCCACGTTCCTCCACGCGGTCGACGTGCCAAGCCACCGCTTCGACACCGCGATCGCCAACTCCTTCTTCCGCCCGCCGAGCGAGGAGTTCACGATTTCACCCGATGCGCCGATCCTGGCCCAGACTTTCCGGGACCTCCAGTTCACCCTGAACCAGCGCCTCGGCCAGTTTTACTTTGAAGTGGCCGGCGACGTGAACCGCGCGACCTCGTTCATCAACGGCGAGCAGAACCGCTCCAGCAACGACACCTACATCGACATCAACCAGTCGCTGCCCAATGGCGCGCTCAACCCGAATTTCAAGCAAGCCTACGGTGACGGCTCGCTCATGCGGGGCTACCGGACTTTCGACTATAACAATATCCGGACCGCCGCAGCCTACGTGTTCGAGACCCGCTGGGGCAATTTTTCGGTCAACACCCTCGCCGGAATCAACCAGGGCGAGGAGCAATCCGACTACCGTTACCTGAGCGTGGCGCAAGGTGACGATCACCGGCTGTGGGGCTTTCTCGAATCGACCGTCCTGCAGACGGTCCGCATCCGCCGCTACTGGAACCAGCCCAGCCGCCCGATTCCCGAATTCGCCGGCACCATCAAATACCTCGACCCCAATCTCCGGGTCGCGAAGGACATTCAGCCGCTCTGGGCGGTGAACATCGCACGCCGCGACACCGAGGCGATCAACACCTCGAATTTCAAATATCTCCTTGGCTCCGTGAACGCGAAATTCCTGAAGGGCCGGCTCGTGCTGCTGGGCGCGCTGCGCGTCGACTCGTATTTCTTCAACACCCGCCAGCAACTCGACAAGGGCGACTACCCGCTCGACTGGGACGGCCTGCATCGGATTCTGCGTCCCGCCGCGCCCGCCGATTACGCCGGGCTCACCTACCGCCAGCGCGACACCCGCGGCAACGCCGTGGGCGCACCGCTCGAAGCCGCCATTCGTCCGCGCCTTGCCCCCAACGGCGATCGCGATCCGCTCTACGCCAACGATCGTTTCAAGGACGACTATAACCCGCCCCCGGTCGAGGGCCGGCAGAAGACGCTCTCCGTCGGCTCGGTGCTCCATGTCTCGAGTTGGCTCAATCCCTCGATCAATTACGCGGAAACCTTCAACCCGCCCACCAGCATCGTGCGGATCGACGGCCGCCAGTTGGAACCCACGATCTCGACCGGCACGGACTATGGCTTGCGCATGGAATTTCTGCAGAACCGGCTGAACTTCAATTTCACCTACTACCAGACCAAGGAAATCAATGGCGCGATCTCCCAGGACGGACCCAATTTCTTCAACTCGCTCTACAACGCCAATATCGTCGGCGATCTGAGTGCCACGGGCGGCAACATTCGCGGCGCCGGCCTACTGCCGGTGCAATACCGCGACATCCGCACCCGCTCCGGCAACGGCTTCGAATTCGAAATGGTTTACAACCCGTCGAAGGCCTTTCGCCTGACCGGCAGCGTGAGTTTCCCCAAGGTGTACGAGTCCAATCTCAATCCCGACGTGAAAGCGTACATCGACAAGAACCTGCCGCTGTTCCAGCAGATCGCCCGTGACGCCGGCGTCCTGCTCGATTCGAACAACGTTGCCAGCGTCGATCTTTCCATCCCGATCAACCAGCGCTCGCCCGATGCCACGACGGCCACCACCGCTTTCAACAACATCGTCTCGTTCCGGCAAAACATCGTCGATGGCAAACGCCGCAGCCAGGATCAGCCTTTGGTGAATCTCTTCGCCGACTATACGGTTCCGACCGGCCGGCTGAAGGGACTGCGCATCGGCTCGGGCGTGCGCTACCGGGCGAAACAAATTATCGGGTCGCGCGGGTCCGATACCATCGCCGATCCGGCGAATGCCACGCGCGCCCTCGACGATCCCAACGTCAACGCCTACACGCCGGTCTACACCCCAAACGACTATTACATCGTCACCGGCACGCTGGCCTACACGTTCCGCTTCAAGCAGCGGCGGGAGATTCAGGTCAACCTGGTCATCAATAATCTCCTGAACGATCGCGGTCCGCAGTATTCCTCCATCGCGCAGACGGCTTCGGCCCTGCGACCAAAGAACAACGACTACACCAGCCCGGCTCGCGAAACCGTGCCCATCTCCTTCGCCCTCAAACAACCGATCAGCTACAATCTACAGGTGACGCTGAAGCGCTGAAGGTTTGGACTACGGGACAAAGTTTCTTCCTTTGCCAAGGGCCAATCGCGCCACGCAAGCCGCCTGATCACCGAGCCCGATTCCGAAGCCACTCTTTCGACCGCGCCCGGAGTGCGCGACCCACCCGCCACGAACCTCGCACCGGGCGAGCCCAACGGACCATCCCCGATTCTCTTGTCGGCCGCTAACGCCCGGTTTCAGGCAAAACTCCGCAACGCGGCCACGATCGGTTCGAGGTGCGAACTCGCGACGTCCAGATGGAACACCACCCGGATCATCTGTGACCCGAAGCCCGCCGCCCGGATGTCATGCTTTTTCAGATGCGCCAGGAAACCCTCCGGACTGACACCCGGCGCGAGTTTGAAAATGACAATGTTCGTCTCCACCGGCAGCACGCCCGTTACGTAGCGCAGGGACTGCAGTTCCCGTTCCAGCACCTTCGCGTTCGCGTGATCCTCCTTGAGACGCTCGACATGATGATCGAGGGCGTGAAGCCCGGCCGCCGCCAAGTAGCCCGCCTGCCGCCAGCCACCGCCCAGAACCTTGCGGAAGCGATGGGCCTTCTTGATGTGCTCCTTGCGACCAAGCAGGACGGAACCGGACGGCGTGCCCAGCCCCTTGGACAGGCAAATGGAAATCGTGTCGAAGGCCTCGCCGTACTGCCGCGGCGTTTCTCCGCGGGCGACGAGGGCGTTGAACAAGCGCGCGCCATCGAGGTGGAACGCCAGTCCCTGCTCGGTGCAAACCTCCCGGATGCGCTTGATTTCGCTAAAATCCCAGCAACAGCCGCCGCCCCGGTTGACCGTGTTCTCAATCGCGACGAGCCGGGTCACCGGCTGGTGGGCATCGTCCCGGCGGTTGATATTCTCCCGCACCTGCTCAGCGGTGAATCGGCCATTGTCGCCGCGTAGGAGCCGAACCGACGCACCCGAGTTGAAGGCAATGCCGCCGCCTTCGTTGAGGTAAATGTGGGCCACCTGATCGCAGATGACTTCCTCGCCCGGCTGCGTGTGAACCTTGATGGCGATCTGATTGGTCATCGTGCCCGTCGGGCAGAAGAGGCCGGCCTCCATGCCGAAAAGTTCGGCCAATTTTGTCTGGAGTGCGTTCACGCTCTCGTCCTCGCCGAAAACGTCATCGCCGACGCGCGCGCGCATCATGGCATCCAACATGGCGGAGGTCGGTCGGGTCACGGTGTCGCTGCGTAAGTCGATCATAGGGTCTCAGGAGCGTGGCGACCAAATCGCCTCCCGACAAGCCATGCCGTCAGCAGTAATGGCACGGTTTGCAATGCTCCCTTCAAACCGGTCTCACGCGGAGCAGCGGAGATCGCGGAGCGAAGGATGGCCGGCCTGATTCGAGGCCTCTCGGCTACCGCACCGGCCTCAGTGGCTCTCATGAACTTGGCCGTTTGTCTGCCGGCACAGCGGATAAGCCCAGAGTTTTTTCAACCCCGGATTTCGCGGATAGAGGGGTCCAACCCGGATGATCGAATCGGGCCGTTCGACAAGCTCACGGCCGGCGGCGGCGCTGCTGCGCCTTGTCGCTTCAATCGGGACTTTACGGCTCCAGCCTGGATACGTTTGGCAGTTGGCGGATTGATCCGTCCCACCCGAATGCGCCAACAAGTGTCCCGCGTCTGCGGGACCGCAGGTGGCGCATTCATCCGGCGAATGGCTGTCTGCCATCCGCGTTATTTGCGAAATCCGCGGTCATAATTCTGGGGTTTGCCCTGTCCGTCGTCTGGTAAAGTTCAGGACAGCCTCTTACGCCCGTCGCCGCCAGACCGCGGTCGCGATCGCGCCCAAACCCAACCACAGCGCCAACGTCTCCGGTTCCGGAATCGGGCTGATCGTCACACTCAAACTGCCCGCGTTGTCCTGATAGGCTCCCGGCAGTCCGGTGACCGACGAGCCATTCCACGCGTCGGCAAATCCCAGAAAAAGTCGTGTCGCACCCGTTGGCACATTGAAAACTTGCAGACCGGACGACGTATCGAGCCCGTCGCCAGTGAAGAAAACCTGCCGGAGCAAGGGGCTAAAGGTTGAAAGTCCGGCGGAGGTGGTATCGTAGCTCAACGTCGCCGGCGCCGCGCCGGTCGGCGTCGAGGCATCGAGAAACACCCCGATGAGAAATGCGGTGCGGCCACTATAGGTGATGCCCGACAGGCTGCGGTAGTCGCTCAACTGCGTGAGAGCGCCCCAACTCGTGCTTCCATCGGCACCGCTGAATGAGCTGGAATCGAACGATATCGTGCCGATCACGCTGGTGAATTTCAGGGAAGTCGTGCCGTTCGGCAGCGGGTATTCGACCGCGGTCGCACCACCCCCGAATCCGCCCGGTCCGGGCGCGTCCGCAAAGCCCGAACCATAAATATTGGCCAGGCCTGAAACGGACACCGTGGTCTGCGCGGAAACGCCCAAAGCCGCGGCGCAGGCCAGCGAAAATCCAACGAGCCCGCGTCCGCCCACGGAAGACAACCCGGCTCGGAAATTTTCCGCCAACCTCATGCCCAATTTTCTATCCGCCCGGGCCGGACCTTGGCAAACCGGTTTATCTTACGCCGCAGCGAATCACCCGGCGAAGAATCCTGGCCGACGGAGTCGTGGCACGCCCCGACACCGACTTGAAAGGCGCCACCATCTTGCTCGCCGCGCCAGCCTCGGACTATATCACGGGGGGGTGAGCCTGGTCGTCGACGGCGGGTTATCCATTTGGCGGTGACCTCCCGCGGCGCCCGAACCAACCCGCGAATCACATCAGAAATTTTCCCTTCCATGAAAATCTCCCTCCTCCCGCCGTTCGCCGCAATGCTCACCGCTCTCGCTTCCGCCGTCGCGGCCGAGCCCACCACGGTGCGCCCCGAAATTTTTCATCGCACCTTTTCGGCCACGCATCCCGTACTCCAACGCATTCGCCCCGGCGAGCTCATCGCCACGAAGACGATCGACTCCGGCGGGCGCGATGAACTTGGCGTGGAACGCGCCCAGGGCAGCAATCCGCTCACCGGGCCGTTTTACGTTGAAGGCGCCGAACCGGGCGACGCGCTGCTGGTTCATTTCCAGCAGGTGCGCATCAACCGGTCGTGGGGCACCACGAGCGCGCGGCTGGGAATGTTCGCCCTGACCCCGGAGTCGATCGCCGCCCTGCATCCCATGTATATGCCAAATTTCATGCCGGACAAAGCCGCTCCCGGCAAAACGAACCGCGTGAAATGGGACGTCGACATTGCGCGCGGTGTCGTGCGCCTGGCCGATCCCAAAAGCGCCGTCGCGGTGTTGGAATTCCCCGTCCAGCCGATGCTGGGCTGCGTCGGCGTCGCCCCGGCCGGCGATTTTGCGCCAACGTCGACTCCCGCCGGACCCTACGGGGGCAATCTCGACTACAATCAAATTGGCGAAGGTGCGATCGTGATGCTGCCCGTGTTTCATCCGGGGGCGCTGCTCTTTATCGGCGATGGCCATGCGCTCCAGGGCGACGGGGAACCGACCGGCAACGGGGTGGAGATCTCGATGGAGGTGCAGTTCACGGTAACGTTGAAGAAGGCGGCGAAGTTGACCGGACCGCGCGTCGAGACGGCCGCCTTCATCATCAGTGTTGGCAGCCAGCCCGAATTCGTCAGCTCGCTCGACCGGGCCCTCCAACTCGCGACGAGCGACATGAGCACCTGGTTGATCGATGAGTACCAAATGGAGCCCTGGGCCGCACACCTGCTGATCGGATTTCAAGGCAAGTACGACGTCATCACGGTCGCCGGCTCGATGGGTTTGCGCATTCCTAAAAAATATCTCCCGACTCGGCCACGGTGAGGAACGGACCAGGGGCAACCCGCTGACCGCTATTACCAGCGCGGGTTCGGGCATCAAATCGGACCGCAATCGCCAGCGCTCGACCCGCCGGATCGAGAGCTGAGGCACGTGGGCGGGGAGCAAACAGCAGGCCTCCCCTCGCCCGGGTCTTGGAGTGCCAGCTCCTCGGCGGCACTCCGGGATAGCGCCGGCAGATGTTGGCGCTGACTTTGAAGCCGAACTCAATCCGGAAGAACCGGAAATCCTCCCGGTTCGCGCCCACCTACGAGTATTCAAGCCGACCGCAGCATTGCATGCGGCTCGGGATGACGCCAAGGTGGCCGGAGTTCGCGCTTCGAACTTCACTCCGTTCCGCCGCCCCGGTGCCGAAGTTTCCCCTGCCCCCGAATTCCCATGCTCACTCGTCGCTGTGCCTCGAATCTTCGTACCCCTGCCACCCGCCACCGCTTGCTCGTGGTGGCGGCCCTCTTGCTCGGCGCCTCGGCACTGTGGGCGGCGGCCCCCGGCTTCGGCGACGCCGACGCCACGGCCTTCACGGATCGCTACTGCTCGAGCTGCCACAACGACGTCGACAAGGACGGCGGGCTCGACCTCACCACGCTGGCCTTCACTCCCTCCGACCCGGCCAATTTCCAGGTGTGGGTCAAGGTCCACGATCGCGTCGCGGCCGGCGAAATGCCCCCGAAGGAAAAGAAGCGGCCCGCCCAGGCCGACGTGACGAACTTTGTCGCCGGTCTTTCGTCCACGCTCACGACGACCGAACGCGACGTCCTCGCGCGCGACGGCCGGGCGCTGCGCCGCCGCCTAAACCGCAGCGAGTACGAAAATGCGCTGCGCGACCTGCTGCAGGCGCCGTGGCTGCTCATCAGCGACCAGCTCCCCGAGGACGGGGAGGCTTTCCGTTACAACAAGGTCAGCACCGCCCTCGATGTCTCATACGTGCACCTGACCCGTTACATGGCCGCGGCGGACTACGCGATGCGCCAGGCGATGGCCGTCAAATTAGCCCAGCCGCCGACGGAGACCAAGCGCACCTATGCGCGCGACGACGCGGCGATGCTCGGGTTCACCGGCCAGCCGGTGCGCACAAAGTTTCCGGTCCTCGGCACGACCGCGCAACTCGAGGTGCGGTCGCGGAAGGCGCCGATCACCGCGGGCCCCGACAACCCCGCCATCCGGGATGAAGAAGCGATCGGCTGGGTCTCGAGCAACTACGTCACCGGCTTCGCCTCAAATTGGAGTGGATTTCGCGCCCCGGTCGCCGGGCGTTATCGGCTGCGGTTCAGCGGCTATACCTTGTGGGTGGGCCCGGGAGGCAATCGGATCGGCGACGTCGGCACCGGCACCAATCGAAAGAACGTCACCTACGCGGCGGATTGGTACCAGCCGAACATGACCGACGTGGGTCCGGGCCGCCGCGATGAGCCGGTCACCGTCTACGCCCAGGGTGGCGTGAAAAACCGGCGGTTGGGTGAATTCGATCTCACGCCCGAACCGACCGTGAGCCAGATCGACGACGTCTGGATGCTGGCCAACGAGTATCTGGTCACGGACGCCTCGCGCTTCATGCGCTCCCGGCCGACGGGAAGCGTGGCCGGCGGGTACACCAATCCCCTCGCCCAGCGCGACGGCCAGCCGGCGGTGGCGTTCCGCTGGATGGAAGTCGAGGGTCCGCTTTACGACGAAAACACGACGGCGGGTTACCAACTGCTTTTCGGCGATCTGCCGATGAAGAAGGTCGACGGCGAGGAGCCGGGCGTGTTGGTGGACAACGTCGCCCTGCGGGCCGGACGCGGCCGCGGGAATCGTGGCGCCGGCCTGGTTTCGACGATCGCGCAGACAAAGGTCGAGGTCGCCTCGGAAAATCCGGCCGCGGACGCGGAGCGGTTGTTGCGCTCCTTCATGCAGCGCGCGTATCGCCGGCCCGTGCAGGAGGCCGACGTGCAACTCTTTCTCGCCCTGATCAAGCAGCGGCGGGAAGCCGGGCTGGGCTTTGCCGGCTCCTTGCTCGCGGGTTATACGGCGGTGCTCTCTTCGCCTCAGTTCGTCTTCGTCGACGAACAACCCGGGCGGCTCGACGACCCGGCGCTTGCGACGCGGCTCGCGTTGCTCCTCTGGAATTCCGAACCCGACCCGGCGTTGCGGGCGAAAGCCGCCCGCGGCGAGTTGCACCGGCCGGAAGTACTGCGGGCCGAGACCGCGCGGCTGCTCGCCGACCCCAAGTCCGGCCGCTTCGTCGACGCGTTCATCGATTACTGGCTCGATCTCCGGAAAATGGACGACACGACGCCGTCGACCACTTTGTACAGCGACTACTACCTCGACGATTCGCTGACCGAGGCCGCGCTGCTCGAGACGCAGCTCTACGTCCGCGAACTCTTTCACCGCAACCTGCCCGCGCGAAACATCGTCGATTCCGATTTCACGTTCCTCAACGACCGGCTGGCCTCGCACTATGGCATCCAGGGCGTGCCAGGCGCGGCCATGCGCCGTGTGTCGCTCCCGGCGGGCAGTGTGCGCGGCGGGCTGATGACGCAGGCCAGCGTGCTCAAGGTCACGGCCAACGGGACCACCACGTCGCCGGTGCTGCGCGGCAAGTGGATCATGGAACGGATCGTGGGCTTCGACATGCCGCTGCCGCCCGCCGCCGTTCCCGCGGTCGAGCCCGACATCCGTGGAGCCGTCACGATCCGCCAGCAACTCGACAAGCACCGCGCCGACGAAAGCTGCGCGCTGTGCCACCGCAAAATCGATCCGCCCGGCTTTGCGCTGGAAAGTTTCGACGTCATGGGCGCCTGGCGCGCGCGCTACCGGGCCACCGCCACGGACACCTCGCCGACACCCGGCTTCGGCAAGAACGGCTGGCCCTTTGCCTTTCACGATGCGCTGCCCGTCGACGCCAGCGGCCAGCTCGCCGATGGGCGCGCGTTCCAGGACGTGCGCGACTTCAAGCGCCTCCTGCTGCAGGACGAGACCCAGCTCGCGCGGAATCTCGCGAAGCAGCTGTCGATCTTCGCGACCGGGGCGCCGGTCCGTTTTTCCGACCGGGCCAAGATCGAGGCCATCGTGCAGCAGGCCAAGGCCAGTCAGTATGGCGCCCGCAGTCTCCTTGAGGCCCTGATCGAAAGTGAACTGTTCCTGAGCAAATAGTCTCGATGAAAGCGTCGAGTCGCTGCCCGTTGCGGGTGCGCTGGTGTCGGGCTCGGTGCGAGGTTGAAGAGGGTGGGTACTGCGCCCCTCTCGGTCACTCTGAGCATCAGCGACGTTGCCGATGACGTCTTTCGCGATGTCACCTCTCGAACCACGGACACCGTGCCGGGTGGGCGGTGAGCTCCGCTCGCCGCAGACCGCGCGCGGAGCGCCCGGTCCACCTTTCGTTGGCTTCGGGAACAGCCTCAGGATGAAAACCGGGGTATCGGGACCCGCGCTAACGACTCGACGCCTCACTCATGCTGGCTTACCGCTTTTCGCCGATCTCCTCACTCCCTTGAAAAGCCTTCGTCTGCTGACCCCATTTTTTCTCTTCGCCTTGTGCCTGGTTTCCCCCAGCACGGCCGCCGATCCGACCGCCAGCAGATTTCTCCCGGTAGAAATCAGCCTGACGCTGCCGCTGCCGACCAAGGAAGTGGAGCTGCGCATTCGGAGCGCGCGCAACCATCCGATGAGCAAGATCACGGACATTTCGCCCAACCATCCTTCGCCCCAGACCGTGCTGCCCTCCCCCAAGCCGGATAAGGAAATTTGGTACCCGGTGGTCGATGTGCAGTTGAACGCGGGCATGACGGGCGTGCTGCAGTGGCGGACGGCCCCGCGTTTGGTAGCCGTCAACCACCACTTCCATGGCAAGGCCGAACCGGGCCGTCGCACCATGATCGTGGACGCAGCCATCCTCGAGAGCTGGGAAAACAACGTGTACTGCGAACCGGCCGTGGCGCTCGACGATTTCTACTTGCAGGTAAAAGTACCGGTCGTCGACGGGCGGGCGCGGTACGTGGTGCTACCCTTGGGCGAGGAATGGGCGGGATCGGTGGCCATCGTCGACGCCGCTTCCGGTCAGGAAGTCGAAGTCGGGCGATTCGGCCCCAAGTCAGCGTACCCGGCGACCGGCGGCGATCGCCCGGCGCAGACCCTGACGCGGAAGAATGTCGAACAGTCGTTGGTCGATTCCGTGAACTACATTCTGCGCTCGCAGAATCTGAATCCCGCCAGCCCGACTTTCGGCGGGCTGCATTTATTCTACGACCTCGATGCGCGGACTTACCGGTCATCTTACTGGATCTGGGGCGGAGGGCCCGCCGTCTCGGCTTTGCTGGAAGCGGCCAAGCAACCCGCGATCGCCCAACACTTCGCCGCGCACCAGCTCACGACGACCGCCGATCAGATTGGACGCAGCAGCCTGGCGTTGCGGATTATGGACCCGAGCCACCCCGCCTACGGGATTCCGCTCTCGCGCTGGCGCCGGGCGATCGATCTGCCCTTTGGCTTTGAACAATGCGTGGCTCCGTCGGACGCGAACTTCCTTTCCGGATGGGCGTGGATTCCCCTTTATCGTGAAACGGGCAATCCGGAGTACCTCAAGGCGGCCGAACTGCTCGCCGCCTCCACCGCCCGGCTCATGAAGGAATATGAGCTGGTCCCCCAGGACTACTATGTCGATCGGCACGAATGGTCTGATCAGACGATCGACGAATCCGGCTTCGGCGTGGAAGGATTGAGCGCGCTCTTTGCGGCCACGGGAAATCGCCGTTACCAGCAGCAGGCGGACGACTACATCAAGCGGCATCTGGCCAAGCTCGCCCGGCCCGACGGGCTGTGGGACCGCGGGTGGCATCAGCGCACCGGCGTGATGGCGACGAAGCGCATGACCCGCGGCCTCGGATGGGCGATGGAGGGACTGCTGGCCGCCCATCAGGCCGTGCCTGAGGGCGGCTATCTGGCGCAGGCCAGGCGCATGGCCGATCAGATGGCGAAATGGCAGCGACCCGACGGCAGCTGGGTGTTCATTGCCGACCAACCCGTCGAAAAAAATGGCATCAGTGAAAAGGGCACCGCGCTGTGGTCGCTCCTGTACTACCGGCTTTATGCCGCCACCGGGGAAGCGAGTTACCTCGCGACGGCACGGAAGGCCCTCGCGTGGTGCATGAACAATCAATATCAAGGTCCGGATCTCGAGGCGCGCGGTGGAATCATTGGCGTGACCGATCACTCGGCCGTGGGTGGTGGCTATCGCGCGTGGTATCGGGTCTGTTGCGCCTACACCTCAGGCTTCGCGGCGCTGGCCGCGGTCGAGGAACTCAAGTTGCAGGCCTTGGATAAAGGCGGGAAGCATTAGGGTTCGCGGGCCGCAGCCGCGACATCCTATCCCAACGTCCCACCGCATTTTGACTTTAGCCCGTCCGCGGCAGCCGGGACCGCTCCGGACCGTGCGTGGCCAAAGGCGTAGTGTCACCCAATAGGTGACACTACGCCTTTGGCCTACGGGCCTTCGTTAAGTCGGCCGTATTGCTTGAGCACGACGCGCAACGGCTCGTGCGGCAGTCCGCGGACGACGTGGCCGTCGCGGCCCGTCATCGTTTCGCCAGCGACGAGCGCTTTGACGATCGCTTCTTCGGTCGCATCCACCACACCGGCAAAAACGGGCCCGAGATCCTCGGTGTTCATCAGCTGCACTACGCCCGATTTTTTCGGTTCGGTCGGAACCGCATTCGCGGCGGAAAACGCGACAAACAAGTCCCCTGAACCGTCGCCGGAAATCGAGCCCATCCGGCCGAGGCCCAGCGACGCGCGGCGCGCGAGCCGTTTGAGCTGGTGCGGCAGCACCGGCGCATCGGTGGCGATCACCACGATGATCGAGCCGTCCTCATCTGGGCGGAAGGCCCCTTCCGAAATTTCCTTCCCGACCGGAACCCCCGCAATGGTGAGCTGCCGACGCAGGCCATAATTGGCCTGCACGAGCACGCCGACGGTGTGCCCACCGCTGGTGACGCGCGACGCCGTACCAAGGCCACCCTTGAACTCGTGGCAGATCATGCCCGTCCCGCCACCCACTCCGCCCTCGTCAACGGGACCACCCTTCGCGGTTTCCATGGCCGCGAAGACGTGCTCGGGCTTGACGTGAAACCCGTTAAGATCGTTGAGCCAGCCATCCCACGTCTCGGCCACGACGGGCAGCGACCACCAGACTTCGCCCGCGCGGGAACAGCACCGTTACCCCGGTGCGCACGGGACCCTCGCCCACCACGAGCCGGCCTTCGCCCCGGATGATCGTGGTTTGACCAACCTCGACCCCGGCGACGTCCGTAATGGCGTTGAGCGGGCCCGGCCGGCCATCGAACGGCACGCCGAGGTCGCGGGCGCGCGGTTTGGCGGCGATCGCCGCAGCGGTGAGGCAAATTCCGGCCAAAAAAGCGGAGGCGAGGCGGACGCGGTCCATGACGGCTGGCGAAATGTGCTGGGCCGGATGAAAAATGCACTCGCGCTGCCCGCGGGGACGGGACGATCCGCCGGGGAGGCAAGACGTCCTGAACACCTCAGGCTTTGCCCTTTCAGGCGCGGAAATCAAACCGCGCGAAATTCTGGACGTCCGAAGAGGTAAAGGGTAATGCCTGAAGTGTTCTGCGTTTCGTGGTGGCACTGATCCAAGGTTTGATCGGTCCGAGGCGCGGAGACCTTCGTGGAGGGATCCCAAAATGAAAAAATTCCAGCCCTCGTGATCCTGCTTCCGCTGCTGGCCGCGACCTTGCCGGCACAACGTCCGTGGCAGGAAGTCACGGTGCCGTCGCTGGCTGAGGCGGCCGCCAACTTCAAGGCCCCGCCCCACGAATATGGCGCCATTCAGCCGTTTCTCAGCTGGAACGGGCCGGACGCCCGGGAAACGAGGACCCGGATTGTGCAGGATTTGGATCGGCTGGCGGCCATGGGCATCTTCGTGATCAACCATTCGCCGGGACGCGGCGAACCGAAGTACCTTTCGCCGGAGCACATGGATCAGGTGAAGTTCGTGGTCCAGGAAGCGGCCAAGCGGGGAATGAAGGTATGGCTCCAGGACGAATGCGACTACCCCAGCGGTTTTGCCGGCGGCGCGATCAGCAAGCAATTCCCGCAGCTGGGCATGCAGGGCATCGTCGCCGATATCCGGATTCGCGTCGTGCCTGGCCAGACGCTCGCGGTCCCGGTGCCGGCGGACACCCTCGCCATCTTCGCGGTGAAGGCCTCCCTCGACCAGCAGGTGCAGGGCACCGTTCTCATTCCGGTGCCCGCAAACGGCCAGCTCCGGTGGATCGTGCCCTACGAGGGCACGACCCCGAATGAGCCCCGTTACACCTGGGAGGTGGTTTTCGTCCGGCACATCTACGTCAGTTCGCCGACCCGGAACAACAATCGCGAGGACGGCACCCGCGCCAAGGACGCGCTCTATTCACTGATCGATTATCTCGATCCGGAGGCCACCCGCGCCTTCCTCAAGATCACTCACGAAACGTACTTCCAGGCCGTCGGCGCGGAGTTTGGCCGGACCGTGCTTGGTTTCTTCGGGGATGAGCCGGACTACAGCGGCCCGATGACGCCCTGGACTCCACAGCTGCTGGCGGAATTCCAGCAGCAGAAAGGTTACGACCTGCAGCCCTACCTCCCCCTGTTCTTCAGCGGCCAGGTGACCACGGAAGGGCAGCGCGCCAAGGCCGACTACTACGACGTGTGGAGCGGCATCTTCGGTCGCACGTTTTTCAAACTGCAGGCCGAATGGTGCGCCGGGCACAACGTGGAGTACCTGGTGCACCTGAATCACGAAGAGACCATGATGGCGCTGGTGCGGAGCGAGGGCGATTTTTTCCGGGCCATGCGGCACGTGCAGGTGCCGGGCATCGATAATCTGAACCAGCTTACGCCCGCGGCGGTGCACACGCCGGACGGGACGTGGAACATCAACAACAATTTCCCGAAGCTCGCCTCGTCGGCCGCGCATCTATTCGGCCGACCCAAGGTGTGGACCGAGTCCGGCGGCGGGCCGGGCGTCGACGGCAAGTACTCGCTCGATTTTCAAATTGTCCGGGGCATCAACGCCCTGCAGCTCCGCCTCCCCGGGGGCCGCGCGGACGGAGGCGCGCCGCCGCCGCAGTCATCGCTGCTGGCCTGGTATGCCAACCGCGCCGGCTACCTGATGGCCATCGGCCGGCCGGCGGCGCAGGTGGCCCTCTATCTTCCCCTGGGCAGCTTCTGGATGGGGGACGAGGACGCCAATCGGAGCATGACCAAGCTCGGCTGGCAGTTGCTCGAGCACCAGGTGGATTGGGATTACATCGACGACCAGTCGCTCACCTCGGTGGCGGCGCTGGGCGACGGCACCTTCAAGAATCTCAGCGGCCAACTCTACCGGGCCATCGTGATTCCCTCCCTGTCGGTCATTCCGCAGGCCGCGCTCGCCCGCCTGCAGGCCTTCGCCAAATCCGGCGGCAAAGTCATTTTCGTGGGCAAGCCCCCCGGGCTGATCGTGGACCGCACTTTTCTCGGCGCAAAAGAAGTGCCGGATGTCAGCTTCGCCACGCTCGTCGAACCTTCGGGCGAGATCACGCCAGCCGTGATCGCGGCGCTGCCAAGGCCGGATGTGAAGCTGGATGGCGAGTTTCCGCGGCTGACCTACCTGCACCGGAGCTGGCGCGACGCCGAGATGTATTTCTTCTTCAACGAGAGCCGCCGGGAGGAGACGCGCATCGCCACCATCGCCGGCCGCGGCCAGGTGCAAGCCTGGGACCTCGCCACGGGTGAGATTCATCCCATGTCCGGCGTGACGGCCGGGACCGATTCCGTGAGCGTTCCGCTCGTATTGGGACCGTATGAGACGAAGCTCGTCGTGGTCGGGCCGCTCCCCGCGGAGATCTCAACGGCGGAGCCGGCGTGGATTGCCGCCACGCCCCTGCTGGAGTTGGCCGGAGACTGGACGCTGGACCTCGAAGACAAACAGCTGGCCACGCCGCTGCGTTCATGGGAGGAGCTCGGCTCCCGATCGTTCAGCGGCCCTGCGACCTATCACCGACAGTTCACCGCACCCGCCGCGCCTGGCGGAAAACGCGTGTTTCTGGAAATCGCCGAGGTACGCGACTACGCCCGGATCACGCTGAACGGGAAGCAACTCCCGGCGCACGCCTGGCAGCCGTATCGCTGGGACGTCACCGCTGCGCTAAAAACAGGCGTCAACGATTTGGAAGTGCAGGTCAACGCGACGCCGCCCGGTCGCGGCGGTGGCGGGCCGCCGCCGGGGGCGACCGCCGCGGCCGGTCGAGCCGGGCGCGCCCCTGTACCGTACGGCAGTGTCGGAGGCAGGGCCGGCGCACCCGTGCCGGCGGTTTCCGGTTTGATCGGCCCGGTCCGGCTCGTGGCGCGCTGAGGGGAAAACAGTCAGTAGAGAGTTGAAGACTGAGAGGTCGGGTGGACTCGCCCATGCGGCCCGCGTTCGGCCGGATCCCCACCACCTTGCTGATCGTATCGTGGACTGAACGTGAGACGAGGGCGACCGGGACCCGGGCGCCGCCAGCGCAAATCAGATCCGGCGATAACCAAGGGCGAGGCCAGAAGCAGAACCACACGAGCTTCAAGGTCAGCGCGATTCGACCCCAATTAACGATATCAGCAATATCACAGTGGATTTGCCGTCTTCGCGCCTTTATTGCTCGGAGGCGAGTAGCAAGCCGAAGTGGCAGCGGGCACTTTACTCAACAATGCCAGCAACTCGGCCTTTGCCTAGCCCGGACGGGTTTCGTCGATTCCCCGCGCTTCTCCCCGTATCGCACCACGAGCCCCGCCCCCTCTTTCCTAGATCTACGCTCATCACCATGACCACCAGACCCACCACCCGCCCCGTGCACGCGGCCGCGCTTGGCCTGCTGCTAATTTCCTCCGCGCTGTCGGCCCAGACGCCCAACGCCGCGCCGGCCAGCCACGAGACCGTCAACCTCATGCCGTTCGAGGTGAACGCTGAATCGATCAAGGGCTATGCGGCCTCCGAAACGATGACCGGCAGCCGGGTGGCCATGCAAATCATGGATCTGCCGTACTCCGTGAACGTCCTCACCAGTGAGTTCACCAAGGACTTCGGCATGTTCGAACTGGCGGACAATATCACGCACGTCAGCAATTTCACGGGCCTGGACATCGGTGGGAACTTCATGCTCCGCGGCTTCAACTCCTCCCAACAACTGCGCGACGGATTCCTCCGGGCGGGCCGTTACGGCTCAAGCAACATCGACCGCATCGAAGTCATCAAAGGCTCGAATGCCGCCATTTACGGCCGGACTTCGCCGGGCGGGATGATCAATATGATTTCCAAGCAGCCCAAATCGGTGGCCGGCGAGGAATTCGCGTTCAACTATGGCGACTACGGAACCAAGCGCGCCACGCTTGAGCTGACGGGACCGTTCCTCCCCGGCACGCTGGGCAAGACCAACTACCTGTTCACCGCCAGCGAATATGAACGCGGCTTTGACCAAGCCTTTGCCCGCAACCGCAACCATGAATACTATTTTGCGCTCAACCATCTGTTCGGCGACGGCTCGAAGATTACGCTGACCTACGAGTACTTCCTGCAGGAGCGCAAGGCCCAGACCGTCTCGTTGCCGCTGGTTGTCGATCAAAAGGGCACTGCCTCCACGGCGGACGACGTCGCGGTGGGCTACGCTTTCAATCTCGGCAAATATAACGCCTTGGGGCCGATCGCCGCGCTCAACCGCGGATTTACGGGCATCACCGGCGTTTATGAGAAGACCATCAACTCCACCTTCAGCACCCGGACCTCGGGGCACGTATTCGCCGAACGCCGCTGGGACTACAATAACAACACCGGCTGGGGCACGATCTCCCTCAACACGCCGGTCGCGGCCAACGCGCTGACCTCCGCCCGTGGCGCCATTCCCCAGCGAGGCCGGATTTTCGTCGATGGCGGCAGTTTTCAGAATGACCTGCTGGCCCGCTACCGGACCAATGACGGCACCGTCGAGCACAGCACGTTGTTCACGGTCGATCTCAACGATTGGTACCGCTGGGATCCGACGCTCAGCTATGCCGCGGCCAACAATCCGGACATCGTGGCCTGGAATGCCGTGCGCACCGTCAAGCTGGACGCCGCGTACAATCCGCTCGCCCCGATCGCCTATTTCTCCAAGCGCAACGGCGATTCCCCCGGCGAAGTGCTCACCCGCAACTCCAAGCTTCGGATCTCCACGGTGGGGCTCGGCCTGCGCCATCAATCGGCCCTGCTGAACGGCCGGTTGCTGGCCTACGCCGGCGCCCGTTACGATTACATCCGCTACCGGCATCGCGACTTCTTCACCGCCGCCTCCTCGTTCACGCCGTTCATCCCCGGGTATAAGGTCGGGGACCAGATCAGGAAGAGCGGCAATGAACTGAAACCCTCGGTCGGCCTGAACTACAAGATCACCCCTGCGTTTCGCGCCTTCGCGAACTACAGCGAAAGCTGGTTCATCACCCAGGGTGACGGAGCTTTGATTGTCGCCGACCCGACCTACAAGTCCGAGTCCGCCGGGGGTTATGATTACGGCTTCAAGGGCTCCCTCCTCAACGATCGCCTTAACTATACCGTCAGCGGCTTTTACTCCACCCGGCAGAACGTCAGCGTGACCGATTTCGTGGAGTCGCCCGTCGGCTCGGGCAACTACGTGACCGTCACCCAGCGGACCGGCGACCAGCTGGTCCGGGGCTATGAAGCCGATTTCAGCTGGACGATGAACAAGGAATTTTATCTCAGCGCGAGCTACGGTCGCGTGCATTCGATCTACACCGATTTTGGTTCGGCCTTCCCCGCCGCCATCGGCCGCACCGTGCAATTTGTCGCGCCGTACAATGGCAGCGTGAGCCTGAAGTACACTCCCCAGGGCAACCGGCTGAAAGGCTTTTCGACCAACTTGGGCGTGACGTTCGTTGGCGCCACTCCGACCGAACTGCCGACGGCAGGTGACGTCTATGCCACGTTGCCCGGCGGGAGACGCGTCGTCACGCAGTCCACCGCGCAATGGGCTCTCAAGGCGCCTGCCTATACCCTGTGGAATTTCGGGATGCGCTACCGACTGCAGGGCGGTGCGAAGTTCTACCAGGTCTTCGCGCTCAACCTGAACAACCTGACCGACGCAGTCTATTTTCGCGGCGGTTCCGCCGGCGCCAACACCCGCTACCTCGGCGAGAAGCGCTCGGTTTATTTCACCTACACGCTTGGCCGCAAGGGCACGCCCTGAGCGGAGACGACAATTCTGCTGAGCGTGGCGGGCTGACCGTTGAGAGCCAAACCAACCGTCGCAGCTCATTTCGGGCGGGACGACCGCCGCATAATCTCTGAGACTCGAACTCTCATCTCGCCCCCTCAACTACATGGACCCAGCTGAGTCACTGTTTCGCGCCTCTGCCGCGGGACAGCGCTTTCCGGTCCCCGACCTCAACCGCATGGCCTCCTGTTTCATTCCGGTCCTAACTGCCCTCATGCTCCCACGCCTGAAATACCTGTCCGGTGTCGTCGTTCTCAGCCTCGGATGCAGCCTAGTCGCGGCGGAGAACCCAGCGCGGGTGACGACCGTTCGCGCGGGCAAAGTGCTCGAGATCAAAGCGACGATGCCGGCCGGGATCACGGAGGTGGAAATTCGGATCGAGAGCGATCGGAACCAGCGAATCTCGAAAATCAGCGATGTCTCGAAGTTGAATCCGACCGCCGCTTCGGCCGCGCCCGCCAGCGAACGGGAAATTTTCTATCCGGTCGTGGACCTCGCCCTGCAGCCCGGGATGGAGGGCGTGATAACTTTTTCCTCAGCGCCCGCGACCTGCTACATAAATCAGAACTTCCACAAGGCGGCTGTCGCGGCCGCCGCGCGGACGGTCGTTCCGGGCGATCGCTTGTGTTACTGGGAGAATGCAGTGTTCGTCGCTCCGGCGAGCGCGGCGGTACGGGAATTTCATCTGCGTTTCCGGGCGCCGGTCACTCATGGCCGGTTGGACCGGCCAATCGCGTTGCTCTCGGAGCAATGGACCGGCCGGATTTCATTGCACACGATGGACGGGCGCGAACTGGGGGCCACGGTCGTCACCCAACCGGTCCTGTCTCCGCGCGGCGCTCCCGCCGGAGAGTTGTTGAGTGCCGACCGGCTCCGCGAGTCGGTCGTCGAGTCCGTCGGCTACATCCTGCGCTCGCAGGAGCGGAATCCCGCCAGCCCGGTCGTCGGTGGACTCAACCTGTTCTACGATCACGATGCCTCAACCTACCGTTCCAATTACTGGATCTGGGGCTGGGGCCCGGCGGTGCGGATGCTGCTCGAGGCCGACCGCGTGCCCGAAGTCGCCCGACGTTTTGAGCCCGGCTTGCTGCCGCGGGTTGCCGATGAGATCGGCCAGGCCAGCCTGCGCTTTATCGTGATGGATCCCACGCATCCGGCCCGCGGCGTGCCGGTGTCCCGCTGGAACCGCAATCTGGGTTTCGCGACCGGCTACGAGGAGCGGGTCAGCGTGGCGGATGCCCAGTTCCTCGCCGGCTGGGCGTGGCTTCCCCTCTATCGATCAAATGGCAACCAGGCCTATCTGGATTCGGCCAAGACCCTGGCGGACGCCACGGAACGTCTCACGGCCGAGTTTGGCTTGATTCGACAGGATTACTATGAGGAGCCAAAAAAATGGGCGGAGCACATCCTCGATGAGTCCGGCTTCGCCATGGAAGGCTCGGCCGAACTCTATGCGACCACGCACGACCCGCGGCATCGCGAGATCGGCCACACCTATTTCGAACGCGTGCGCCTGAAGCTCGAGCGCCCCGATGGGACGTGGAACCGGGGCTGGAGCCAGGAGACCGGCATCATGCCGGCGGTTTTCATCACCAAAGGAATGGGCTGGGCCATGGAAGGCCTGCTCGCCGCTCATCGCGCCCTGCCGGGCGAAGGCTACTTGGAACGCGCCCAAAAAATGGCCGAACATCTTCTGCGTTGGCAGAAGCCCGACGGCTCGTGGGCCTTCAACGCCGACAAACCGGCGGCTGAAGTCGGCGTGGGGGAAAAGGGCACGGCGCTTTGGAGCCTGCTGTTCTATCGCCTGCACCGGGAGACCAAGGATCCGCGCCATCTGCACGCCGCGCAACAGGCGCTCAAATGGTGTGTCGCCAATCAATATTTTGGATCCGACGTCGAAGCCCGCGGCGCCATTCTCGGCTCCGCGACCGACGCGGCCGTCGGATACCGGCAATGGTTTCAGGTTTCGTGCACCTATACGTCGGCGTTTTTTGCCCTCGCCGCCATGGAGGAACTCCAGCGCGGCATTCGGCGGGAGCCCTGAAGGGGTCGCGGCGTTGCATGTAACCTACGCTTCGGACTGCAACGACCGGGCGCCTCCGTTCGAAAAAAGCGGCGCCAGGTCGCCGCACTCCCTATCGGCCACGAGCGCTCTCGGCACACTCACGTTGTGACCCCGGCCGACACCTTGTTCGGTCGAGACTTGTCCCCAGCTTCTGGGCCCGGCTGCTGCTCCCTGTTTGCCCGCACGAGGCGGGCAAGAGGGAGGTTGCGGCGAGGAGCGACCTTAGCGTTTGGCGCCGGCGCGGTTCAGCGTGTAGGTGAACAGAATCTCGCGCTTTTCTCCGATGAGGCGGTTGACGCGAAGATAATCGCGGTCGAAGAGATTGTTCACATTCAGCGCCACGGTTTGGCTGTAGCTCCCCTGGCCCGGGATTTTATAGCGCAGGCCGACGCTCCAGACGTTGAACGATGGCGTGCTCAGGGCCCACTGGCCCGTCGAGCGGGTGACCACACGGGCGCCGGTACCGGGCGTCGTCACGTAGGTGTCGCCGGCGTTGGGGGCTTCGGTTGACGTGCGGGCGACGTAGGCGACCCCAATGTTCGCGGAGAATCCTTTCAGGGCGGCGCGCGTGGGGGAGTATTTCAGATAGAGGCTGCCGTTTTGCGGGGAGACGCCGTTGACGCGCCGGCCAACCGCGGCGGGGAACGCGCTGCCGAAGTTCGTATAGATGGAGTAGACGTGCCCCCAGCTGCCGCCGGCGGAATACTCGTCGGTGAGGCGCCAGTTGATGTCGATCTCGTAGCCGCGCACGAGCTGATCGCCGTCGCGGCGCTGGACCTGGACGAAGTTGCCGGAGCCGATCGGGGTTTCCTCATTTTCGGTCACCACCACGTTTTGGCGAATCGCGTAGTAGCCGCTGACGGTGTAGTTCAACCGGTCGTTGAAGGCGGTACCTTTGAAACCGTAGTCATAACCGTTGGCGATCTCGGACTTGAATGTGGGGTCAAAATGCGTGGCCGCATTGTCGTTTTGGGAGACAAAGTAGCTTTCACTGTAGCTGGCGTAGACCCGGAAGTTCGGCGTGACTTTATAATTGAGCCCGAGGTTGGGCTTGAGGAACGAATCGCTTTTGTCGATGAGCGCGCCGGTCACGTAGCCGGCGGGCGACGCAAACCCAAGGTAGTCGGTATCGCGGAAACGAACGGCATCGTAACGGGCACCGACGAAGGTCAACAGGCGACCATCCATAAATGAGGTCTGCTGACGCAGCAGGCCGCCGAACACGGTGGTGCGGCGCTTTTGATGCCGGGTAATGACGCCGAGCGCCGGGTCGCGCTGCTTGGGGAAGTAGGAGATGACCCCGATGGGGTTGAAGGCCTTGTCCAGCGTGACGGTGCGCGCCGTGTTCCAGGCGAGGAGGTCGGGATTGGTCGGGCCAGCGTAATTCAGGGACGGGTCCCAGCGGTAGTAGTCATTGATGTCGAGCGTGACGAGGGTGCGGTGCTCGATCGTTTTGTTGTTGGTCCAGTAATGGGCGAGCATGTCGCCTTGGAAGCCGCCGCCGTCTTCGATGATGCGGGTGGCGTTTGGCGTGGCACCCCGGGCGGAGGTGAGGGCCGGGATGGTGCCGTTGGCGGCGGGCGCGGGGTTGATGTTGATCGCGCCCCAGCCGGTGTTCTGGTTGAAATCCCACCGGCGGGCCCAGTAGCGGTTGGCCGCGACGCGGGTGCTCCAGACGTCGGAGAATTTCTTATCATAGACGGCGTTAAAACCGGTGTTGCCGCGGTCGAGCCGGCTGATGAGACCGAACGGGTTGTAGCGGGCGAGATTCGTGGCGTAGCCGGCCACGACGTCATCGGTCGTGGACGCGGTGCCTTTGAGGTCGGTGATGAGCGGGGCGGAGCTGTTCGGGGCGCGGCGAGCCTGGAGGAAATACTCGAGCGAGAGGAAGAGGTTGGAGCCGTCTTTGAAATCGTGGCTGACGGCGAGATAGTACTCCTGGTTCCGGTTGCGGGCGTACTCCATGTCGAACTCCTTCTGGAAAAAGCTGCCGACCAGAACGTAATTCGTCTTGCCGAGCGCGGACTGGAAGAACGGGCCGGTGGTTTCGAGCGTGACGCGTTTGGTGCCCTGGTCGCCGTAGTTTAACGAGAG
>CANJNJ010000010.1 GCA_947474995.1 Opitutaceae bacterium | reverse complement strand
GTTGCGGATGCGCGGGTAGATTTCCTCGCGGCGACCGCCGCGCTGGAGGTAACGGCAGACGACCTGGTGCAGCGCGTCGTCGCCCGTGCAGTCTTCGGCCGGCACGCGCAGCCGCTCGGCGAGCCGCTGGGCGAGGAGACGCTGGAGCGGAACCTCACCGCCGGCGCCATCGGGGACGTTGAGCAGCTCGGCCCCGATGATCGGAATCACGCGACGCTCATCGATGTATTCGAGAAGATCGTCCCAAAAGAAATCCTGCTCAGCGGGGGCGGGTTGGAGCGTGAGGCGGTTGGGGATGATTGGGTTACAACGTGAAGGGGCAAGCCACTATGTGCCTCGGCGCAGGCGTGCCCGCAACATTCGCGCTCCGTTCACCGGCCGAGGTACCCAGCCCGTTTGTCATCTATTAGATGACAAACGGGCTGGGGCCGGCTCTGGAGGTCGCGGGGCGGAGGTTGCGATGGGGGGTGCGGGTAGAGGGATCGTTTCACGCACTGTCGCGGAGTCGCGGAGTCCGCGGAGAAATCCATACAGCTTCTTGAGTTTTGCTCGTTCCGCGCCGTCCGCGGCTCCGCGTGAGCGCGGTTGGGGAGGATTCGCGTCCAACGATGCCATTGGCCGGGGCGCGAATATGCTGGGCAAGGGGACCGGCATTTGGGATGGGTAAAGGTCCGCGCGAGGCGCGGGCAATTATGTCACTTTGGGAATATAAGGTCATCACGAGCGGCAAGGGCGGGTTCGCCGCGCCTGCGCTGCTGGAAAAATTTCTGAACGATCTCGGCCGCGATGAGTGGGAGATTGTCGATTATCAAACGCAGCCGGATAATTTTCTGGCCTTCACGGGCCTCGCGCGGCGCTCGACCCAACGCGATTGGACGCTCCAGGATGCCGCGGCGGCGGCAGCCAAAGCCGAGGCCGACAAGCTTCGCGCGGAATTCGAGGCGAAATTCAAGTCGGCGGCGGGCGCAGGCGGCCCCGGAGCCGCGGAAGTGCCAGCCGCGAGTTTTCTCGAAGAAAAGGCGTCGCCGGACGATGGCTTTCGCAAACTGGTCGACACCTCGCGGGACGACGATCCCGACGGGCCGGAGGACGACGGCAAGTCCGACGATTGGGACAAGCTCACGGCCGCCGAGGAAGATGAACTGCCGACGTTCTTTGAGGCCATCAAGCCGCACATGCGCCGCAATCAACGCGGACCCGGCATGTCGGTCGGCGTCGATTATCTCGCGAAGAAATGGGAACAATCCGATGAAGACGTCAAAGGCGCGCTCGCCGAGTGTGGTTTTGTGGTGCCCACGGATGAGGACGCGAAGGCCGAGTATCTCGAATACGAAGGGGATCTTTACTGGCTGAACCTGAATCGCCGCGGCGAACTTTGGATTAACACGAAGGAAAAACCGCGCCCGGTTTTCCGGGCCGTAAAAGCGCAGAAGATTGTGATCGAAGAAGAGGTGAAGGCCGACGGTGGCGGACGGCCCCCAGAGGACCGGGCACCGAAGACGGAGGACCGGGGACCGAAGGCGGAAGAGCGGGGACCGAGGGCAGAGGACGAAGGGCGGAAGGCCGACGCCGTGCCGATTTTCGAACCTAAAAGCCAAAAACAAAAACCGGAAACGGCCCCTGCTGCGGCGGCGACACCTTTGCCGGAAGGCGCGGACTTTCTGGCCAAGATTCGGCCCCTGATGCGACGGAACCGGCGCGGGCCGGGCGGCTCGGGCAGCACCAGTTTTCTTTCGCGGGCCCTGAAGTGTTCGGAGGCCGATCTCGCGACAAAATTTGCGGAGCTGGGCCTGGTGGTTCCAGCCAATCCGTCCGACAAGCCGGTGATGGTCGAAATCGGCAACGAAATCTGGTGGCTGAATGCCGATTCGCGCGGCGGCCTGTGGGTTAATGGTCGGGAAAAGAAGCGCGGCGAGACGGCGGCCAGTGCCAATGCGGCGGAGCGTCCAGCTGACGAATCTTCCGCGGCGGCCGCTCCGGATGCCGCCACCCCGGCCGCGGTGGCTCCGCCCGTGGGCGGTCAGGTCCTCGCGGGCGTTCGTTTGCTCCTGAAGGCAACGAAGACCGGCGCGGTTGCGGGCAAGGTCGATCGCGTCGCCGAGGAACTCGGCAAGTCGCCGGACGATTTGGTGGCGGCGCTAATTGCCGGGGGACTCAAAGTGCCGGAGAAGGCGCGAGAGAAGCCGGTGTTCCTCGAACACGCCGGGGAAATCTTCTGGCTGAACCTCAACGCCAAGGGGGAACTCTGGGTGAATGCAAAGGCCTCGAAATTCGCCGAGAAGAAGGACGAGCCGGGCGAGTCCGCGGCGGGCGGCGAGAGCGCCAAGTCGGGCGAGGAAAAGAAGCCGGTGCGGTCGCGGGGGCGGAAGAAGTCGGAATAAGGGAGACCGAGTCGCCTTGGCGGATATTTTGGGGCAAGCGGGATCGCTGACCAGGGTGTGCCGTGTTGGTCGTTCCGCCTTCAGGCGGAATCCGCCAGGTTGGTGACAAGCCGCAACCTTCCGCCTGAAGGCGGGACTACCAACCAGGCGCTGTTTCCTGGATTCCGGCTAATGCCTCACGGTCGATCGACGGTCGCGGCTTTATCTCCGAACGCGGCCCGGATGTACGCCAGGGCCGCCCGGCGCTGACCGACGGAAAGCGAGCTGCCGAAGGCGGGCATGCCCTTCGCCTCGCTGCCGGTGGCGATGGTTTGCAGCAGCTGGGCGTCGGTCTTGCTGAGCCGAGTCTTGTCCTCGACGAAATTGGCGGCACCGCCGGGCAGGCCGTGACCATTGGGTTGGTGGCACGCGACACAGTAGAGGCGGTAAACTTTTTCGCCGGCCGCCACGAGCGTGTCCGCGGAACGGAGTTCGGCCGCCTGCGCCTCCTTGATTCCGATCGATCCTTCGTCGGGCCGCGGGAGGCGGGCAGTGCCGCCGATGGTCTTCTCGCCGTTGAGCAGGCGATTCGCGGTGTAATAGCCGAGGGGGTTGGCGATGGGTTCGTTGTCAGTTGTGCGCAGCGTCGGCACGGAAAGCTCGTAGACAAATCCCGGTTTCAGATCGGCGAGGACCAGCTCGGCGCTCAGGCCGTCGGCGGCCGGTTGCACGGCCGTGACGGGCACGCGGGCCTCGTCGATCCACGGCGAACCGTATTTCCAATGATAGTAAAAGCGAAACCGGTTGATTTCGTAGCTGGCGGGATTGGCGAGGGTCGCGGCGCTCATGGGCCGCGTGAACGTCAGGCGGAAACCGCGGTCGGTGATTTTCATTTCCTTCACTTCGGGGGTCACCTTGCCGTCCCACACCACCCGCTGCAGCCCGTTGGCCCCGCCGCCCCAGCCGCCGGTCTCGCCGAGGTAGAGACTGCCGTCGGACGCAAACGTGGCGCGCACGGAACCGGCGAGCAGGCTGTCGCCGCTGACGACCCCGGGCGTGTCATTGCGGCCGAGAAACGCGAAACACGCGCCCTGCCAGGCGCCGGCCACTTTCTCAAGCGTCGAGCGAATGACGAGCCGCGTGAAATCCCCGGCGAAGACCTGCCCGGCGAACGGCCCGAACTTTCCGCCGCTTTGATCCCAGGCGGGTTCGCCGGAGGAGACGCCCATCGGGCCGTGCGGAAAAACCACGGCGGGTGATTTGTAGCGCTGCCAGGCTTGTTCAACCGTGTAGGTTTTCGGGTCGATGGTGGGATCCCATTTCAAGCTGCCGAAGAAGCCGTGAAAATCCCCCTGCTCGACGTGCAGCAAGCCGCACGAGGGTTTGTAGTCGCCCTGGTTGTCCGCGAAGAAGAGCTCGCCCGCCGGGCTCATGCCGATGCCGTCGGGCTGGCGAAAGCCGCTCGCGAACGGTTCGAACTTTCCGTCGGCGGTGATGCGGACGGCCCAGCCGCTCCAAGGGACCTCGGAGACGTGTCCCGTGGGATCGGTCAGCAGCTTGGTCTCGCGTTCGCCGCGGCGGACCGGGCCGAGGCCCTTGGGTTTGGGAAAATCAGGATTGGCGCCGGTCGATTCCAGCGAGACCGCGCCGTAGAAATTTCCCGCCTGGTCCCGGCGCAGGCCAAAGAAGAGCTCGTGGTAGTTGTTCGTGATGCCCCATTTTCCGCCGAGCGCGTCGAAGGTGTCGGCCCGGCCGTCGCCGTCAGTGTCCGTGGCGCGCAGCAACTCCGGCCGATGCGCGATGTAGACGAGCCGCTCGGAGTCGGCGATGAGGCCCATCGGCTCATTGAGGCCGCGGGCGAAAATATGCCAGACGCCGTCCGCCGAGCGCATCCAGATTTCACCATAGCGCGTGGCGATGACGAGCGTGCCCGCCGGGGTGAAGGTCACGGCGGTGATTCCGCCGCGAATATCAGCCGGGTATTTGACGTTTTCGATCCGGTAGCCGGCGACGGCCGTGGTGGCTCCGGCGAAAAGAAAAAGCAGGGAACGAAAAAATCGGTTCATGGCGCGGGGCTTTGAAACGGAATTTCGAGCGTGAGCTGGCCGTCGGCTCCGACGGCGAGCGGGCGGGCGGGTTGGCCGTCGGTCACATACCACCACTTCGCATCGGTGCCTCCAGCCACGCGGAACCGGCGCACCAAGCCGCCGCCGGGGCGCGCGCGGATTTCTTCCTGCAGGAGAAAGCCGTCGACGGTGTAACGAAATTCCACCGCATCGTCGTGGAGCGTGTAGCCCTTGAACTCGACGACGGGCGGGCGGGTGGGATCGCCGCGGCGCAACGGGGCGTTGCCTTCTTCGCGATAGACCACCGGTCCGAGCAATTTGACGGGACTGATGTGTTTGCCGCCAACTCCGGGTCGCACCGTGGTCAGATCAATAAATCCGCCTGTCCACGCGTAGCACACACCACCGCGGACGGGATCGAAGCAAAAGTTCACCCCGCCGGGCAGGCCGATCGCAAAACTGCTCGGGGAAACATCGAAAGGCAGGACGGTGCGTTCGATGAGGACCTCGGCTCGAGCCGCGACCGCGAACAGCGCGAGGAGCACCCTCGCCAAGGGTAAGGCACGGCTAATTTTCATGGGGATGGGGCGTTTTGCCGCCGGCTCCGGCCGGTGGACGAGCCCAGCAAACGTCGGGGAAACGAGCGCGCAAGCGAATTGGAGGAGCGAACGCGCAGCGGGGCGCATGGCACTTTCCTGCAGCTGCGGTTGTTCGTAGTTCCGCCTTCAGGCGGAAGGGTGGCGTTCCTCGGATTCCGGCTGAAGCCGGGACTACGAACAAAGCACCCGGCGGGAGCGGCAAGAAAGTGAAATGCGTCCGCGGTCGCGCGACCTGGTCGAAGGCCTGTAATCCGAGGGGAAAAGGCAGCCACCTACGCCGCTTCGTTGTCGGAAAAACGACTCCATGGTCGTGACACTGAAAGAATAGCCGCAGCCAGAGTTCGTTCAAGAATTGGGCTGACCAGGATGGACCCAAAATAGGGACTCAATCGGTATGGCTGATCGCCCAAAGCCATGGAGGGCCGAGCTCCGCCGAGGCCGAGATGGTGTTCGAATGAAGCGGCCTCGACGGACCTCGGCCCTCCCAGCGTGAAATTTTCCCACCTGGCGCGAAGGTGAATTGTGCCGATGTCGGCACAATTGCCATGTCGCGCGCCGCCTTGCGTCGCGGGGCGCCGCGAATAGTTTCCCCGCCACCCCAGTCCTATGAACCCCCGTGCCCAGTTCAGCCCTGTGTCGCGTCGTGAATTTCTCGGCCGACTGTCCATTGGGGCGGCGAGTCTCGCGGTGTCCGCCCCGTTGTTGGGCGCGGCCGGCGCGGCGCCCCGGAAACTCGGCGTGGCGCTGGTGGGTCTTGGATCCTATTCGACCGGCCAGCTTGGCCCGGCCTTGCGCGTGACCGAGAACTGCCGCCTCGCTGGGGTCGTCACGGGCAACCGCGCGAAGGGTTTGCAGTGGGCGAAAGATTACGATTTTCCGGAAAAAAACGTCTATTCCTACGAGACGATGCATCAGCTCGCGGACAACCCCGATATCGACCTCGTCTATGTGGTCACGCCGAACGGGCTGCATCCGTTGCATGCGATCGCCGCGGCGAAAGCGGGCAAGCACGTGATCAGCGAAAAGCCGATGGCCAACACCGTCGCGGAGTGCGAGGCGATGCTGGCGGCCTGCCGCGCGGCGAAGGTCAAACTTTCGGTCGGCTACCGGCTGCACTTCGATCCCTATCATCAGGAATTGATGCGGCTCGGCCGGGAAAAGGAATTTGGGCCGCTCCTAAAAATGAAAGGCAACCGCGGATTCGTGATGGGTGCCAGGGCCTGGCGGGCCGACAAGAAACTCGCCGGAGGCGGGCCGATGATGGATTTGGGCGTCTATATTATCCAGGGCGCGTGCATGGCGCAGGCGACGGCCTCGGGTCCGGGTCGCGAAGGCGTGGCGCCGATTGCGGTGACGGCGACGGAGATTCCGAAGACGCGGCTGGATCTCTTCCCGGATGTGGAGGAAGGCACGCGTTGGACGATGGAATTTGCCAACGGCGCGGTGTGCGAGGCGTTCACGAGCTACGCGCATGGCGCCGACACGTTTCGCGCGGAAGGCGAAAAAGGTTGGATCGAGTTCAAGGAACACGCGTTCACGTATCGCGGGATGGTCGTGGCGACGAGTCGCGGGCCGCTGAAATTTGGGCCGGACGTGAATCAGCAGGCGCGGCAGATGGACGATTTCGCGCGGTGCATTCGCGAAGGACGGGAGTCGCGCGTGCCTGGTGAAATGGGCCGCCGGGATCTGGCAATCGTCGAGGCGATCTACGAGTCGGTGCGGACGGGGAAGCGGACGCTGGTGAAGGTGTAGTCGGTATTTTTCCTGCGGCTGAGCCCCAACCAAGACCGGGGCAGCTAAAATTCAGAAGCCAGGAAGCCAGGAGAATTGATCCGGGACTTTTCGAGTTTCGCGTCACGCGGGCTTTGCCTTGTTTTCTTCCGCCGAGGCAACGTAGGCTGCGCTTCCCCTCGCTATTCCCGCGGTTATTTTTTCGGCGACTCCAGCCCAACCCAGTCTTTCCCATGATTCACCCGATTCAGGTTTTTGCGGTCCTGGCCCTGGCGCTTTCGACCCTCGCTCCGGGCGCAGCCGCGCAAGGCTACGACGTGGTCCTGCACCACGGCCGGGTGATGGATCCGGAGTCGGGCCTCGATGCCGTGCGCGACGTGGGCATCGTCGGCGGAGTCATCCGCGCGATCACCGAGCAGTCGCTGAGCGGAAAGACGGTGATTGATGCCACGGGTCTGGTGATTGCACCGGGTTTCATCGACCTGCACCAACACTCCCAGTTGCCGGAGGATTATCGGTTGAAGGCGATGGACGGGGTCACGACCGTGGCCGAACTCGAGGTCGGCACGGCGGACGTCGACGCATGGTACAAGGTTCGCGAAGGCAAGACCCCGATCAATTTTGCCGTCAGCGTTGGTCATATCCAGTGCCGCATGGTGGTCATGGGTGACAAACCGGAGTTTCTGCCCGCGGCCAACTCGGGTGCCGCGCTCAAGCCCGCGACCGAGGCGCAACTCGCGGAGGTTTGCAAACTGATCGAGCACGGCCTCGATCGCGGCGCGGTGGCGGTTGGGTTTGGACTGCAATACACGCCGGCCGCTTCGCAGTGGGAGACGGTCGAAGTCTTCCGGGTCGCGGCGAAATATCAGGCGCCCTGTCACCTGCACATGCGCGCGAAGGGTGAGTCCGGCCCGCAGAATGTTTATTCCGCCACGCTCGAAATTATCGCGGCCTCTGCGCTGACGGGCGCGCCAGCCCAAGTGTGCCACGTCCAGAGCACGGCGATGCGCGCCACGCCGCGCGTCCTCGAGCTGATTGCCGCCGCGCGAGCCCGGGGCGTGGATATTTCGGTGGAATGTTATCCGTACACGGCGGGCATGACCGACATCAAGTCGGCGATCTTCAATCCCGGTTGGGATACGGTCGGTGACATGACTTTCCATGACCTGCAGTGGCCCGCCACCGGTGAGCGGCTGACGGCGGAGACTTTTGCGCGTTACCGCCAGACCGGGGGACTGGTGATCATTCATGCGAATTCGGAGGAAGTGATTCGGGACGTCGTGGCCAATCCCATGACCATGATCGCGAGCGACGGTCTGCGCGGTCATCCGCGGCATGCCGGCACCAGTGCCCGGGTGATTGGGCACTATGCGCGCGAGCTGAAGGCGATCACGCTGATGCAGGCGATCGACAAGCTCGCTCTCATGCCGGCGAAGCGCCTCGAGGCCCGCGTGCCCGCGATGAAAAACAAAGGCCGCGTGCGCGTGGGCGCGGACGCCGACCTGGCGATTTTCGATCCCAACACGATCATCGATCGCGCGACCTACACGCAGGCGGACCTGCCGTCGGCGGGCATACCCCACGTCCTGGTGGCCGGTGCGTTCGTGGTGCGCGACGGCGAATTCCAAACGAAAGCGCTGCCGGGTCGCCCGGTGCGGGCGCCGTTGCGGGAGAAACCGTAAATCGTGTCGAATCCGCTTTCATTGGCTGGCGTTGGTCGTTCCGCCTTTAGGCGGAAGGGAATGGCTCCTGATTCCGCCTGAAGGCGGGACTACCAACGCACCATGGATTCTTTGAGTTTCGACATCGTGCTTCTGTCCCTTGGTCGCGACCTCCTTGCGGGCCAGCGGCGGGGCATGCCGGATCAAGGCCGGACCGTCGCCTGGGGGTGTGCGCGATGAGCGTGATTTACACCGACGTCCGGCGGGCGATTGGTTTCTGGAGTGGGGTGGGCCTGCTGGTGGGCACGATGATCGGCGGGGGGGTTTTTCGCACGCCAGCGTCGATTGCGCTGGTGCTAGCGGATCCGCGCCAGATTCTCGGCTTGTGGGTCTTTTTCGGGGTGGTCTCGATGTGTGGCGCGCTCACGCTCGCGGAGTTGGCGACGCTGCTGCCGCGGACGGGAGGCGTATATGTTTACTTGCGCGCGGCCTACGGCGATGGGGCGGCTTTCGTTTTCGGCTGGTTGTACATGTTCGCGGCGGTGCCGAGCGGGCTCGCGGCCTTGGCGGTTTTTTTTGGCGAGCTAGTGCTCGGGCTCGCGGGGACGACGTCCGCGGCGACGCCGTGGGGCATCCCCGTGATTGCGGCCGGCATGATCATCCTGTTTTCCGCGGCGAACATCGCCGGCCAGCGACTGGGGTCGGGAATCCAAAACGTGTTCGCCGTGATCAAGGTGGGCGCCTTGCTGGTCCTCATTGTGGTCGCGCTGGCGTCGAGCCAGGGCGAGGCCGCGCGCTGGTTCGCGGCGCCCGCGACCTCCAGCGCGGCCGGCGACCTGGCGGCGGCGACCAAGTCGGTCATGTTTACCTTCAACGGCTGGGTGTACATCTGCCTCGTCGGCGGGGAGCTGAAATTGAACGGGCGCCGGCTCGCCCGGCTGATTTTCGCCGGCACGGGTGCCGTCGTGCTGCTGTACGTTCTCGCGAACGTGGCCTATATTTATCTCATCCCGCTCGACGCCATGCCGGGCAAGGTGGTCGCGCGGGAGGTCATGGAGCGCGTAACGGGACCGATCGGCGGAGCGATCATGGGCCTGTGCATCATGGCGAGCGTGTGCGGGGCGATGAATGGCGTCATTTTCACCAAGTCGCGCGTGGCCTACGCCCTGAGCCGGGATGGGCTAAGTTTCGCGGTGTTGGGTCGGGTTCATCCGACCCGGGCCACGCCTTATGTCTCGATCCTGATCCAGGGGATTGTCGCCGTCATCTTGATCTTCGCGCTGCGCGATCCGTTGCAGCCTCTGCGCCTCTTCGATCGGTTGATCGCCTATTTCATCATGGTCGAGTGGCTGGCGCTGCTCTTCACCATCGGCGCGGTCTTTGTGTTTCGCCGCACGATGGCCGCGGCGCCGCGCCCTTATCGGACACCTGGCTATCCGGTCGTCCCGCTAATTTTTATCGTGGGAACCGTGCTGGGGTTGGGGGCCATTCTTTGGAGCGCGTGTTCGCACGGGGATTTTTCACCCCTCTTCGGCCTCGGGATCGTGGCGGCGGGATTCCCGGTCTACTACGTGTGGCGGCGCTGGTTCGGCGGAGCAGTCGCGCCGGCGGCCAGCGCGACTGGGGCTTAGCCGTGTCCATGCCGCCCCAGCCGCAAAAGCGACCTTTGCCCGTGACGGGAAAAAACAGATTAGTTGGTAGTTCCGCCTTCAGGCGGAATCCGAGCGGATCGATCCTTCCGCCTAAAGGCGGAACTACCAACGGCCCGGTTTCTTCTGGGCTGGAGCAAAACGCCTATTGATGGGGAACTCTCTGCTTCCCGCGAAGCACGGCACGCAAAAGAGTTGGACGAAAAACTTAGTTGCCCACGTGATCCCAAAACCAAATTTCCCGGCCTCGAACAAAAACAAAAAACGTTCCCATGAGAAAAGCCATCATTCCCAAAGGCGCCGCGGCACCCGCCGCGCCTTATTCACCCGCCATCGTTCAAAACGGTTTCATCTTTGTCTCCGGACAAGGGCCTCTCGATCCCAAGACCGGCAACTATGTGCCGTCCGATATTGCCACCGAGACCCGGCAGGTGTTCGAAAACATCGGATCCATTCTGGCCGCGGCGGGATCATCCTTCGACAAAGTGGTCAAAGTTAACGTGTATCTGCGCGACATCGGGGACTTCGCGGCCATGAACGAGGTTTATGCCCGCTATTTCGCGGCGCCGTTCCCGGCACGGACTACGATTCAGGCTGGCAAGTTGCCCCGAAACTTCGGGGTCGAGATTGAGTGCGTGGCGGCGCAGTGAAGGCCGAGGGGTTAACCACTAATTCGCACTAATGGGAAACGAATGGCGCGAGGATCGGATGAGTGAAAATCGGGGTGGTTTAGTGGTTAACGCCTGGGACTGGGCGTTTCGTTTGATGGCCCGCGGTTTGGCGAAACCTTCCCGGGTTCTTCGCGTCTAATGTCGCCATGAGCCTGCTCCTTTCTGCTTTTCCGGTCCTGTCATCTGGGAGGGGTCGTTGGGTTCGGGCCGCTCGTCTCGGTGCGGCGCTTTTCACCTGTGCCATGGGCTATGCGGCTGCCCCGGCGGTCCCCGACGCTCCGACGGTTGCGCCGGCTCCGCTGGTCGACAAGCCCCTCGCCCCGGCCTTGAACGACAACCCGGGTGAGCCACCCTCACCCCAGCATGCTTGGGTGCCGGGCCATTGGCGTTGGAGCGAGGGCGCGTATGTCTGGGAATCAGGCCGCTGGGAAATTCCACCCGCGCCTGGTGTCTCTTGGGTGCAGCCCCAATGGCAGCAGCAGGGTAATGGTTACGTGCTGAAGGAAGGCTATTGGGATGCCGTTGCGCCCAAGCCCGTCATCGCGGCCGCGTCGCAGCCCCCCCAGGAGATCGTCGTGGCCGAAGCGCCGCCGCCGGTGCGACGCGAAGTGATTTACGAGCGTCCGTCGCCGCTGCACATGTGGATTGGCGGGTATTGGGGCTTTCGCGCTGGCCGCCATGTTTGGATTGGCGGTCGCTGGGAAATGCCGCCGCGCACGACCATGGTTTGGGTGCCAGCGCGCTGGGAACCTCGCGGCGGGCGATATTATTTGATCGAAGGCTATTGGACTGAGGTCGCGGTCCCGAGCGCCCCGGCGGCGCAACAAGTGGTGGTGGCCGCCCCGCCGTCCTCCCAGCAGGTGACTGTGGTTTTGGCGCCGCCGCCGCCGCGACAAGAGGTTGTCTACGGCCGCCCGCCGGCCCCGGGTTATCTCTGGATCTCAGGCTATTGGGCGTGGCGGGCCGGCCGCCACGTGTGGATTAGCGGCCATTGGGAATCTCCGCCGCGTGGCTACCGCAGTTGGGTGGAACCGCGCTGGGAGCGCCGCGGCGGAAGCTACATCTTTATCGAAGGCCGCTGGGGACGATAGCGCGTGAGGCGCGCTATCGGATTTAAAATCGGGCTGATTTATTTTGTCATTCTGAGCGCAAGCGAAGAATCCACGCGATCGTCACATCCGGCCTGATGGATTCTTCGCTTCGCTCAGAATGACAAACCCTGAAACCTCGCAGAGGCTGGCTTAGAACTCCGCCGTGCCCGGGGTGCGGGCGAAGGGGATCACGTCGCGGATATTCGAGACGCCGGTGACAAGCATCAGCATGCGTTCGAAACCAAGGCCGAAGCCCGCGTGCGGCACGGTGCCGTAGCGCCGCAGATCGAGGTACCACCAGTAGGGTTTTTCGTCGAGGTGGTGCAGCGCCAGGCCTTCGCGCAGCTGCTCGAGCCGCTCCTCGCGCTGGCTGCCGCCGATGATCTCGCCGATGCCGGGCACGAGCAAATCCATCGCGGCAACGGTCTGCCGGTCCGGCGCGCAGCCGTCGGTCTTGCGCATGTAAAACGCCTTAATCGCGCGCGGATAGTTGTAGACCGTGACCGGGCACTTGAAGTGGTCCTCGGTCAGGAACCGCTCGTGTTCAGCCTGGAGGTTCGCGCCCCACGTGACGGGGTGTTCCCACGTCTTGCCTGATTTCGTGAGAATTTCGATGGCCTCGGTGTAGCTGCAGCGCTGAAACGGTCGCTCCAGGACGAAGTCGAGCCGCGCCATCAGTTCCTTGTCCACAAACTTGCTGAAGAATTCCAGGTCGGCGGCGCAGTGCTCCTTGGCGTCGCGAATCAGGTGTTTCACGAATTCCTCGGCGAGGGCCATGTCGCTGTCCAAATCGCAAAACGCCATTTCCGGCTCGATCATCCAGAATTCGGCCGCGTGCCGCGAAGTGTTGGAGTTCTCGGCGCGAAACGTCGGGCCGAAGGTATAGACGTTGGAGAGCGCGGTGGCGAAAATCTCGGCTTCGAGCTGGCCGCTCACCGTGAGGAAGGTCTTTTTCCCGAAGAAATCCTTGGTGCTGTCCACCTCGCCCTGCTCGTTTTTCGGCGGCGCGCCGACGTCCAGGGTCGTGACGCGAAACATGTCGCCCGCGCCCTCGGCATCGCTGGCGGTAATGATCGGCGTGTGTACGTAAACGAAGCTCTTGGCCTGGAAAAATTGGTGGACGGCGAACGCGAGCCGGCTGCGGACGCGAAACACGGCGCCAAACAGGTTGGAGCGCGGCCGGAGGTGGGCGATCTCCCGCAGAAATTCCAGCGTGTGTCCCTTTTTCTGCAGCGGATAGGTCGCGTCAGCTTCGCCGACGATCGTGATCGTCGTCGCGACGACTTCCCACTTTTGGCCGGATCCCTTCGACTCGACGAGTCGGCCCTGCACTTCGATCGAGGCTCCCGTATGCGCCCGGGCAATTTCCGTGGCGTAGTTGGGCAGCGCGGCATCGGCGATGACCTGGATGCCTTTGAGGCACGAGCCGTCGTTGAGCTCGAGGAAGGAGAACGCTTTCGCGTCGCGCCGCGTGCGAACCCATCCCTGCAGGAGGATGGAGTCCGCCGCCGCGGTGGCCTGGAGGGCGTCTTTGACGAGAGTGCGTGGCATGGAGCGTGGTTCCAACCAAGCCCGCCGCATGCTGCGACGCAAATCTCGAAAGTAATGCCATCCGCTGATCGCATTTGGACTCTCGATCTGCAGCCGGGTAGGGACGCCTCTCCGCAGGCGTCCGCGGACGGCTCGGAGAGCCGTCCCTACCTCTTCAAGAGTCCAATTCCTAATGGTAATTGGTATAAGATCCCGATTTTTGCCTAGGGGCAGCCAGGTATTTTTCCGGCGTAGCCCTGCCCGGGAGGGCAGGGCTTGAAGGTTCGATCGAACCGACTTGTCCCGCTGCTCTCGCAGCGGGCGACCTCAGGTCAACTCGGCAGCGAGATCACCAAATCCATGACCGCCTTCTGTGCGCCGGTGAAACCTTGGCGGAGTCGGGTCGCGGACGGCTGACCCCTCGAAGCCGTCCCTATCTCATAGGTCGGAAACTAGAACTTGCTGGCGTAGAGGTTCCGTTCTTCGAGCGACTGGAGTTCCCGCCATTTCGAAACGCGGAAGCCCGAACCGGTGCCGGAGTTGGCGAGAGACTCGTCGTAATGGAAGCCGGCGTTGGAATCCATCTGGATGGTGTTGGCGATCATCGCTCCGTAGAGATTGCAATTCGAGTCGATGTTGAACGCCGCGTTGGGGGCGTAAATGGTCCCGTAAAGCGTGACGTTACTGGAGAGCGTGAAGGTCTGGGGGCCCGTATTCGTGCCGTAAATCGACAGTTTGCGGGAGTCGTTGCCGACATTGAGGTTGTTATTGCTGTCGAGCGTGATGTTGCCGTTGGTGTAAATATCGAGGGTCTTGCCGGCATCGACATTGATGTTCGCATTCGAACTGGTGTGGATCGTCAGGACATTGGCATGGGCGGCAAAGATCAACACCACGGGCTGCGTGATCCGGACGTATTGGTTGCTGTCCATGTTGATGTACTTTCCGCTGTTAAAACTGAGGTAATACTTCCCGTCGCTGGCAACGTGGTCGGTTGACCGCGGCAGCACTTGGGGTGAGCTGGATGAACCGCCCACTACGTTGTCGGCGACGGCATTGACGTAGTCGGCGGTTGGCACCGTGATCGGAGGAAACGTGAAGGTGAAATCCCGGTGCACCTGGTTGGGATCGATTTTCGGACTGGCGGGGCTGGTAGAACTGCGAATCCGTACATTACTGCTGGCTGTGATGGTGCCGCCACCGGTGTTTCCAGTACCGAAGATCTCTGCATTGGAATCCATGGTCAGCGCCCCGTTGGACGTGCTGACGGTGCCGACACTGCCGCGATCGCGGCGTGCTCCGGAGGTGTACGCCACCCCGACCGTGGCGGGGTCATTGTCCGTGTCGGAGATCCAGCTGTCCGCCGTGGAATTGCTATTCATGCGGACCGACGTCCGGCCGACCATGCCGTAACCCCAGAGGGAACGATTCGAGAGCGTGACCTCGATGAACTTGTTCATCACGGGTCCGTCCGGCGGAGTGATGATGGACTTGGCTACGATGACCGGCGTGCCCCCTGAACCGGTGTAGTAGTGGACGTAGATTTTTACGACCCCGGTCGCGTTGGGGCCGACGGTGTAGGGACCATAAGTACGGGTCGCTTCGTTGGTGCCGGTATTGAGCGTCCAGCCATCCCAAGCCGTCGCGGCGGCAACCCCGGTGGAGATCGCATGAAAGCACGACATGCCCTGCTCAATGCCAATCTCGGCGATGTTGATGTTGGAAAATGACAAAACCGAACGGTTGGCTCCCTTGAGCGCCGTGCTGGCGAGCTTGTAGTAACTCACGAGCGAGATTCCGATTACCGCGCAGAAGATGAGGGCCACAATCAGGATGGAACCGCGGCGCTGGTGTTCGGGTCGGGTGGGGAAGGTCTTCATGTTAGTTGGAGATCTTGTTGCGCAGGACGAATGAGGCCGAAAGCGTCGTGTCGGTCGCCGTCACCACGGTTCGGTTCGCGGTGGTGATGGTCATATTGATTTGGACGCGCTTGGCGGCCGCCTGAATCGCGGCGGCGGTAGGGGGCGGAGAGGCTTGGGTGTCGATTCGCGCGTCGCGCCGATCGTAGAACAGGTAGACGAACCGAGTGACATTCGAGATGTAAGACGTCTTGGTGCCGGCGGCGGCGGTACTCGTCGCCGGACTGCGATAGAAGCGTTGGTAGGTCGCGCTGCCGGCCGTGGTATCCCAAGCATAGGTGACTTGGTTGCTGTTGCTGCCGTAATTGTCGGGGACCGTGAGCGTGATCGAACTGTCGCTGTTCCAAGTCAGATTGCTGGCCATGCGCACATCCTGGGAGAAATCCTCGAGCGCCCGGCGGGTTTGGGCATCCATCGTGGTGTAGCTGACGATGTTGGTGCCGCTGCGTCCGAGCATCAGGAAGGTGGACAAAACGCCGAGCAGCACGAACGACCCAATGGTCGAGCCGATCATGACCTCCACGAGGCTGAAGCCACCCAGCGCCCGCCTAGGTCTGGTTGTAGAAATAATCATGGATGCCGTAGTGCGCGTAGTAGGTCATCATGCTGCGCGAAAGATTGCGGCCATCGTAGGTTCGCCACCGAATCGTGTAGGTGATTTGGCGCATGTCGGCCGAAATGGCGGTCACGTTACGGGTGAGGCTGAAACGACTGCCGACGGAAGCGCTGTCGACAAAGACTCGATCGATGTCCAAGGGCGTTTCCTCGCCCGTGGCATACCCGGTAATTGCGGTCCAATCGTTCATCCGTAGCTGTTCCATCTGGCTGACGAGAATCTGACCGGCAGTCGTAAGGTTGCGGGCTGAGTCAAGCATCACGAAACCTCGCTGCATGACCGTGATCGACGTCGAAATTCCCATCGCCATGATTGCCGCCGCCAGCCCCACTTCGAGGATGGTAAAGGCGCGGCAACTCCGCAGCTTTCGCCAGCCCAACGAGGCTGCATGAGGGGTCTTCATCGGACGACAAGTGAAGCGCAAATGGAATGCGATGGCGAGCCTCGTTTGGTGTTCAAATCTGAATATCCGGTAAAAAAATACGCGGACGAGTGCCATTGGAAATCGTCGATCCAGCAGGTGCAAATATTTGCGCCGGAAGCATAAATAGGCTTCCTACGTGAAAGTCGGACGGCGAAGAAAACCTGATTTTTGGATTCGACTGCGTGTTATTACCTAAGCGCCGCATTTAGAAAATGACCCTTCACTTCTCGTCGTTCCGACCTCTGGACGGCCGCTCACCTTTCCAGATACGGAATCGTCATCGGTCCTTCGGGGAGCACCGCAATCGGCACATCGCCAAGTGTGCGGATCTCCTCCGCCAGGCGTTTTGCTAAATCGGCGACCGGTTCCAAGTGGGCCCGGCGGACATCTTCGGGGGCGAGCCGGCTGTACACGCCCACCCGCGCCCGCTGGAGGATGAGGGCGAAAAGCTGCACCTGCCATTGATCAAGGATGGGCACGGGAGCGTGGTTGATTGTGGCGAGCATCGCGTCCGCGGACGCGTGCGAGAAAACGAACTTCTTGAAATTGCCGTGCTCGGGAAAACCGTCGCTGCATTCCGCGGCCGCGAGGATCAGCCCGCCGGGAGCGACAATCTGCGCGGCGGCCGACATCCCCTTGACCGTCTGATAGAGATTCTGGTCGAGGGGAAATCCGCCGTTGGTCGTGACGACGATCGGGAAGGCCTGGGGACAGGCCACCATGGCTGTCCGCTTCGCGAACGCGCAGCCTTCGGCGTGGGCCGCGAGGACGTCACCGCAGAAGAAACCGGTGATTTCGCGCCGGCGATTTTGGGTGACGTTGATGCAAAAATCGACCGGCACCAGTGAACCGTTGGCGCGGATTTGCGCCTGGGTGGGATTGTTTTCCAGCACGCCCCAGGTGCTGAGCGGATCGCCGATGACCTGCGCGCGGTGGTAGTGCTTGATGGCGTCGATGTCGGCCACCGCAGGGAAGATGCCTTTGTATCCGCCCGAAAAACCGGCCATGAAGTGCGGCTCGATGAAGCCCATGACGATCCGCCGGTCGGCCTCGACGTATGCCCGGTTCAGCGAAACGGGCCGGCCGTCGACCGTGCGGCCGACCGGCGTCAGCGTCGCCGGATCGAAGGCGTCGTGATTGATGATTCGGTAGCGGTCGACGACCGCGTCGCCGACCATCAGCCGCAGCTCCGGTTCGGTGTTGGGTCGATGGGAACCGGTGCCGTTGATGATGACAAAATTTCCGGCCGGCACGTGCGGCAAGGCAGCAAAGAGCCAGGGCAGGAGTCGTTCGCGCGGCAGCGGCCGGGTATGGTCGGGAATGACGATGGCCACGCGTTCGTGGGCTTGGATGATCTCGGCCAGCGGTTTGGACCCGATCGGCTTGGTCACGGCGGCCTTGAACCCCGCGGCCTCATCGGGAATGCCGGGGACAAAAATGGGTTCGACCACGGTGACGCGGTTAGAAGGCACGTCGATTTCGAGTCCGTCGCGGCCGTATTGCAGGGAAAGCCTCATGCGTAGGAGTTAAACACCAGACCCTGAATTCGCGGGAACTGGAAGACAAGCGTGGGCGGCGTCGCCACGTTCCGGCGGCAGGACCGTCCGGCCCGGCGAAAACCCAAGGGAAGAAGTCTTGAGGTTTTATCCTCGGCCCGTAGGGTTCGCCTCCCTTGACGTCAGTGAGCGCCGCCGACTTCGCGTTTCTGATCGCCGAGAGTGACCTCGTTGACTGGTCGCTCCCGGTGGCTTTGGTCGTTGGCGGAGGGATCGGTTTTCTGGTGGTCTGGGCGATTACCCGTTACATGCGCCGGGCGGCTCACGAGCAGGCGGCGGAACTGGTGGAAGTGGCCCGGCGTGAAGCCGCCGTTGCGGCCGAGGAGGTGCGCCAGAAGGCGGAGGCCGAAATTCAGGAAAAACGTGCGGAACTGAACCGCGAATACGACCGGCGTGAAATCGAGAGCGATGTCCGGCTGCGCGAAATCCGGGCCCACGAGGAGTCCCTGGCCTTGCTCGACTACCAGCTCGAGCAGCGGCAGGAACGCCTCAACCGCGAGAGCGCCGCAGTCAAGCAGGCGCGCGACGCGATGCGGGCGCTGTCGAAAAGCGTGCGCAAGCGGCTCGAAGGGGTTTCGCAGCTCGATGCCGAAGAGGTCCGCAAGCAGCTCCGCGAAGAGGTGCAACTTGAGTGTCAGGACGAAATCCGCGCGCTCCGCCGTGCGACCCTCGAAAAATCCGAGCAGGAGCTGCAGAACGAAGCGCGCCGCATCCTGATTTCCTCGATGCAGCGGATCGCGAGCAAGCCGAACAACGATCTCACCGCCACGATCATTCAGCTGCCCAGCGAGGACATGAAGGGGCGCATCATTGGTCGCGAGGGGCGCAACATCAAATCGTTCGAGTTGGCGACGGGCGTGACCCTGATGATCGACGAATCGCCGCAGATGGTGCTGCTGTCCTCATTTGATCCCGTGCGGCGCGAAGTCGCGCGCACGGCGCTCGATGCGCTGATCAAGGATGGCCGGATCCATCCGGCTTCCATTGAGGAGTTCGTGAAGCGGGCGCAGGACGACATCGAATTGGTGACAACCCAGGCCGGCGAGGACGCCGTGGCGAAGCTGAACATCAACGGGCTGCACCCGGAAATCATCAAGTCGCTCGGCCGGCTGCGTTATCGTTTTTCGTACAATCAGAACGTGCTCGATCACTCCGTCGAGACCGGGTTCCTCGCTTCCATCATCGCCAGCGAAGTCGGGCTGGATCCGAACATCGCAAAACGCGCGGGCCTGCTCCACGACATCGGCAAGGGCATCCCGGGTGAGCTCGAGGGCAGCCACGCGATGATCGGGGCGGAGTTCATCAAGCGCTACGGCGAGACGCCCATCGTGGTGAACGCGGTGGCCGCCCACCACGAGGAAGTGAAGCCCGAGACGGTTTACGCCGGCCTGCTGATTCTCGCGGACACGATTTCGGCGGTTCGGCCGGGGGCGCGGGCCGAATCGATGACGAGCTATATCCAGCGGCTCGGCCGGCTGGAGAAGCTGGCGCTTTCGCTGGACGGCGTGCAACAGGCTTTCGCCATCCAGGCGGGCCGGGAAATCCGCGTCGTCGTGTCGCCGGGCAAGGTGACCGACGATCGCGCCCGCGACATCGCCAAGGAACTCCGCGCGCGGATCGAGTCGGAGCTCCAGTATCCGAGCACGATCAAGATCACGGTGATTCGCGAAAGTCGGTTCACGGAGACGGCGACCTAGGCTGCGTGTGACATGTGATTTGTGACATGTGCCGAGCCCGAACCGGCGGAGATATTTTCGAACTCGTCACCCGCCACCCGTCACATATCACACCAAGGCAATGGCCGACCCGAAAATCCTCGAGACCTTTCCCAATCCCGCACCGCACCGGGACTACGTGATTGAGCATACGCATCACGAGTTCACGTCGGTCTGCCCGATGACCGGGCATCCGGATTTTGCCAGCATCACGGTGCGCTACGTGGCGGACAAAGTCTGCGTCGAGTTGAAGTCGCTGAAGCTGTACTTTCACGCGTACCGCAATGAGGGGATTTTCTTCGAAGCGGTGACCAACAAGATCTGCGATGACCTCGGGGCGCGGCTGAAACCGCGCGAGCTCACCCTCGTGGCCGATTGGAAAGGCCGCGGCGGGATTATGTCACGCATCACGGCGAGCTTTGGCCGGAAGCCCGGTCGCAAGCGTTGATTTTTCGACCGCAACGACACCCGCCATCAGTCCGTGAAACTTAAGCTCCTGCTGGTAACGCTCCCCGGCGCCGTTGGGCTGCATGCCGCCGGGGACGTCCCCGGGTTCAACGCCACGCTCACCGTGGGCCGGGAGCACCGTTTCGTGCTCGTTTCCAGTGGGGGGGAAGTCGAGCGAGTTTATCCGGCTCGGCGATTCCTTTGACGGTTATCTGCTCAGAGCCTATGAGCCCAAGACCAACACGCTGGATCTCGAGCACGACGGAAAAATCACGCGGGTAACGCTCGCCGCGGAGGCGGCGGTGCCCAACGCGCCGCTCGTCGCGGAACTTTCGGCTCAATTGCAGCGAATGGGCCGCGAATTCGCCAAGGAACAAAAGGCCAAATTCATGGGTGGGTCGGCGGCGCCGACCCCGGCCTCCGTTGGCCCCGCATCGGCCCCAAGCCCTGAGCTGAGGGACGACGCGCGGCGAGCGCTGGGGCTCCCGGCCGCCCCTGAAATCAGTTGCACAGGGTGAAATTTCGACATCGTGGTGAGCCGCATATGCCTACTCCGGTGTCTTCCGTTTCTTCGCTCGTCCGGTCTGCCGCGCTCGCGCTGCCGCTTTTGGCTGCGGTGGCTTTGGGCCAGTCCGATCCGGCCATCCAACTCGACGAAATTTCCGTCACGGCCACCCGGATTGCCCAGCCGGTTTCCGACGTGCCGGCGAGCGTGTCGGTCATCCGTCTTAATGATCTGCTGAGCCCGGCCGGCAATCTGCGTGATCTCGCCCGTTATGAACCGGGCGTTTCGGTGCCCGTAAGCTTTGGCGCGGTGGGCAATGCCCCGCGCAATTTTCCCGGACCACGGTCGTTCAATATCCGCGGCATCGACGGCAATCGCGTTCTCATCCAGGTCGACGGCGTGCGGCAGCCCGAGCAGTTCACCTTTGGCAACGCGCAGCTGATTGGCCGCGATTACTTCGAACCCTCGCTGTATCGGACGGCTGAGATTCTGAAGGGCTCCGCTTCCGCGCTCTACGGTTCCGATGCCGTGGGCGGCGTGCTGTCGTTCATCAGCCCCGCGCCGTCGACGCTCTTGTCGGACGCGAAACGCGACTGGCTGGCGGGATTTTCGAGCACCTATCTCTCGGCCACCGATGAATGGACGCACACCGTTTCCGCCGCTGGCCGTTCGGGGAACGTGGCGGCGCTCGCGGTCGGGACCCGCCGCGATGGCCGGCAGGCCGAGCCGAATGGCCGCTTTGCGGCCGATCCTTCGAAATTCAACCTCGACGCCGGTCTGGTCCGCTTCGACTGGGTGCCGGCCAAGGACCAACTGCTCTTTCTCACGGCGGAAACGTTTCAGAAGAAAACGGACGCCTCTTTTCCGAGTCTGATCACGTCGACCTTTCAGGGGCAGACGGGGCGGCAGAACATCGGGCGATCCCGGGCGACGCTCGGCTACGATTTCAACACCGCCAGCGGCTATTTCCGCAACGTGCAGGCCCGGCTTTCCTGGCAGGATGCGAAAGTGAAGGAATCGTACAATACCGTGCAGTCGGTGCCGGTGGGTCCGCCGCCGCCGGCGCCGCAGGTCTTCGCGCCGCGGGTCCGGGTGCGCAACTCGGACTTTCATAACCAGAGCTGGTCAGGCTCGACGCAGGTGGAGAGTGCCGCCCGGATGGACGGCCGCAGCCACCGCATTCTCTGGGGCATCGACGCCGCGCAGACGAAGCAGACGCGCAACGAGGATTTCTCCCAGTTTGACGGCGCCACCGGAGCCTTCCTCAACAAAGTGTTCGTCGGCGAAAATTTTCCGCTCAAGCGCATTCCCGATGGCCTGGTGTCGCGGTACGCCTTTTTCGCGCAGGACGAAATCACCCTCGATGCCGCCCAACGCTGGGTGCTGACCGGCGGCCTGCGGTTTGATCGCTATGAGTTGGCCGTGACCGACGATGCCCTCTACCAGAATCTCGCGAAGGGCACGCCGCCGGTCGGTTTCGCCGAGTGGTCCGTGGCGCCCAAGCTGGGTCTGCTCTGGCATGTGAGTGCGCAGGAAACGTTCTTTGCGCGCTACCACCGGGGATTCCGCAATCCGACGAACGAGGATCTCAACGGCTCGATCGTCAACCTGACGACGCCGCCCGTGTTTTATCGGACGAGCCCCAATCCCAAATTGAAGGCGGAGACGAGCGACAGCTTCGACCTCGGCATGCGCGCCCGCCGGCCCCAGGCGACCTACGTGGCGAGCATCTACTACAATCACTACGAGAACTTCATCCAGACGTTCAGCCCGCTGCGCAATCCGCAGGCGCCGAGCTCGCCGGCCGACCCGGTGGTCTACCAGTCGCGCAATCTTCGCACCGCGCGCATCTATGGCGGTGAAGTTTCCGTGGAACTGCCACTTTTCAATGCCGGCAAGGGACCCGCGGCCACGACCTGGCTCAATTCGCTCGCGTGGAGCCGGGGCGACGATCTCGAGTCCGCCGTGCCGCTCAACTCCGTCGAGCCGGCCAAGTGGGTGTCCGCGCTGTCGCATACGCACGGCGAGCACTGGGGTTTGCGACTGACCGCAACGACGTTCGGCCACCAGGATCGCGTGGACCAGTCGGCCATCCTCGCGTTGTGGGACGGACGCGGGCCGTTGCCCGTGCAGTTCGTCCCGGCGGGCGTGACGATCTGGGATGCGTCGGGCTACATTAACTTTTCCCCACGGGTCCGGCTAAGTGCGGGCGTCTACAATCTGGGTGATCGCCAGTACTGGGTCTGGCAGGATGTGCGCGATCTCGACCGCGGTCGCGGTGACCTGCAGCGCTTCGCCCAACCCGGCGTGAACGCGCGCGTCTCGGTGACCGTGAGCTTCTGAGAGTAGCGCCGGTCTCTGACCGGCGTCGGCCACACGCGCGGCGCCGACCAGCGGCCCGTTACCGTGGTGCGTTGAGCGCCGCGATCACCTGCGCGTGCAACGCCGGCGTGGCCGCCGCGACGGTCGACTCCGCCGGGTAAGCGCCGCCGCCCTGCCAGTTGGTAATCACGCCGCCCGCGCCCCGCAGCACCGGCACGAGCGCGGCGATGTCCCACGGATTCATGATGGGATCGAGGCAGATGTCGGCGCGGCCGCTGGCGACGAGCAGGTAGCCGTAGCAGTCGCCCCACGTCCGGAACAATTTCACCTGCCCGGCCAGCCGGGCGCTCGCGGCGGGGTCGTGATACTTCGCGAGATTCAAGGTATCGCTCGTGAGCAGGGTGGCGTCGGCCAACCGCTGGCATGCGCGGGTCCGGACGGGGCGGCCGTTGAGCGTCGTCGTGGTGCCGTCGCCGATCATGAGCTGGCCGAGGATCGGCTGGTTGATGCAACCCAGCACCGGCTGGCCGCGGTGGAGGAGGGCGATGAGGGTGCCCCAGAGCGGGACGCCCGTGATGAAGGACTTCGTGCCGTCGATCGGATCGAGCACCCAGACGAATTCGGCGTCGGCCCTTTCGTTGCCGAACTCCTCCCCGATAATCCCGTGCGTGGGAAATTTTTTGCCGATTCGCGCGCGCAGGAGTTCCTCGGCGCCGCGATCGGCGGCGGTGACGGGTGATTGGTCGGCCTTGGTCTCAACCGCGAGTCCCGGCTGGCCGAACAGCGGGCGGATGAAATCGCCGCTCTCGCGGGCGAGCTCGACGAGGAAGGCGTGGTAGGGCGTGAGATCCACGGGAGAAGAGTTGCCGACGAAATACCCGAATCACACGAAAAAACGTTCGTGTCATTTCCGGCCTTCGTGGGCCATAAGGTTGCCGGTGTCGTGGATTGAACAACCGATTTTCTTCGTGGACTTCGAGGGCAGCCGGGTCTCGGGCGTCCTGGAATATGGGGTGGCGACTGTGCTGCACGGGCAGGTGACCGCGGCGAGCACGCGGCTCTGTGGACCGGTGGGGCCGGTGCGACCGGAAGACACGGCCGTGCACGGACTGCGGGCGGAAGCGCTGGCGGCCAATCCGCCGTTTGCCGACGAGTGGGAAACCTTTGCCTCGCTGCGCGAGCAGGGGCCGCTGGCGGCGCACTACGCCGGGGTCGAGAATGCCTTGCTCAAGGCGACGTGGCCCTATCCGCGCAACTCCCCCGACTTCGCCCGGCTGGGTGCGCGAGTGATCGATTGGGGCCCCTGGGTCGACTCGGCGCGCCTCTACGCGCAGCTTTATCCGCAGTTTGCCTCGGGCCGCCTCGAAACGCTGGTCGCGGCCGCGGGACTCCAGGGGGAACTTGACGTTTTGGCCCGGCGCTTTTGTCCCGAGAAGCGCCGTTTCTATCACGCTGCCCTCTATGATGCACTCGCCGGCGCGCTGCTGCTTGCGTCGCTGGCGCGGGACCCACAACTCGCGCCGCTGACCACGATGCAACTGCTGGCGCTCAGCACCCTCGATGGGGCAAAACGCGAAGCCTTGCAGCAGCGTGAGTTATTCTGAGCCACGGCATTTCCCCTTTCTCGGCGAAAGGCGTAGGGGCCCCCAATAGGTGACACGACGCCTTTCGTGGGGGATCGGGTGCCCGGGGGGCTTCGAATCGTGGCGGTTTGCTGTTTCTCGCGCGGGCTGGCCCAAGCCTTGGTTCGCCGCGGGATGTTCCGCGGCGAAGGCGGACCTTGCGCATCGGAGGATAGATCCTCCATTCTGTCCGGTTCCCATGGCTATTATCAGTCTTCTCGATGTCAGCCTGAGCTTCGGTGGTGCGCCGCTGCTCGATCGCGTCAACCTCCAGATTGACCGCGGCGAGCGCGTGTGCCTCGTGGGACGCAACGGGGCGGGCAAGTCGACGTTGATGAAGGTTATCACCGGCGAATTGGAGCCCGACAAGGGTCAGGTGTTTCGCCAGCAGGGTGCGGTGTTCGCGACCTTGCGGCAGGAAGTTCCGGTCGGGATGACGGGCACCGTGCAGACCGTGGTCGAGGGCGAGGGCGGCAGCTACGACCAGCACAATGACTGGGAGCGCCATGATCGGGTCGAACGGCTGCTGGAAAAGATGGGCCTGCCGGCCACGCACGAATTTGCCGCGTTGTCGGCGGGACAGAAGCGCCGGGTACTGCTCGCGCGCGGGTTGGTTGAGGATCCGCAACTGCTGTTGCTCGACGAACCGACCAACCATCTCGATCTCGAGTCCATCCAGTGGATGGAGGAGTTTCTCCTGGAGTGGGGAGGGGCCCTGCTGTTCGTGACCCACGATCGGGCGTTTCTCCGCAAGCTTTCGACGCGCATCATCGAAATCGATCGCGGCCAGCTCGTCGGCTGGGCGTGCGACTACGACACGTTTCTCGTGCGCAAGGAGGCGGTGATCGAGGCCGAGGAAGTCGAGCGCGCGCAGTTCGACAAGAAGCTCGCGCAGGAGGAAGTGTGGATTCGCCGCGGCGTGAAGGCGCAGCGGTCGCGGGCCAACAACCGCATCCATGCGCTCGAAAAAATGCGCTCGGAACGGGCGGCCCGGCGTGACCGGGCAGGCAAAGCGACGCTCACCGCGCAGGAAGCGGACCGCAGCGGGTTCAAAGTCATCGCCTGCGAGGACGCCGGGTTTCGCTATGGCGACCGGTGGATCGTGCGTGATTTGACGACGCGCATCGAGCGGGGCGACAAGATCGGCATCGTGGGTCCCAACGGCGCGGGCAAGACCACGTTGTTGCGGCTGTTGCTGGGCGAGCTGGCGCCACAAGTGGGCAAGATCGAACAGGGTACGCGGCTCGAGATTGTTTACTTCGACCAGTTGCGCGCGCAGCTCGACGAGACGATGCGGGTGCAGGACGCGGTGGCCGACGGCAATCCGACCGTCACCATCAACGGCCGCAACCGGCATGTCATTTCCTACCTCGAGGATTTTCTCTTCGAGCCGGAGCGCGCGCGGACACCCATCAAGGCGCTGTCGGGCGGGGAGCGCAACCGGTTGCTGCTCGCGCGGCTGTTCACCAAGCCGGCCAATGTGCTCGTGCTCGACGAGCCGACCAACGACCTCGACGCGGAGACGCTCGAGCTCCTCGAGGATCTTTTGGTCGAGTTTGGCGGCACGGTCCTGCTGGTGAGCCACGATCGCGCGTTCCTCAACGAAGTGTGCACGAGTCTGCTGGTGTTCGAGGGCGATGGAAAGGTTTCGGACTACATCGGTGGCTATGATGACTGGCAGCGGGAACGGGCGGCCAAGGCGGCGGCGATCGCCGCGGTCGAAGAGCGGGCGAAACGAACCGCGAAAGAGGCCGCCGCGACTGGGCCGGAAAAGAAGGTGCGCAAACTCTCCAACAAGGAGCGGGCGGAGCTGGAGGCGTTCCCGAAGAAAATCGAGGAACTCGAGGCGGAACAGACGGCGCTGACGGCCAAGCTGGCGGATCCGCAGTTCTTCAAAAAGCCCGCGGTCGAAGTCACGCGGGCCACGGCCCGGCTGCACGAAATTGAAGCGCTCCTCGCCGCGGCCTATGCGCGCTGGGCGGAGTTGGAATAAGACGGGATGGGAGCATCTCTCGGTGTGTCCCGTCGGTGAAGAAGGGATTAATGGAGGTCGTGTTCGCAGTTCCGCCTTCAGGCGGAATCCGAACGATTCAATTCTTCCGCCTGAAGGCGGAACTACGAGCGCAGAGAACTGGCGACGACGCTAATCCGTCCAGAGCACGACCATGCCCTCGGCCTCGGTCACGTTGAATTTCTCCACCGTGGTCTCAGGCGAAAGTTGCACGTCGACGGGGTAGCTTTTGACCCGCACCTCCTCGGGCATGAAGACCGAGCGTCCGGTCGTGACGTCGAATTCCCACCCGTGCCAGGGGCAGCGGAGGATTTCGCCCTCGCGCTGGCGCAGGAGCTGGTAGGGTTTGTCGGCGGTGACCAACCCCATCGTCCGACCCTCGCAGAGGGGCGCGCCGCGGTGGGGGCAACGATTGCGCAGGGCAAAGTAGCGGCCGTCGGACAGCCGAAAGACTCCGATGCTGCGTCCGCCGATTTCGATTAGCTTCCGGGCACCCGGCGTCAGTTCGCTGACCCGGCAAACCGGATGGGCGGTCGGCATCGCGAAATTTTCCTTAGACGCCGGCGAGGCCGGCGAGCTTGGGATAGCTGGCGAGTGCGTTTTCCGCGAGAATCTGCCGCCGCACCTGCGGGCCGAAACGGGCGGGAATCGTCTCGGGCGGATCAAAGTCCCAATGCGGGAAATCGCTCGAATACAAGAGTGTCTTGGCGCCGTTCATCCAGCCGACGATCTCGTCGACGGCGCCCGGCGGTTCGCTTTCCTCGAAGGGCTGCGTGGTGAAGCGGACGTTCTCCTCGATGTACTCGCTCGGCAGCCGCTTGACCCAGGGCGTCTGCGAACGGAGTTCCTTCCAGGCCATGTCCGCGCGCCACCGGAAGGAGGGCACCCAGCCAAAACCGGACTCGCAAAAAATGACCTTCAGCTTGGGGAATTTTTCAAACGTTCCCTCGAACAGGAAACTGGAGAGATGGGCCTGATAAAACTGCGGCCGGACCAGGTACGTTTCGGCGTAATAAGAGGGGAAGCCGGCCGACGTCATCGGCGGGTTCATGCCGAAGCCCTCGTTGCTGAAGTGCAGCGACAGCGACAGCCCGTGGTCGACGCACGCGGCATAGACGGGATCGAACTCCCGTTTGCCATACAGCCGCGGCGAACCGCAAACCACGTAGGCCGCGATGACCGCGGGGTGTCCGCCGAGGCGCTCGATTTCCTTCACCGCCATCGCCGGATCGTGCATCGGGATGGTGAGCGCCAGGCGATAGCGCGAATCGCGGGCCACCCAGTGCTCGAGCGACCAGTCGTTGATCGCGCGAAGCAGGGCGGCGCTGTAGTCGACGTCGGCGAGCGCCACGATGGACGGGGTCGACTCCACCTGCAGGATCGCGAGGTCGATGCCGCACGCGTCGAGGAGCTTCGTCTGGAACATCGCGAAATTCGAACGCGGATCGACGTCCTCGCCCGCGTCAAACGTATCGGCGCGGGCGCCCTTCCAGCCGCCGTTGGCCTGATAGAGGCTCGAATTGCGCGGCATGCCGTACTCCTCGAGCCGCGCACGCTCCACGTTGGTGAGGTACGGGTACAAGTCGGACTTGTCGCGGATGTTGTGGTGGACGTCGGCGTCGACGACGCGGATTCGCGGCGCGGCTGCGCCGGACACGGAAGCTGATTTTTCCGGGTTCACGTCAGCAAGGGGTTCTTCCAGCGGACGCCGGCGAGCCGGGAGAAATCGGTATCGACCGGATGGGCGGTGGCACCGTGCTTTAGCGCGAGGGAAGCGATTGGGGGGCCGGTCACGATAGTTCTTTGAATGCTTTGGCGAGCTTGTGGGTCGTGTGGACGAACGCCTGGGCATCGAGGCCGTCGGCGAAATCGTGCGGCCGGGAGAGTTCCAGTCCCGGGCGTAGACCCATTGGCCGGGCCTTGACGACAAATGGTCCGGCGGCGATGGCTGGGGCGAACTGGGCGAGACCGCGGCGGAGACCGTCATTGAGCGCCTGCGCGAAGTTCCGGTGCGAGCCGTGCGTGGCGTGCCGGAGCAGTTGTTCGACGTCGGGGTCCAGCGTGACCGTGGTTCTCATGGCAACATCGTGATGTTCATCGATTGAGGCGGTCAAGATGACCCGTTGGGTGGAGTCGGAATACAAGTCCGTGGGAGATATCTCAGAACTCAAGCGACCAAGCCTTTGGCCACAAGAAGATGTGCTCTCGTTTGAAAAGGGTTTGGCGCCGCGGCGGAATGCTTCCCCGCGCCTATCGGCCCGAGAATAGGCCCCGGATATTCACAGGAGCACAAACCGAGGGCAGGCGGAGGGATTGATCTCTGAACGTCCTCGGATTGGCCTCCTGTAAAACGAGATTGGGGTTTTGGTTACGGCTCCGCCGCGCTAGGTTTTTTGTCGGGAACGGATGGGGAGGTCCTGGGTAGCGGTCAAGATGCCAGCGAGAAACGGTCGATCAACTCGTCCAAGGTCACCTCGGCGAGCGAGTTCACGCGCCGGTGAACGTGCCCGAAATCATGGTGTGCCGTCGAGGGATTCGGCGCGGCCACCACCCAGAGGCCGGCGCGCTTGGCGGCGAGGGCCCCGGTGTGCGAATCCTCGAAGGCGATCGCTTCGTGGCCGCGCAGTCCGAAGCGGTTGAGGACGAGCTTGTAGAGGTCGGGCTCCGGTTTGGGCGAGGGCGTGTCGCCGCGACAGGCGATGAACTCGAAGCGATCGAGCAGTTCGAGGCGGGCGAGGTGGCCTTCGACCCAGTCGTGGCCGGAATTGGAAGCCAGACCGACCCGAATCCCCGACTCCCGGGCCGCGTCAAGCAACGGCACGATGCCGGGCAGGATCGTCTGGCGCAGCATCAAGGCATCTTTGCGGCTGCGGCGTTCGATTTCGAGTGCCGCGCGATCGAACTCCGGACCGAATCCGTGCCAGGGCTCGAACGCATAATCCGCGTGCCCGACGCTGCGTAGAAAAGCCGCCCGCTCGAAGGGCCGGCCGTGAAGCGCGTACACCTCGGCGTAGGCGTCGATCAACGGCGTCTCGGTGTCGAGAATCAGGCCGTCAAAATCAAAGACCGCGGCCCGAATCATGGTGAGGGAGCGGAGGTGGGCGCAGGCGGGTGCGAGGCAAGCGATGAAACCATGAGTGAAACGTGGGGGGGATTGGTGCTGGTGGCCAACCCTGAAAGATTTTGGGGCGTGGCGACGGCCCAGGCGGCCCCGGCGGGTCCGCGGGTAATTTTTTTCTGTCCGTTTGCCGGACGCCAATGATTCGGCACTCGTCAAGGTCGCCCGGGCTGTTCCACCCTGTCTCACCCATGGAAAACCCTAACGCTTCAGGCGTCCTCAGTCGCCTTGCCGGGTTGCTGCCGGCCAGCCGATTCATGCGGGGTCCGGCGCAGCTCGCCGCCTATGAAAGTGACGGTTTGACGGCGTTTCAGGTGAAGCCGCTGGCGGTCGTGGTGCCGGAAACCCAGGACGAGGTGATTGCCCTGGTGCGGTTTTGCCACGCGGAAAAACTGCCGTTTGTGGCGCGCGGCAGCGGCACGAGTCTTTCCGGCGGCTCGCTGCCGGTGCACGGCGGCATTGTCATCGCTTTGAACCGGCTCAACCGGATTGTCCGACTCGATCCCGGCCAGCGGATTGCGGTCGTGGAGCCGGGGGTGATCAACACTGCGGTGACCCTCGCGGCGCAGCCGTATGGCCTGCACTACGCGCCCGATCCTTCGAGCCAGTCGATTTGCACCATCGGCGGGAACGTGGCGTTCAATTCGGGCGGGGCGCATTGCCTCAAGTATGGCATGACCTCGAACCACGTGCTCGGCCTCAAGGCGGTGCTCGCCTCGGGCGAGGTCGTCGAATTTGGCGGCGCGAGTCGCGAGCAAATCGGGCCGGACTGGACGGGTCTTTTCGTGGGCAACGAGGGTTTGTTCGGCGTGGCGCTCGAAATTACCCTGCAGCTGCTGCCGCGGGCGGAAAAATTTCACACGGTGCTGGCCGGCTATCGCACGCTCGAGCAGGCCGGCGATGCCGTGTCCGCGATCGTGGCCAGCGGACTGCTGCCCGGGGCGATCGAAATCATGGACGCACTGGCGCTCGAAGCGGCCGTCGCGGCGGTTCACGCCGAATATCCGCCCGGGTGCGAGGCGGTGCTGATCGTCGAGCTCGAAGGTCCGCGCGAAGTGGTCGAGGCCGATCGCGTGCGGCTCGACGCCATCATTGCCGCGAGCAAGCCCGTGGAAGCCCGGCCGGCCCGTGACGCGGCCGAACGCCTGGCCATTTGGAAGGGACGCAAGAGCGCCTTCAGCGCGGTGGGCCGGCTGTCCCCGGATTTCATCGTGCAGGACGGCGTGGTGCCGCGGCGGCGGCTCGGCGAGGCGCTGAGAAAAATCAGCGCGTGGTCGGGCGAGCTCGGCTTGCGCTGCGCGAATGTGTTTCATGCGGGCGATGGCAATCTTCACCCGTTGATTCTCTACGATGGGCGCCAGCCGGATGGCCTGGCCCGGGCGGAGGCGTTTGCCGGCCGCATCCTGAAAATGTGCGTCGAGATGGGTGGTTCGATCACCGGCGAACACGGTGTGGGCGTGGAGAAGCGCGACTACCTTCCTGCCATGTTTTCGGCCGACGAAATTGACTGCATGAAGCGCGTGCGCGGGGCGTTCGATCCCCTCGGTATCGCCAATCCCGGAAAAATGTTTCCCGAGGCCGGCGCGCCGGCCCTGACCCAACACGGGCTGCATCCGCTGGAGAAGGCCGGCGTAATTTCCCGGGAATGAACCTCGCGTCGATTCTCGCCCCCACCTCGCTCGAGGAGCTTTCCGCCACCGTGCGGTCCACGCCGCGCGTGGTCGCCGTGGGCGCGGGCACCAAGGCGCGGCTGACCCACGTCAGCGCTGACTTCATCCGGATTTCGACGGCCCGGCTCTCCGGCATCGTCGAGTACGATCCGAGCGAATTCACCTTTACCGCCCTCGCCGGAACCCCGTTGCGCGAAATCGTCGCGACGTTGGGCGAACGCGGGCAGAGCCTGCCTTTTGATCCGCTCCTCGTCGCCTCCGGTGCCACGATTGGCGGCACGGTGGCCGCGGGATTGAGCGGTCCGGGACGTTTCCGCTTTGGCGGGCTGCGCGATTTCATCCTCGGCGTGCGTTTCGTCGATGGCGAAGGCCGCCTCCTCCGCATGGGCGGCAAGGTCGTGAAAAATGCGGCGGGTTTCGACTTCCCCAAATTTTTCGTCGGCAGCCTCGGCCGGTTTGGCGTGTTGGGCGAAATCACCTTCAAGGTTTTTCCCCGTCCCGCGACCACGCGGACGTTGCGCCTCGAGGCGAAGGATGCCGCGGCGATGATCAAGCTGTTCGCCGAGGCGGGCAATTCGCGCTGGGAACTTGATGCCCTCGAGGCTTCGCCCGGCGAAAACGCGGTCTGGGTGCGGCTCGCGGGTCCGGCCGCCGCCCTCGACGTGCTGGCGCAGGAAATCCTCGCGCGGTATCCGGGGACGAGTTTGCCCGCGGCTGCCGCGGCCGAACTCTGGCAGCGGGTGGGGGAATTCTCCTGGGCCCATGCCGGCGGCGTGCTGGCCAAGGTGGCGCTGACCCCGGAGCAGGTGACGGAATTTTCGGCCGTGGTGCGCGCGAATCCCCAGGCGCGCTCGTGGGTCAGCGCGGGCGGTAACCTCGGCTTTATTTCGCTGCCGCCGGGGGCGTCCTTGCCCTCCTTGCCGTGGCCGGCGCTCGCGCTCCGCGGCGCGGGGCTCCTGTGGCCGGGCGTGCGGCCGCGCTTTGACATCATGCGGGCCGTCAAGGTGGCCCTCGATCCCTTGAACCGGTTTCCGAATCTCGACGACTAATGCTCCACGCGATCAAAACCCAGGAACACGGCCCGTTGGGCGAACCGATGGCGCATGCCGTGCAAGCGTGCGTGCATTGTGGCTTCTGTCTGGCAGCGTGTCCGACCTATCAGGAATTCGGGCAGGAGATGGATTCGCCGCGCGGCCGCATCGTGTTGATGAAGCAGGTGCTCGAGGGTACCTTGGCCGCGACCGCCGCGCAGCCGTACATCGATCGTTGCCTCGGGTGCCTCGCCTGTGAACCGGCCTGCCCGAGCGGCGTGCCTTATCGCGATCTGATCAGTCCCTATCGCGCCGAAGTGCAGTCGAAGCTGCCGCGCACCACGGGCGAACGCCTGCGGCGCTGGATGGCCGCGATGACGATTCCCTATCCGGCCCGTTTCCGCCTCGCACTCGCCGGGGCGAAACTGGGCCGGCTGTTTGGCGCTTTGGTTCCTTCGGTGCTGCGTCCGATGCTCGATTTGGCGCCCGCGTCGGTTCCGCCCGCCGTGACGCTCGCACCGGTGAATCCGGCGAAAGGCGAACGGCGCGCCCGCGTCGCGTTGCTCGCCGGTTGTGCGCAGCAGGTCCTCGAGCCGGACATCAACGTCGCGACGATCGATGTCCTGACGCGCAACGGCATCGAAGTCATCGTGCCGGCGGCGCAGGGCTGCTGCGGCGGCCTCGCGTGGCACACGGGTGACTTGACGGCGGCGCAGGCGTTTGCCCGGCGCAACCTCGACGCGTTCCCCGCGGAGGTGGATGCGATTCTCACCAACGCCGCCGGCTGCGGCTCGGCGATGCACGAGTATCACCTCGTCCTGAAGGGCACGCCCGACGAGGCGCGGGCCGAGTCGTTTCGGAAACGCGTCGTCGATGTCAGTGTTTTTCTGGCGAAGCTCGGTCTGCGGGAGAAGCCGCAGGGCTGGGGCGAGGGCCGGGCGGTCGCCTATCACGACGCGTGTCACCTCGCCAACGCGCAGAACGTGCGGGTCGAACCGCGCGGGCTGTTGCAGGCGATTCCTGGTGTGTCGGTCAAGGAACTCGCGAATGCGCACATGTGCTGTGGCAGTGCGGGCACCTATAATCTCGATCAGCCGGAAACCGCGTCGTCCTTGGGCGCGCAGAAGGCCGCGGCCGTCGTCGCGACCGGCGCCCAGACGGTGGCGACGGGCAACATCGGCTGCCTCACGCAGCTGCGCGCGCACCTCGCGAAATCGGGCTCGCCGATTCGCGTGCAGCATACGATGCAGGTGCTGCGCGATGCGTATGAGAAGCGGGCGTAGCGGTCCGGCCTGGTTTGGAAAGATTTTTCCTTTCCGCGGATTCAGGCCCTGGCGTGAAGCGGAGCGGCGCTGAATTTTTAGCTCCTCGCCTTTAGTTTTCGCAAGCCGCTGCCCGTGCGCCTCCCGCCGTGGCACGAACGTCGAGGCCCGAACAAGGACTTGCCTTGTCGCTGGGCTTTACCAGTTTGCGGTTTCTTCAATTCGCAGCTTCCCCAGCTGCAACCCCCCCAACCCCGTGGCAGTCTCATGCGATAGTTTTGCGTTCATACTTGGATTGTGCCCGCAAGGCCCGGTCCACGGGGTAATTTCGTCAGCGGCCCCGGCGTCCGGATAGGATTTGATGCCCACCAAGTCGAAATGGGGGTTGCCCGCGCGGGTCGTTGTTCCCGCCGTGGTCCTGCTGGTTGCGCCGGTTGCGTATATGCTGGTGCGAGCCGTTTTTGCGGCCCGCAACGTGGCCTATCTGGACGACATTGACGGGACGCTGATGCTGCTCGTGCGGCTCCATGACGGCGTCACGGGGAAGGAGTTGTTTCGCTGGCTGTTCGAGATGCACAACGAGCATCGCATGGTCACCAGCCGGTTGATGCTCGCCGGCAGCTATTGGCTGACGGGCACGGTGAATTTCGCCTTCTTTAGCCTCATCGGAAATTTATTTCTCTGTGGGCTCTGTGCACTCCTGATTCGCACCGCCGGATCGGTGGCGCGCCAATGGGGCATGGCCCTGCTGTTGGCGGGTCTGCTCTTTCAGCTCCAACATTTCGAAAATTTTTTCTGGTCCGGGTCGTCGATCGATCACTTTCAAGTGGTTTTCTTGGCGGCCGTGGCTGTCGTGGGGCTGGCCCGGGGTGGCTGGCTGACTTTCTGGGGAGCGATCGCGTTTGCTGGTTTGGCAACCTTTACGCTGGCCCACGGCTTGATGCTCTGGCCGGTTGGCGCCGTGGTGCTCGCCGCCGCTCGGCGCCGGCGAGCGGTCGTGGCTTGGGTGGCGGCGGTCGCGGTCGCGGGGTCGGTCTTTATCGCGGACTTCAGCTTCAATCCGGCCCATCACATCGGCGATTGGTCGCTCGGCGGGTTGGTCCACGTCCTGGCTTATTGGCTGGAATTGCTGGGCGCGCCGCTGGCCTTGGGAAATCAGGCGGTGGCGGTGAGCGCTGGGCTTGTCCTCCTATCGCTGCTCGCTTGGCAATTAAAGAGTGGGGAGATCAGCCGGGAACGGATTGCGCTGCCGCTCGCCTGCTGGGCGGTGGCCGCGCTGGGGTTGGTCGCGCTCGGGCGGGCTAACCTTGGCGGCGGCGTCGTGAGTTCCCGCTATTACGTGTTGGCGGCCCTGGCGTGGGCCTTGGGCCTTTTCGTCGCGCTGCATCGCCGCGGTGCGGACGTGAGGTCGGAACGGCAATTCCTCTGGCTGGTGTCGGGCCTCGCCGTTTTCAATCTCGCGGCCAACGTGAGCTCAGCCGGCCCCGCGAGGCGCTGGCTGGCGGCCCGTGACTGCGCGGTGGCCGACTTCGTGCGCCATGGACGTGATGGCGAAGGCGAAGAGACGCTGCATCCCCTGCCGCAGCACGCCACCCGCGTGATTCGGGAGGCGGAGCGTCGCGGGGTGTTTGAAATGCCCCGCCAGTCGAAAGAACTTGCGCTTCCTGACATTCATCCTGGCACGCACCTCTCCAGTGCGGTTGATCGGATCGTCGTGGCCGGCAATCTGGTCACGATCGATGGCTGGGCGGCGATCGCGGGCCGGGCCTCGCGTCCGGGCGACGTGCAAGTCATGCTCCGGTCGGGCGAGGTCCGGCATATTCTGACGACCGCCGGGGTCGCGCGACCGGATGTCGCGGCGGCGTTTCCGGGTGAACAGTGGCGCGACGCCGGTTTCTGTTTTACGATGCGCCGCTGGCTGGTGCCGGCGGACATTTATGAGCTGGGTTTTCTCATTCGTAACGGCTCGGCGACCGAATTGGTTATGACGACGCAACTCATTGATTTCCGGGGTTCAACGTTTCCGATCAAACCGAACCGGGTGGCGCCGAATCGCGTGGTGTATGACGAGATGCTGTTGTGCGAGTCCGTGACGAGCGTGTCCGCGGCGCCGAAAAAATTCATGCGGGTGGCGTTTTTCGATCTGCAAGGCGGCCTGGTCCACGTCGATTTTAACGGCGCAGGGACGATGACGATCCGTCTCGCCGACGCGGCGCCCCTTTTCCCGGTGCCACGCGACGATGGCCGGGTGGTCGCATTTATGAAAGGGGGCGCAGCGATCTCCATCACTGGTGCGGACGAGACGACGAATTTGGCGGTAATCGCCGCGCGCCGGCAGCCGCAATCCTTCGCGGGATCATCTTCCCCGGTGGGTTTCGATGGGCAGGCGCACGTCACCTCGATTTCCATCGCGAGCCAGGTTGGCCGGTTTGGCGCCGTGCGCGCAGGCAACGCCGTCTTTTCGGCCCGCTCCGGCATGACGGGTGTTTACGCGCCCGACGTGCGGTTTTCGGGGCCGGTTAACATCGGCAACATTCGGGCGCTTGGAGACGCGGCGCCGACACTTGAACTTGGCTTTGCGCGTGGCACCCACGTGGCCGGCGGAGATCTCGAGCAACCCAACGGTCAGGCGGTCCGCGTGAGCGGAATTTGGCGGTTGGAATTTGTCGAGGGGCGAACGTCGCGGGGGGAGTTGCTTCGGGCACGGCCCAACCTCGCCCGATTGGAGCAGGACGGACGCGACGTGACGGCGCTAATTGTGGGACGGTGGCGGGAAGCGGCGGGTGCGCCGGGGGACGACTAAGCCGGACTCGTGCCGGTGAAAGTTGAGAGGTGAAAGTTGAAAGCGATGCAGACCGAAGCGATATCGCGTTTTTTGGGTTCGATTAGAGCTGGCGCAGATTCCGGCCTCGCGTTTGCTCGGCCGTGAATGACCGGCGGGCTTCCTTCCAATATTATCGCGGACATCTGCTTTATCGGGCGGACGGGCGGGTTTGTGAAGAAACTCGGCGGATTCAAGAAAGGTCATCACACGCTGCCCGACGCGGTCAATGCGACGACCCACGCGTTTCTGGGAAAGCTCTGTGCCGGGGAACTGGCGCAGGAGGCGGAAACGCTTTTTCAGGCGGTGCGGGCGGCCTTGGGCTACAAGCGGAAGGAGGTGGCGCTGAGCGTGGCGAGTCCGTCGGCGATGCTGACGGCGAAGAACTTCGCGGTGGAGATTTCCTACGCGTTGGAAGCGGGCGCGCCGGACCGCTTCGCGGTGGTGACAATTTTGCGCGACCTCAAAAGCGAAGAGCTGGCGCGCACGGCGGAATTTGGGCGCATCTTCGCATCGCGCTTCTCCGAAATTTCTTTCGCCCTCCGCCAAGGGGCGCGCGTCGAAGCGGTGATCGATGCGATTGAGGCCCTCGATGGCGAGGGTGGCCTGACGGTGACTTATCCGTCGGACTACCGCGAATGCGTGATCGCCGTCGAAGGGGTCGATGCGCAGGTCCGGTGCAGCGGGGCCACTCTAGAAGTGGTGTTTCCGCGGGCCGGAGCTCCCGCGGAACTGATCGATGCCTTCAACGCCGTGCGCGAGGCGTTCCAAATCAGCAAGGCGCTCTCCGGGCTGATCGGATAAAGAAGTCTGTCATTCCGCGCTGCGCTGCTGATGACATTTGGGAAAACGTCAGGCTTTAACCCACCGAAGACTTACCGGGTGGGCGGTGCGCTCCGCCCACCGCCTGACCGCGCGCGGAGCGCACGGTCCACCTTTCGGTCTCGCCCGAAGGTCTTACTTGATCATGTCGGCGACGAAACCGCGCTCGTCGACGAGTTCTTTGTTCGTGGTGGCGATCTTCGACTTGGCGAAATCGTCCATCACATAGCTCGTGATGACCTCGTAGCTGCCCGGCGTCGTGGTGCGAACCGGCATCCCGGCCCAGACCGCGGGATCGAAACCGTAGGCGCCGTTCGACTTCACGGCAATCGAGTGCACGGCACCCGGCGTGACGAGGCTGCGCACGTGATCGGTGAGGGCGTTGGCGGCCGACGCGGCCGAAGAGGCGCCGCGGGCGGCGATGATGGCGGCGCCGCGCTTGCCAACGGTTTCGCAGAAGGCGCCATGGAGCCAGGCGGTGTCGGTGATGACCGAGGTGGCGGGTTTGCCCGCAATCGTCGCATGGGCGAACGCGGGAAACATCGTCGGGCTGTGATTGCCGTAGATGAAGATGTTTTTCACCTCGGTGAGGTCGACACCGGCCTTCTTCGCGAGCTGCGTCTGCGCCCGGTTTTGGTCGAGGCGGACCATCGCGGTGAAACGGTCAGGGGTGAGGCGCTTGGCCTGCGAGGCGGCGATCATGCAGTTGGTGTTTGCCGGATTGCCGACCACGGCGACGCGGGCGTCGGCGGCGGAGACGGCATCGATGATCTGGCCCTGGCTGATAAAGATCGTGCCGTTGTCCTTCAGGAGGTCGGCGCGCTCCATGCCCGGCCCGCGCGGCTTGGCGCCAACGAGCAGGCACCAGTTGGCATCCTTGAAGCCGACCCTCGGGTCGTCGGTCATCACGATGCCCTTCAGCAGCGGAAACGCGCAGTCGTCGAGTTCCATCGCGACGCCCTCGAGGGCTTTCATTGCCTTCTCGATCGGGGCCTCAATGAGCTGAAGAATGACGGGCTGGTCGGGCCCGAACATCGCACCCGAGGCGATGCGGGGCAGGAGGGAGTAACCGATTTGGCCGGCGGCTCCGGTAACGGCGACGCGAATGGGGGATTTCATAGAGAGAGAAGAAGATGAGACGGACCGAAGCCCGAATCGACGCGAATTTTCTTTTAAGGCACGAATTCAGCGCGGGACTTGGGCAGTAGAAGCGGAAATTTTTGCCGAGAGCCGACGCGGTCTGCTTGGAATGACTTGGGTGGGTTAGTCGTTCCGCCTTCAGGCGGAACGCTTTTGTCGCTCGGATTCCGCCTAAAGGCGGGACGACGAGCACGGCGCTACTTAAAGCGCGGCGCCAAGGCGGTGTGCAGTTCTCGCACCAGCTTTTCCGTGGTCGGCCAGTCGATGCAACCGTCGGTAATCGAAACGCCGTAGCGGAGCTTTTCCTTCGGCTGCGGGAAGGGCTGGCTGCCGGCGACGAGGTTGCTCTCGATCATCGCGCCCATGATGGACTGGTTGCCCGCTGAAATCTGGGCCTCGAGTTCGCGCATCACCTCAGGCTGGCGCTCGGGCTGCTTCGCGGAGTTGTCGTGCGAACAGTCAACGAGGATTGATTTCGTCAGGCCCGCTTTGGTTAGCAATTCCTCCGTGCGCGCGATGTGCGTCGGCGAATAGTTCGGGCCGGTCGCGCCCCCGCGCAGCACAACGTGGCAGTCCGGATTGCCGCGGGTGACGATGGCCGAGGCCGCGCCGTCCAGGTTGATCCCGAGAAATGTGTGGGGCTGGGCCGCCGACTTGATCGCGTTGGTCGCGGTCGCGATCGAGCCGTCGGTGCCGTTCTTGAACCCGAGCGGCATCGAAAGCCCGCTGGCCATCTGGCGATGCGTCTGGGACTCGGCGGTGCGCGCGCCGATCGCAGACCAGCAAATCAGGTCGGCGATGTATTGCGGGGTGATGGGATCGAGCAATTCCGTGGCGGTGGGGAGGCCGAGGTCGAGGACTTCGCGCAGGAAGGTCCGCGCGGTTCGCAGGCCGGTCGCGATGTCATGGGAGCCGTCGAGGTGCGGATCCATGATGAGGCCTTTCCAGCCGACGGTGGTGCGCGGTTTCTCGAAATAGACCCGCATGACGATCAAAACCCGGTCGGCGACCTCCCGGGAGAGTGAGGCGAGCTTGGTCGCATACTCCCGACCGGCCTTGAGGTCGTGGATCGAGCAGGGCCCGACGATGAGGAGGAAACGTTTGTCGTCCGTAAAGATGAGCCGGTGGATGTCGCGGCGTGACCGAGTCACGAATTCTGCCTGGGCGTCCGACTTGGGCTGCTCTGCCAGCAGGGAGGCCGGGGAGGGCAGGGCACGGGTCTCGACGACATTGATGTCAGAAGTTTTCTGCATAGCTTTTTGCTTCGCAAAAAGCTTGGTAAAGGCCCGACCTGCAAGCGCCATGTCTGGTATTGCCCACTTTCTCCTGCCAACTGCCTGGTGTGCTTTTGCTCGCGAGCTAGGGTTTCCGCTTGGCACAAACCAAAAAAAAGTGGCCGGCCGCTTACCCCTAAGCGGCCGGCCTTTGCTTTCTTAGTTACCCCAAAACTCCCCGCTAAGCGGGGAGAAGTCTTAAACTGACGTGCTAAGAGATAGAGCTTTTATTCCTTCCGTCAATATCAAGTTTTCAAAATCTATCATTTCTTTTGTAAATAGTTTATTTATAGTTAATTAATGACCATCAATATTTCTACTTCCTCGAGGGTTTTCTGGTGGCGACCGGCGGCCTGGTTGCAAATTGGCGGCGAGGACGCGGCGAATTTTCTCCAAGGCCAGTTCACCAATGACTTGCGCTCGCTCGGGAAAATGCCGGCGGTCTACGGGCTTTGGTTGAATGTGAAGGGCAAGGTGCTCGCGGACAGTTTTGTCCTGCGTGGCGGTGGTCCGAATGAGTTTTGGATTGGCAGCTATTTTTCCTCGGCGAAGGAGATTCGCGAGCGGCTCGAGAGTTTTGTCATCGCTGACGACGTGAGCATCACGGACGCCACCACCGACTGGGCGGGCGTGAGCCTCTTTGATGGCGGAGCCACGACTCTGCCGACTGGACCCGCCGAGGGTGGCTTTGTTTTTCCTGGGCGCCGAACCAAAGCGGGCAGCGTGGAATGGGTTTTTCCGGTGGCGGAAATGGAGCGGGTACGAAAGAAAATTTCCGGTGCCGCTGAACTCACCGGCGAAGAGGTGGCGCGGGAGCGAATCACGGCGGGCATTCCGGCGGTGCCCGTCGACTTGGGGCCGGGCGATTTGCCCAATGAGGCCGGAGTCGAGGCTGAGGCTATCTCTTATACCAAGGGCTGCTACCTGGGGCAGGAAGTGATGGCGCGGCTGAAATCGATGGGGCAGGTGCGGCGTCGTCTCCTTCCGGTCACGGGATCAGGTGACGGCATTCCGGCGTTGCCGGCCCGGCTCTTTGCGAATGGTCGCGCGGTGGGAGAACTTCGTTCCGCGGTGGCGGACGGCGCGGGCGGATTTGTCGGGCTCGCGATGTTGTCGTTGGTCCATGTTCAAGGCGGCGCCGCGTTGGCTTTGGCGGCGGATGGGCCGGTGACCGTGCACGTGGAGCATTTCACATGACCGAACTCGAACGACTCACCCAGTTTTGCGAGGCGCTGGGTGCTCCCCGGACGCAGGCGGAGGCGATGGCGGCGCAATTACTGAAGCGCGCTGACCAGCAGGCGGCCGAGCGGGGTGTGACACGCGAGGCCGCTTTGAAGCGTTTAGTGGATCTCGTGGTGCAGGGCCGGTCGGGAAAAGTCCCCGACGAATTCGCGGCCCCGCCCCCGGAGGGTAAACAAGGGGGTTGATTTGTCGTGAGATGGTCGAACCTGCTCAATTGGTGCGATTAAGGTTTGACCGACTCCAGAGACGTTTCTTCGCTCGCCCGATGTTACCCCTCCGATGAACAAGGGCGCCCTGATTGCTGAAGTACAGAAATTGTTGGGCAACCGCACCTCGAAGGCAGCGGCGGAAAGGGCGACCGAAGCCGTGCTCGCCGCGGTGAAGCGGGGCCTGCGCCGGGACAAAGAAGTCGCGGTCGTGGGATTTGGCACCTTCGCTCTGGCCGTGCGCCCGGCGCGAAACGGCTTCAACCCGCATACCAAGCGGCCGATGAAAATCGGCGCGATCAAAACGATCCGCTTCAAGGCTGGGGTGGACTTGCGCAATCTGGCGTAACGCCGGTCTCCGGCCCCGCGACCTCGTGTCCGATGGCCGGGCACCTTAGTCCGCGACCTCGAGACCCGGTATGAGACGGGATTCCGCCCGATAGACGGCGCAGAGGCCCGCGGGCCTTGCCTTTGACCTGCGGGGTGGGTGCGGCTGCGGTGAGGAAAAGACCGCGCCGGATAAGGTGACTGAAAATCAAGCCTGACCGGAGCCGCCACTCGCGTATCGTTTAGCCAATCCCAATGAAGCTGAACCTTCCGTCCCGGCCTCTGTTCTTCCTCGCGCTGTTCTTCGCTTCGCTCGCCGGGCATCCGAGCTTCGCGGCAGAGCGGCGCTACGAGCCCAACTGGGCCTCGCTGGATGAGCGACCGATGCCCGAGTGGTACCTCGACGCCAAATTCGGCGTGTTTATCCATTGGGGCGTCTATTCGGTGCCGGCCTACGGTCAGGTCGGCGAATACGCCGAGTGGTACTGGAACCGCATCACCAGTCCGGACGCCAAGTGGGTGAAGTGGCGGGAATGGCACGCGAAAAATTATGGCGCCGATTTCAACTATCAGGACTTCGCGCCCAAGTTCACCGCCGAGCTCTTCGACGCGAAGCAGTGGGCGGATCTCTTCGCCCGCGCCGGGATCAAGTACGTCGTGCCGACCTCCAAGCACCACGAGGGTTTCGCGCTGTGGCCGAGTGCCGAGGCGAGTCGCACGTGGGGCCGGCCGTGGAACGCGGTCGAGATCGGCCCGAAGCGCGACTTGCTCGGCGAGCTGGCCGAGGCCACCCGCGCGCGCGGGCTGAAGTTCGGTTTCTATTATTCGCTCTACGAATGGTTCAACCCGCTTTGGCTGAAAGATCGCGCCCGCTACGTCACCGAGCACATGACGCCGCAGTTCAAGGACGTCGTCACGCGCTACGCGCCGTCGATCATTTTCAGCGACGGCGAGTGGGACATGCCGTCGAAGGACTGGAAGAGCGAGGAATTGCTTGCGTGGCTCTTCAACGAATCGCCTTCGCGTGCCGAGGTCGTGATCAACGACCGGTGGGGCAAGGACTCGCGGCACCAGCACGGCGGTTACTGGACGACGGAATATGCCGCGGGCCTAAAAGACGGCGCGCATGCCTGGGAAGAGAGCCGGGGCATGGCCTATTCCTATGGGCTGAACCGCGCCGAGCGCGTCGACGACTACAAGACCGCGCGCGAATTCATCCTCGTGCTGGTCGATCTCGTGAGCCGCGGTGGCAATCTCCTCCTCGATATCGGACCCTCGGCTGACGGCACCATCCCGCCGCTCATGGAGCAGCGGCTCCTGGAAATCGGCGACTGGCTCAAGGTCAACGGCGAGGCCATTTATGGTACGCGCACGGCCGGCCGCTCGGCGCAGTGGACCGAGGGCACGCAGCCAAAACAGGAATACGGGGAGTTCATGGTGAAATACAGCCTGCTGGATCAAGTCGGCCAGACCCCGCGCGGTGGTGTCGCGGTGAAGAAGGTCTTCTTCACCAGGAAACCCGGTGCGCTTTACGCCATCACGCCCGGCTGGCCGGGTCGGCAGTTGGTGCTCAATAATGTGACCGTGCCCGCCGGCGCCATCGTGACGATGCTCGGCGTCCCCGGCGAATTGAAGTCGAGCATCAGCGGCACCACGCTCACGATTACGACGCCCGACCTCGGGCCCGAAGGGGCGCCCTGCCGCTACGCATACGCCTTCAAGATCACCGAGGCGGAACTTCTCCCGTAGCGGTGATATTCGCGGGCCCGAGTGGCAGCGAAGCGTGCCTGCCGGAAAACAAACTCCGTGAAGATCGCAGGATGAATCCGTCCTTCGTCGAAAAATTTCGCGCCGGGTTTGGCCGGGCCCCGCACTTGGTCGCGCGGGCGCCGGGGCGGATTGAATTCATCGGCAATCACAGCGACTACAACGGCGGCACGGTGCTGGGCGCCGCGATCGATCGGGGAGTCGAAGTCGCGATCGCGCCCCGTGCTGACCGCCGCTGGCGGTGGGCGGGCGATCATTTCCCCGATGTCGTCGAACTCCCTGCCGGCGCTTGTCCGAAGCAACACGGCGCGACGGCGTGGGTGAATTATCTCCTGGGCGTGCTCGACGCGATGCCGGGCTTCGGGCTGGCCGTACCGGTCGGCTTCGATTGCCGCGGGCCGCGATTTGAGACGGTGCCGTTGCCCGGTGGGGCGCAATGCTGGATCTTCAACACGCACACGAAGCATGCGCTGATCGATGGCCTTTATGCCGCCCGCCACGCCGAATGCATGGCGGCGGCGCAGGCCTTGGGCGTGGGTTTGTTGGTGGACGCATCGTCAGCGGATCTCGCCGCTGCAGGAGAAAGACTTTCCGAGGTTACAGCCAAACGGGCGCGGCACATCATCGACGAAATCGCCCGGGTCGGAGCAACGGTCGAAGCTTTGCGCCAAGGCGATCTTTCCGCCGTGGGACGGTTGCTCACCGCGTCGCACCGCAGTTCGCAGACGCTCTTAGAAAATAGTACGACCGAATTGGATTTTCTGGTCGATTCGCTGGTGACGCAGCCCGAGGTCCTCGGCGCGCGTCTCACGGGCGGTGGTTTTGGCGGCGCGGTGATGGCGATGACGACCGAGACGTTTGGCGAGACGCAGGCGCTGGCGGTCGCCGAAACCTATCGGCGTCGCTTTGGTTCGCGGCCCGCCGTTCTGCCCGCGCAAACGGCAGATGGCGCGTCTGTGCAAACTGAGTCCCGCGATTGAGCAGCTGGCTGGGCTCGAATTCATTTCGAGCGGCCTGGCCCTGCGGAGTTGCCACGCCAACGTCCGGCGGCGTCTCCTCCGCTCCGGCGGCGGGATTCCTATTAGAAGGGCTGCCGCCGCGAATCGCTCCGCCTCACTTCCGCGGTGTCGCCCTACATCTGTTTGACTGTAATCCCGCGCCAGAGTAGCCCCTCGGGTCACCGTTCCTTTGCCCGCGACCTTCCGTTCCCTACCGGTACATTTTTTTCACCTGACCATCCACTAAAATCCCATGAATCGCCTCAACCTGCTCCGTTGCGCGGCCTCAGCCTTGTCTGTTGCAGCCGCCTCTTCGAGTCTGTCTGCGCAAGCCCCGGCCACCCGACCCGCTCCCCCCGAGGAGACGGTCGTGCTCAGGCCGTTTGAGGTCACGGCGGAAAAATCCACCGGCTACAAGGTGTCGACCGCCTCGACGGCGACGCGCACCAATACGGCCATCATCGATATTCCCCAATCGGTCGACATCGTCACCAAGGAATTCTGGCGGGACATCGGGGCGACGACGTTCGACCAGTCCTTCAAGTACCTCGCGAACGTCTTCGTGCGCAACCGGTATGCCGGTAACGGCGATAATATGAGCCTCCGCGGCTTCGAAACCGGCGGCTCGGTCACGGTGGACGGCGTGCGGATGGGCGCGGCCAAGCGCGACTTGATTGGCTATGAGCGGCTCGAAGTGGTCAAAGGGCCGCCGTCCGCCGTGCAAGGGCGGGCGGGAGGCACCGGCCTGTTGAACTACATCCTGAAAAAGCCTGAAATCGGCGTGAATGCCCACGCGGTGAAATACGCGCTAAGCTTCGACGGAGACGATTCGCTGATCCATCGCGCCGAGTTCGACTCCAACGTCAGTCCGACGGCCTACAAGAACTTCGCCGTCCGGGCGGCGGGCTTCTGGTCCGACGGTGAGGACTACATCAAGTTTCAGAAGATCAAAAGCTATGGCATTTATCCATCGGCCAAGTGGCAGATCGCGCCGAAGACCGATCTGGTCTTCGCGTCCGAACTTCTGAGCCTGAACACTCCGACCCGCGAGGAGGGGCACGGGTTTGCCGTGTATCCCGAGAAGGCGCGCCGGCTGGTGAGCATCTTCAACAACTCGACGGATCCGATCACGGCACTGGGCTTGCCCTACAACTTCAACATCGCGGGGCCCGACTCGCCGGACAAGGACAAGGTCGCGGCCGGGACGCTCTTCTTCACCCACCAGTTCGCGAACTGGCTGTTCTTCCGGCAGGTCGCGAACCTTCGCTATTTCAACTACGATCAATTCTACTACACTGGCGAGGACAACACGAAGACGATCGTGAATTCCCAGTCGCAGGCGGCCCGGGGCTGGCGGCACGGCGAGACCTATCAGGGCGACTTGGTCGCGAAATATTCCTTCCAGGACTTCGTCTCGGCTACGACGATGATCGGCTACTCCTACGACGACGGATCCCAAGCCGATGTCTTCCTCAATGGCGTGCCCAACGCTCCCTTCAACACCCTGAACATGGCCGCGATCAAGGCCGCGGGCTACAGTGCTTCGTACTACAACGGCCGCGTGCCCAACCTGCCCCTCGCCAGTTCGACGTCGGCCGGTTCCTACAGCTTCGGCAAATTCATCCAGCAGGACGTGGGTCTGTTCAAGAACCGGCTCCTGCTGACCGGCGGCCTGCGCGGGGACCACAGCTACACGGCCACGCGCAACCGGCTGACCGGTCTGATCGCCAGCAGCGCCAACACCACGCTTAACTCCTACCGCTACGGCGCGACGTTCAAGATTCTGCCCAAGCTCGCTCTCTACGCGGTCAAGAGCCTGCAGAACGATCCTCCGGCGACGCTCTCGCGCTATAATGGCCTCATTGCGGGCGATCCCCGTTTGACCGAATTCTTTTCGGTCTCTCCCTACGCGGAACTCAAGGAAATGGGCGTGAAGGGAGAGGCGCTTGACGGCAAACTCTCCTTCACCCTGACCTATTGGGAGATGGTGAAGGCGGGGGCGACCATCAACACGCTCAGCAACGGCGTCTCCCAGGGGCAGAACGTCACGTTTGGTACCGTCTCCATCATTAATGGTGCCCGGTCGAAAGGCTGGGAATTGACCGCCTACGGTGCCCTCACCAGCCACCTCTCGGTCATTGCGAACTACACGGACCTGAACACCAGCCAGGGCTTCACCGGTCAGCAGAATGCGAAGGGTTGGACCACCGCCTCCAATCCCGGCCGGATTCCCCTCCGGTTCGCGCCGGACTGGAATGCGAATATTTTCCTGAAATACAGTTTCCGCGACAAAAAGGAACAGGGCTGGGAGGTAAAGGGCGGCGTGACGGCCATCGGCCCGGTCCTGACACAGATCACCGGCTTTGGCCTCGCCCAAATCCCGGAAAGCCAGAAGAGCTACGATTTGGGTGCCGGTTATGGATGGCGGAACTACAACTTCGACCTGATGGTGACGAATCTCACCAACGCCCCGTTCCTCATCACACGCGACCAACCGCCGCGCACGTACCGGTTCAGCGTCTCGACGCAGTTTTGATCGTTATGGCTGCGGACAATTCGCGGAACCGGCAGCGGCCGGTCGCGAACTTGGGCTCGCCGGACGGCCTGTCCGGCCGCCCGGGTACGGGAACACTTTGGTCAATTTGCACGGCACCGCTGACCTGCCCATGATTAGCGGCGAATGAATAAAATGCGCTCCGTGAACGTGAACGCCCGCCTGCCCATCGCCGCCACGCTCTTCGCCTTGTGGTTGTTGCTGCCGGCCGGGCGCGCGGCCGACCAGCCCATGTCGCGGCTGGCCTACAATAATCCGGGCCTGCTCACCGACCTCGGTGTCGGCCTCTGGGCTTGGCCTTTGCCCATGGATTATGACGAGGACGGCCTCATGGATCTCGTGGTGGTCTGTCCGGATCATCCGTCCAACGGGGTCTATTTCTTCCGTAACACGGGGTCGATCGATCCGGTAACCAAATTACCGCTCTTCGCGCCGGCGCAAAGAATCGGTGACACCACCTACGCCGGGTGGAATAACGGTCCATCCCCCGCGGTCTCCTTTGTCGGCGGGCAGCCGATTGTCACCACGACCGGTGCGATGTATCCCGACTTCAAACGGAGCGCATTCGCCCATCCGGTCACGCTCGGAGATCCCCAGAAGATTCATCCCGGAGAAGGCCGCATCCGGAGCAATCAATGGAAATTCGCCGACTATGACGGCGATGGAAAGCAGGACATCGTGGTCGGCATCGATTATTGGGGGGACTATGGTTGGGACGATGCCTGGGACGAACGCGGCCGGTGGAAAAACGGCCCCCTGCGCGGTTTCGTTTATGTGCTCCCCAGCGTGGGCTTGGCCTCAGAGCACAAATACGGATTACCCGAACTCATCCGGACGACGGAGGGCAAAGCGATTGAAGTCTTTGGCGCGCCGGCACCGTGCTTCGGCGACTTCCGCGGCACCGGAAAGCTCGATTTGATCTGTGGCGAGTTTCTCGACGGATTCACGTTCTTCGAAAATGTCGGCACCCGGACGGCGCCACGCTACGCCCCCGGTCGGCGATTGATGGTGGCCGGTCAGCCGCTCCACATGGACCTGTGTATGATCACTCCGGTTGCCGTGGATTTCGATGGAGACGGTGACTTGGATCTCGTGGTCGGCGACGAGGACGGCCGCGTCGCTTTCATCGAGAACACGGGGACCGTCGTCGACGGACTGCCGCAGTTTCTGCCGCCGCGCTATTTCCGCCAGGAAGCGGGGAACGTGAAATTCGGCGCCCTGGCCGCTCCCGTCAGTTTTGACTGGGACGGCGACGGGCTGGAGGATCTCATCGTCGGCAACACCGCCGGCTATGTCGGATTCATCAAGAATCTCGGGGGCAACCCGGTGCGTTGGGCTGCCCCTGTCCATCTCTCGGCCGGTGGCCGCGTGATCCGCGAGCAGGCCGGACCCAATGGTTCGATTCAGGGACCGGCCGAAGCGAAGTGGGGCTACACCAACCTGAGCGTCGCGGATTGGGACGGCGACGGCCTGCCCGACATCGTGACTAACGGCATCTGGGGCCGGATTCTTTTCTACAAGAACATCGGCACTCGTATCGCCCCCCGGCTCGCCGCCCCGCAACCCGTGGAGGTCGCTGGGCCGGGCCCGACGCCGAAACCGTCATGGACGTGGTGGAAGCCCGCTGGCCGCGAACTTGTCACCCAGTGGCGTACGACCCCGGCGATCATCGACTGGAACGCTGATGGCCTGCCTGACCTCGTCATGCTTGACCAGGAAGGCTACCTCGCGTTTTTCGAGCGCCGTCGCGCGGCGGATGGCCGGCTGGAACTCCTGCCGCCGAAGCGCGTCTTCTGGGGTGAGGGGATCTCCGCCTACGATGGCGGCGGCCGCCCACAAAACAACGTGGCCGGGTTACTGCGCCTGAATGAACGGGCTGCTGGCGGCAGCGGGCGCCGCACCTTTTGTTTCTACGATTGGGACCACGACGGCATCCTCGACCTCCTGGTCAACAGCGACACGAACGTAAACGTCTTGCGGGGACTCGGCCGCATGGCGGACGGGCTCTGGCACTTCAAGGATGCGGGACCGGTGCATCCACAGCTCTTGGCGGCCCACTCCACCACACCGACGGTGGCGCACTGGCGGGGAGAACCTGGCCCGACTCTCGTGATTGGAGCCGAGGACGGATACTTCTATTCGCTCCCGCTGCCCCAGCGATGATTTCCTAGGATTCGACCGACCCGCTGCGGCCACGACATCCCGGACTTGCCGGCAAGTCGTGATGCTCGGCAAGTATCGCGGTCAGCAACCGGGCGCATTTGCAGGCTCGCTGTTGTCGTCATGTTTTGGAGTGCGGCGACCCGGCGCCGCTCTGTTTCCCATCAGCCGCTCTTGGTCGCCGTGCAGACTTGCCGAACATGGTCGCGCAGCCAGCGATGAGCCGGATCGGAATCCAGCCGCGGGTGCCAAAGCAATGAAACCGTGAACTCCTTCGTGGGGACCGGAAGGGAAAAACTATGCAGGCCCGCGCGCAGATTTCCCGTGTGCCGCTCGGGAACGCTGGCGATCAAGTCGGAGCCCCGCGCCAGGGCCAGCGCAGTCGAAAACCCTCCGACGATTACGACGATTTCCCGTGCCTGCCCAAACGGCTCCAAGGCTTCATCAATCGGACCTTTGTCGAGACCTTGCCGCGCGACGCCGATGTGCCGGCCGGACGCATAGCGGGAGGACGTCATCTTGCCCTGGCTCAGTGGGTGTCCCTTGCGTACCACGCCGATGATCCGATCCCGGAACAGCGCCTGCGCCCGCAACTCAGGACTGGTCGTCGCCCCCACCACGCCGGTTTCCAGATCGACGATCCCTTCGCGCAGGGCCGTGCTGGCTTTGTCGGGCTTCTGCACGAAGTGCAGGCGCACGCCGGGAGCCTCCCGGCTGACCCGAGCAATGAGGGCGGGTCCGAAATTTTCCACCAAGCCTTCGCTGGTCCGCAGCGTGAACGTTCGAACCAGATGTGGGAGGTCGACCTTTCCGGCCGGGCGCAAAACGCCCTCTCCGTCCTGCACGACCTGGCTGACACGCTCGCGGAGTTCGATCGCGCGCGGGGTGGGCACGAGGCCGCGCCCCGCGCGGACCAAAAGGGGATCGCCCGTCGTCTCGCGCAATCGCGCCAGCGCCCGGCTCATCGCCGACGGACTGAGGCGCAATCGTTGGGCGGCGCGCGCCACACTGCCTTCGGCCAGTAGGACTTCGAGAGTGACCAGCAGGTTTAGGTCGGGTCGGGACATGAGTGGACCCTAGCACAGTTGGGGCGTGAGGAGGCGTCAAACGCACGTATTAAGTGCAAACGGTGTGTCTTCCGCTATGTCAGCTCTTGGGCTACAGTCCGGCCCATGTTGAAGACGATCGCGGCGGAACGGATTAAGGCCGGGAAGGAAGGGGCGGAACGCACGCCTTCGGTTCGCGGTGCGCTCGCCAGCCTTTCGCTCTCCCTGTTGTTATCTTCGCTCGGCACCAGCATCGCCAATGTTGGCCTGCCGACGCTGGGCCAGGTTTTCACCGCCACTTTCCAGGAAGTCCAATGGGTCGTCCTCTCTTACCTCCTTGCCATCACCACGCTGATCGTCGGCGTCGGCCGACTCGGTGACCTCACCGGTCGCCGCCGGCTGCTCCTCGCCGGGATCTCGCTGCTTACGATGGCCTCGGTCCTCTGCGGGCTCGCGCCCGCGCTCTGGGTGCTGATTGCCGCCCGGGCGGTGCAGGGCCTCGGAGCGGCCGTCATGATGGCCCTCACCATTGCCTTTGTCGGGGAGACTGTGCCGAAGGCCAGGATCGGCAGCGCCATGGGGTTGCTGGGAACGATGTCAGCGATCGGCACGGCCTTCGGGCCAACACTCGGCGGCGTGCTCATCGCCAGTCTCGGCTGGCGGGCCATTTTTCTCGTCAACGTTCCACTGGGGGTGCTGACGTTTTTTCTCGCGCGTCGCTACCTGCCCGTTGATCGCCCAAGTACAGGGACGAATCGGGCCGGGTTCGATCCCTTGGGCACCCTGCTTCTGGCCCTGACGCTCGCGGCTTATGCCCTCGCCATGACCCTGGGGCGCGGCCGTTTCGGTTCGCTCAATGTGGCCCTGCTGGGTGCGGCCGCTTTCGGATTTGGCCTCTTCGTGTTTACGGAGGCGCGGGTAGCGTCGCCACTGATCCAGTTGGCGATGTTCCGCGATCCCGTACTCCGCGCGAGCCTCGCCATGAGCGCGCTGGTCTCGACGGTGATGATGGCGACCCTAGTGGTGGGGCCGTTCTATCTTTCCCGGGCCCTGGGTCTCGACGCGGCTCTGGTCGGACTCGTCTTGTCGGTCGGTCCGCTGGCCGCCGCCCTGACCGGCGTGCCGGCGGGTCGCCTGGCCGACCGCTTTGGGGCGCAACGATTGACCATGGCAGGACTCGTCGGCCTGGCGGTCGGGTCTTTCGCATTATCCCTGATCCCGGCGACACTCGGCGTTCCCGGCTACGTTGCCCCCATCGTCATCATTACCATCGGCTATGCGCTTTTCCAGACGGCCAACAATACGGCCGTCATGGCCGATATCGGACCGGAACAGCGCGGGGTGCTTTCCGGCCTGCTCAACCTCTCGCGCCATCTCGGGCTCGTGACGGGTGCGTCCGTGATGGGCGCCGTGTTCGCATTCGCCTCGGCGGCGACTGACATCACGACAGCGCTGCCCGCGGCCGTGGCCACCGGGATGCGGATCACCTTCGCGGTGGCGGCAATGCTCAGCGGTGTCGCGCTCGTCATCGCCGTTGGTAGCCGGGCGCTCCCCGCCGCCTTTCGCTCGTTGGGGCCGCGGCCTGACGCCCGCGATGCACGCCACGCTTAAATCGAAAATTCACTCATGAAAAACGTCCGTCCCATTCTCTACACCAAGATCGGCTGCCCCTGGTGCGTCGAGGCCCGCGAGGTCCTCGATCGCCGGGGCATCGTTTACGAAGAACGGAGCGTGACGAACGCGACCACCGCCGCCGCCGAAATACAGCGCCTCGCGGGACCGACGAAAGCGCCGGTTCTCGACTGGTCGGGGGAAATTCTCGCCGACTTTGGGGCCGCCGAACTCGAAGCGTTCCTCGGCGCCCGCATTCCTTCGGAGAAAGGGCGGTCGTGATCGCAGCTGTCGTGGTTCTCACGTTGCTCGTCGCCTTGGTTGTCACCGAGCAATTAATCGCTGGCGGAGATCGGGGCGGGTAAATAGCCGGACACTTTTTCTGACGTTTCGACCGCGAAACTCATTTACCACCGAAAATGGAAGGCTCCTTGGCCCTGAGGTTGGACGTAGCGCGGCACCACTGCCCCGGGATATTCGGATGCGACTCCGACCAACTTGTCATCTAATAGATGACGAAAACGCCCAGGCGTTGCCACGGCGCGCGTTCGAATAACGTCGGGGACGAGCCTCGTCTCCTCCGGGTGTAAAATTGCGACACCGGATTGCCGCACTCCAAACTACGGCGTCTCGGCCGTGCCGCGCAGGCCGGCGCGGTTGGCGGCGGATTGCACCAGTCCTTCTCGGGTCACGGACTCGGCAAAGTCGCGCAGGTAAGGGGCCGCGACCGTGCGACCTTTCGGCACGGCGATGGCCAGATGTTCCAGGCCCCAGCGTCCCGCGAGCACGCGCGCACCAGGCAAGCCGTCGGCCAACTCGAACAGGACGGCCTTGTTGGTGGGCAAGGCGTCGAGTTCGCTGCGCTTCAGCATTTCCGCCGCGGCCGCCAGCGAAGGGGCGGGGACCACTCGGGCCTGCTTCAGCTCGTGCCCAAGCACGCCTTGCGACGTGCTGCCCAATAAGACGCCGATGCGCACGCCCGGCCGCGCATTTCTTCGCAGCCGGGAGTACGGACCAGCGAGGTGGGACTGCCGGGGTAGACCGCGACGCGGAGGGTGCCACCGGGCGCCAGTACCTACCGGGTCTCGGGCGCGCCTTCGGCGGCCCAACCGGCCAACCCGGCGGAGAGGCCGAGCGCGCTTGAGCCGATTTTCGTAGTCCTGCCCGGGAGGGCAGGGCCGGATGACTCGGTGGGACCGCGAAAAATCCCGCTTCTTCCGCCGCGGGCGACGCCGGCAATTATGAAATCGAGTTTCAAAACAGCACGGAAACATCCGCGACCCACGCGAGGGCGTAGGGGCGGACGAACAAAAAATAGAGAGCGCCGGCGATGGCGAGCATCGGGCCGAACGGGACGTGGGCGCCGAACGCGAGTGGCGCCGCCTCGCCTTCGGCGGTTTCAGACGGCGGCGCGACGACCGAGCGGCGGCCCGTGATTTTTTCCCAGCTCCAGGCCACGGCGAACCAGAGCGTGCCGACGACGGCGCCGCCGAACACCGCGAAGACTGCGCCCTGCCAGCCGCAGAACGCGCCGATCGCGCCGACGAACTTCACATCGCCAAAACCCATCGCTTCCTTCTTCAGCACCGCCTCGGCGAGCAACGCGATCCACAGCACGAGGCCGGAGCCGACGAACAGTCCCTGCACGGACGTCGCGCCGGCCCGCAGGCTGTCGACGACGAAGAAACCCTCCTGCCGACCGTGCAGCGCGGGGATCAGCACCGAGAGCAGAACCCCCGCGACGCCGAGCCCGAGCGTGAACACATCGGGAATAATCATGTGATCGAGATCGATGAACGTCGCGGCGACGAGGCAGCTGAGAAAAAACCAGCCGGCCACCGCGACGAGCGGCGGGAATTTCAGCCAGCAGGCGAGAAAGAGCAGCGCCGTCAGCAATTCCACAAACGGGTAGCGGAAGGAAAATGCGCGTCCGCAGCAGCGTGCCCGGCCGCGGAGGAGGAGCCACGAAAGGATGGGGAGGTTATCGAACCACGGGATCGGCTGGCCGCAGCCACAGTGGGAGCGGGGCGTAATGATCGATTCCTCCTTGGGGAGGCGATAAATGATCACGTTGAGAAAACTTCCCACGCAGGCACCGAGGATAAGCGCCACGGTCGGGAAGAACCACGGCAAGGTGGCGGCAACTTCGGAATACGGCAGGAGCGTCATCGGGTAGGCGGGCGGCGGCCACGTTCGCCAGCGAACGAACGACTGGCAAGCGATCCGTTTTACTGCAGGAGGGGCTTCAGGCCCCGCCCCATCGCGGGATAAACCCGCTCCTACCCATATTTCCCAAGGGCCGCGCGCGCCGCGGCTGACATCGTGGCGGCGGTCTTTTCCGCGGGCACCCCACTCCAGATCTCGAGCGCTTTGGCCCCTTGATGTACGAGCATGCTGACGCCGTTCGCATGGGGCAGGCCGAGTTCGCCAGCGGCCCGAAGCAAGGGCGTGCGCGGCGGGTTGTAGATCATGTCGAACACCGCGGCCGGACGCGGCAGCGCGCGAAGTTCGATGGGCAAGGGATCGCTTTCGTGGAGACCGGCGCTGGTCGCGTTCACCACCAGCAGGCCAGTGGGAAGATTCGCGGGCGGATGATTCGGCGCAAAACCGTTGACCGGAATCTTCCCGGCGAGCGGCGCGAGTATCTCGAGGAGGTGATCGAGGTTTTCCCGGGTGCGATTGGCGATCCAAAGCGAAGCGCAGCCGCGCTGCAGGCACTCTACTCCCGCGCCGCGGGCGGCGCCCCCCGCGCCCAATAGCAGAACCGGAGTGCCGGCCAGGTCGTGGCCCAGCGTTTCCCTCGCGGCCATCGCGATACCATAGCCGTCGGTGTTGAAGCCCTGCCAGCCGCGCGCGGACCAGCGCAGGGTGTTGACGGCGCCGACCGGCCGGGCGGCGGGATCAATTTCCGCGATGCGATCGTAGGCGATAATCTTGTGTGGTACGGTCAGGTTGACCCCGAGAAATTTCTTGGCGTGGAGCAGTTCGAGGGCACGCGGGAGATCGTCGGGGTGAATCTCAAAGCGAAAGTAGCGCCAGTCGGCAAAGCGGTCGTCGGTTCGCGCCAGCAGGGCCAGCGCGGCGTTTTGCATCGGCGGGCTGATCGAGTGCTTGATCGGATGGCCGAGCACGGCGAAAGACGTGCCGGAGCGCCGCCACGTGGCAAGATCTGCAAGAGTGAAGACTGGGTCAGCCGGCATGAAAGGCCGAATTCCGAAGGCCGCCGAGGGAATGTCAAACCGCGGCGAGGCGGGTGTCGGGTCGGCTTGCCCTAGGATCGGGTTTATCCCGCGACCTATCGGGGAATAAATCGGACCGAAAATCCGGGACCGAAAAATCGGACCGAAAAAAATCGGGGCATAAAGCCCCTCCTACGACGACGCGTGTTTTTCGTGCGTCGACTCGAACTCCTCGACGAACCGCGTAAACAACCGGGCGCGCTCGGGCTCGCCGGCGGCGG